>CAIOSQ010000291.1 GCA_903860935.1 uncultured Rhodospirillales bacterium | reverse complement strand
TGGAGATGTTCTCAATACTGGACTTTGGTCGCGATCACGTCACCCCAACTATTTAGGGGAAATGTGCTGGTGGTGGTCACTTTTTATCTTCGTCCTTGCAGCCATTTCAGGATGATCGAGGTGTCGAGACCGCCGGAATAGGCGAGCACCACTTTCCTGACCGGTTTACCAGTGATCGGCTGAGCCATCGTCGCATCCTCGCGCAAGGATCGGGCGCGTGTACGCGCCCCTCGAAAACGGCGCGGAGTATAGGGATCGCGCCCGCGCGGGCAAGGCGCGGCGTCCCTGTCCGCGTGTCCGGATCAGGCCTCGGCGCGCTCGGCCGCGGCGGCCGCCATCGCGCGGGCCTCGTCGCGCCGCTGCTCGCGGCGGCGCAGCAATTCGTAGAGCAGCGCGCCGGCGAGCGTGACGCCGATGATCAGGACGGCGAGCGCGCTGATCGCCGGGGTCGTGCCCTGGCGCACCCGGCCGGCCAGCGCCGTGGTCAGGGTCTTCTCGGCCAGGATGGCGAAAGTCGTGGTGTTGTAGTTCTCGAAGCTGGACAGGAAGGCAAGCACGGCGGCCGACAGGATCGCCGGCTTGAGGAAGGGCAGCAGGACATGGAAGAAGACCTGCGTGCGCGTGGCGCCGAGATCCAGCGCGGCTTCTTCCTGGGTCCGGTCGAAGCGCTGCAGTCGCGACATGAAGATCAGCATGCAATAGGCGGAGATGAACGTGGACTGGCCAACCGTCGCCAGGAAGATCCCGTTGTAGAGGCCCTGGGCACCGGTCCAGCGCGTGACGTCGCTCCAGAAGATGACCGTCGATATCCCGAGGATCACGCCCGGGGTCAGCACCGGAGACACGACGACGAGGTAGTAGAGCGAGCGGGCGCGGGCATGGATCTGCGACATCACGATGGCGCCGGCGAGGCCGAGCGGGACGGCGAGACAGACGACGAAGCTCCCGATCAGCAGGCTGTTGCGGAACCCTTCCATCAGCGTCCGGTCGGCGAGCAGCGCCTCGAACCAGCGCAGGGTGAAGCCCTCGAACGGGTAGACCTGCGGGTAGGTCGGCGTGTTGAACGCCGTCGCGCCCATGACCAGCAGCGGCCCGAAAAGGAAGGCGAAGAACAGGAAGATGTAGAAGCCGAGCATCGCCCGGTAGACGAGGCGGGACGTCATCGTGTGATCTCGGACAGGCTGACCTTGAACAGGCGCATCATCAGCATGACGAAGACGACGCAGGTCAGCAGCAGGATGATCGCGTAGGCGGAACCCTGCTGCCAGTTGAAGGCCTGGTAGAATCGGTCATAGACGATCGGCGTGAACCACAGCGTCTTCGGTCCGCCGAGGACCAGCGGCGCCGCGAGTGCGCCGGCGGAGAGCATGAAGACGAGCGTGCAGCCGGACGCGATGCCCGGCTTGGCGAAGGGCATGACGACGAAGAGGTGGATATGCCACCACGGCGCGCCGAGGTCGCGAGCGGCCTCGATCTGGTTGTGGTCGAGGCTCTCGATCGCGTTGTAGAGCGGGAAGACCATCAGCAGCAGATAGGCGTAGGTCAGCCCGGCATAGAGCGCCACGTTCTGGCCGATGAAGTCGATCGGGGCGGAGATCAAGCCGAGCGCCAGCAGGATCTTGTTGATCGTGCCGCCGGTCCCGAACAGGACCATGAAGGCGAAGGCGCGCAGGATCTCGTTCACCCAGTAGGGCACGATCAGCAGCAGCAGCAGGACGCGCAGGCGCCCGGGGCGCGCGACCTGCGCCATGTAGTAGGCGAGCGGATAGCAGAGCGCGAAATTGGCGACCGTCACGACCACGCTGACGGCGATGGTCTGCCAGAACGCGTTGATGTGGACCCAGTTGTAGCTGGTGAAGACGCGGGTGCTGCCGTAGACGAAATACCAATAGTTCTCGAGCGTATAGACGTCGTCGGGGCCGCCGCGCCGGCTGGGCGGCAATTTTCGGTGGAACGAGTAATCCACCATGTAGAGCAGCGGCCAGACGATCATGAACAGCGCCCAGAAGGCGACCGCGACGAAGAGATAGGTCGCGACCAGCCGGCCATTGCGTTCGACGAAACTCGGCGCCGCCGCATCTCCCGCGACGCGACGTTCGCGCCAGCCCAGAAGCCAGAACAGCACCGCGACCAGGATCGGCGCGGCGAAAAGGACCGCCGCGGTGACCGGGTTGCTCATGCCGGCGGCCTCTCGGCGTCCGTGGCGAGGACGATCGCCTCGGCGGCGTCGTGGACCAGCGCGATGCGCGCGCCTGGCGCGGGGACCGCGGCGAGGTCGCGATTGCTCGCCGTCATGGTGATCGTCCGCCCGTCATCGGCGCGCAGGAACAGATGCGTGGCGCTGCCCTCGTAGGCGGTCGTCACGAGTTCGGCCTCCAGCGAGGGCGTCTCGCCCGCGGCGGCGATGCGCAGCGATTCGGGCCGGATGAAGATCGTGCCGGCCCGACCGGGCGCGGCACCTTCGCCACGACGGCCGACCAGAGTGCCGAACGGCGTGTCGATCGCGGCGCTGGCGGCGTCGACCTTGGCGATCTGGCCGGGCAGGCCGTTGTTCTCGCCGACGAAGGCGGCCACGAAGGGGGTGCGGGGATGCGCGTAGATCTCGCGCCCCGTGCCCACCTGCTCGATCACGCCGTGATTCATCACCGCGATGCGGTCCGACATGGTCAGGGCCTCGCCCTGGTCATGGGTGATGTAGATGAAGGTGATGCCGACGCGCTTCTGGATGGCGCGCAACTCGGTGCGCATGTGTTGGCGCAGCTTCAGGTCGAGCGCCGAGAGCGGTTCATCGAGCAGCAGGACCTTGGGTTCGACCGCGAGCGCGCGCGCGATGGCGACGCGCTGCTTCTGGCCACCGGACAATTCGCTGACCAGCTTATGGCCCTGGTCGGGCAGGGCGACCAGGCCGAGCAATTCCTCGGCGCGACGCTTGCGCTCGGCGCGGCCGACGCCGCGCACGCGCAGCCCATAGCCGATATTCTCGGCGACGGTCATCAGCGGGAAGAGGGCGAGGTTCTGGAAGATCAGTGCAGTGGGGCGCTTGTTCGGCTCGATGCGGCGCATATCCTCGCCGCCGATCCGCACGCTACCTTCCGACGGGTGCAGGAAGCCGGAGATCGTGCGCAGCAGCGTCGTCTTGCCGCATCCGGAGGGGCCGAGCAGGCTGAAGAACTCGCCACCGGCGATCTTGAGCGATGCGGTCTTGACGGCCGTGAAGTGCCCGAACCGGATCGTGACCCGGTCGAGTTCGACATCTGCGCTCATGGGAACGTGTTTCCGCGGAGGGGAACGCCCCTCCCGCGCGGGTCGCGCGCGGAAGGGGCGCCTGTCGTCACGCCGCCTTGAACTTCTCGGCGTATTGCGTGCGGAGTTCGGCGAACCAGGACGGCTCGACCGGGCGGGCCCAGAGCTTGTCGACCGCGTCCTTGGGATAGGCTTCCTGGAAGATCGCGCGCGCCTTCTCGGAGAGCAGCGTGTCGGCACCCTTGGCGACCGGGTTGTAGCCCGAGCCCTCGGCGACCTTGGCGGAGCCTTCGGCCGAGTGGCAGTACTTGAGGAACTCGTAGGCCTGCGCGACGTTCTTCGCCGCCTTGGTCATCGACCAGCCGTCGAGCCAGCTGATCGCGCCTTCCTTCGGGGCCATGAAGGTGATCGGCGCGCCGGTCTTCTTCAGGCTGATCGGCGGGCCGTCCCAGGTCTGGCCGATGACGACGCCGTTCGACATGAAGCCCGACTTCGTGTTGTCGGCCGAGTCCCAGAACTGCTTGATCCAGGGCTTGCGGGCGATCGCCTCCTTGAGGAGGACGTCGTAGATCCGCTTCATCGTCGCCTCGTCCTTGTAGGCGTCGAGCATGCGGTTGGAGGGCAGCTTGCCGTTGCCGTCCATCCACAGGCCGATGCCGAGCAGGATCGAGTGCGGACGACCCTGGACCTTGCCGCGATACTCGTCGTTCCACAGCGTGCCATAGGACAGGTTGTCGTAGGACAGCTTGGTGAGATCGTTGCGCCAGCTGATCGCCTCGGTGCCCCAGCAATGCGGGACATGATAGAGACGGTTCTTCCAGGTCCAGCTGGTCTGCGACGTCTTGATCATCGACGGCAGGAGGTTGCCGAGGTTCAGCTGCTTCTCGTCGAAGGGCTGGAGGACGTCGATTTCCTCGAATTGCTGCGCACGGTCATGCGTGGGCTGGCAGAGGTCGAAGCCAGCGCCGCGCGTGGCCTGCAGCTTGTTGATCTGTTCCTCGTTCTGGGAGAACGGGGTCATCGTGACCTTGATGCCCGTCTTCTTCTCGAAATCCGGGATCACCGGATCCGGCAGCTCGTCGTCCCAGTTGAGGAGGCTGAGCGTGCCCGAGCTCGACAATGCGTCGTGCACGATCGCCGGGCTGAGTGCCAGAGCGCTGCCGTAGAGGCTGCTCTTGAGCATGAGGCGGCGGCTGAACAGGCGCGCGGCGCGCGCCGTCTGCTCGGCCGAATTGGGACCCTTCTTGGTCGACATCGATCACCTTCCCTGGTGCAGACGATTATGGCGGCGTTTCCAATCCGGATGCCGCGTAGCGAACGCTACCGCAGCGTGGGCTGGCCGACAACGGCGCGAGTGCCCTCTTCGCGGGCAGTTTTCACGGCCGTTCTGCCGCGAAAATGGTCATTTCCGGAGGACGTGGGGCGCGCTGGAATCAGCCGATCGCGCGGACGGCGCAGTCCAGGGGGCTGAGCCGACCGCGCGGCCCGGCCCTCATGACCTGCCCGGGCAAGGAGCGGCCGACCAGCGTCTCCACCCGGCGGGCGACGCCGCACAGCGCATCGAGGTCGATGCCGGTCTCGATGCCGAGCTCGTGCATCAGATTGACCATGTCCTCGGTGCAGACATTGCCCGTCGCGCCGGGTGCGAAGGGGCACCCGCCGAGGCCACCGACGCTGCCCTCGTAATCCGTGATCCCGAGTTCGAGCCCGGCGACGATGTTGACGAGGCCGAGCCCACGGGTGTTGTGGAAATGCAATGCCAACCGCAACTCCGGACAGGTGTCGCGCACCGCCTCGACCGCGGCGCGGACGAGCGGGGGCGTGCCCATCCCCGTGGTGTCGCCGAGCGCGATATGGCCGATGCCCATGGCGTGCATCGCGCGCGCCACGCTTGCGACCTGTGCCGGTGGCACGTCGCCCTCGAAGGGGCAGCCGAAGGCGGTCGAAATCGAGCCATGCACCGTGATGCCGTGGCGCAAGGCGAGGTCCATGATCGCGCGGAAGCCGTCGAGCGACGCGGCGATCGGACGGTTGACGTTGGTGCCATTATGGGTCTCCGAGGCGGAGACGAAGAGCAGGATCGCGCGGGCTCCTGCGCGGATCGCGTTCTCGGCACCCCGCAGATTGGGCACGAGACAGACGAATTCGGCGCCGCGCGTCTTGTCGATCCCGGCCAGCACTTCGGTCGCGTCCGCCATCTGCGGCACGGCGCGGGGGCTGACGAAGGACGTCACCTCGAGCTTGCGCAGGCCCGCGGCGACCAGCGCGTCGATGACCTCGATCTTCGCGGCGGTCGGCACGAAATCATGCTCGGCCTGGAAACCGTCGCGCGTTCCGACGTCGCAGATCGACACCGATTTGGGAAACGCCATCGCAGCCTCGCGCCGCGGCGAAGGGCGGCGACCGGTCCCGGCCGCCGCCCGCCCCGGGATCAGCCAACCGCGCGCAGCTGCGGGCGGTTCATCGAGCGACGGATCGCCGCGCGTGCCTTGTCGCACATCTCGTCGATGTGCTTTTCCTCGGCGACGAATTGCGGCGCCAGGATCAGCGTGTCGTAGGTGATGCGGGCCAGCAGGCCATTGTTGAAGAGATCCTGCAGCATCTCGTAGCCGCGTACGCCGGGCTTGCCGTCGACCGGCTCGAAATCGACCGCGCCGAGCAGGCCGATGCCGCGCGTGTCGGTGACGATGCCGAATTCCCGGAAGCTCGCGATCTGCTCCAGGAAATAGGTGGAGAGCTTCTTCGCGCGGGCGAACAGCCCCTCGCTCTCGTAGATGTCGAGGGCGGCGAGCGAGGCGGCGCAGGCCGCCGGATTGCCCGACCACGTATAGCCGTGGAGGAACTCGATGCCCTTGGCCGGCCCGGCCTCGGTCACCGTGCGATAGACCTTCTCGTTGGCGACCACGGCGCCCATCGGGATCACGCCGTTGGTGATCGCCTTCGCGAGGGTCATGATGTCCGGCAGCACGCCGAAGGCGTCGGCGGCGAAATTCTCGCCGAGACGGCCGAAGCCGGTGATGACCTCGTCGTAGATCATCAGGATGCCGTGCTGGTCGCAGATCTGCCGGATGCGTTCCAGATAGCCCTTGGGCGGCGGCAGGATGCCGATCGACCCGGCGATCGGTTCGATGAACACGGCCGCGATCGTGTCGCCGCCGTAGAGTTCGACATGGCGCTGCAGGTCATCGGCGAGGTCCGCGCCGGTCTCCGCCTGGCCCATGACGAATTTATGCTCGGGCGGGCGGGTGTGGCGCATGTGGCTGATGCCGGCGAGCAGCGGCCCGAAGGCCTCGCGGTTGCGCACCATGCCGGACAGAGAGGTGCCGCCGAAATTGACGCCGTGATAGGCCTTCTCGCGGCAGACGAAGCGCACGCGTTGCGACTGGCCCTTCGCGCGATGGTACTGCAGCGCCATCTTCATCGCGCTGTCGACCGCCTCGGAGCCGGAATTGGCGAAGAAGACATAGTCGAGATCGCCCGGCGTCATCGCGGCGATGCGGCGCGCGACTTCGAACTGGAGCGGGTGGCCGAACTGGAAGGGCGGGGAATAGTCGAGTTCGAGCAATTGCTTGTGGACGGCGTCCGCGATTTCGCGCCGGCCATGTCCGGCGGGAATGCAGTAGAGGCCGGAGCAGCCGTCGATCAGCGTCTCGCCGCGATGATTCTTGAGGTAGACGCCCTTGGCCTCGACGAACAGCCGCGGCTCCTGCTTGAAATGCTTGTTGGCCGTGAACGGCATCCAGAGTTCTTCGAGCGAGTTCGGCTTGACCGTCGTCATGTCGGTTCCCCTTGGCCTCAATGGAACGAGCGCCGCTCCGGGCGCCTCGCGTGGCAGGATAGGACCAAGGCCGCCCGGATGCCACCGCAAGCTTGCCGCCGATGGGTCTGCCCTGTCGGCCCGCACGGCGCTAGAGTGGGGCCGACCCAATCCGGATGGAGGCGATCATGCGCATCGGCGTTCCCAAGGAGATCAAGATCCGCGAATACCGCGTCGGCCTCACGCCGACGAATGTCCGCGAACTGGTCGCGCATGGCCACGAGGTCGTGGTCGAGCGCAACGCCGGGGCGGGGATCGGGATGACCGATCGCCATTACGAGGCCGCCGGCGCGCGCATCGCCGCGGACGCCGCCTCGGTCTTCGCCGAGGCCGAGATGGTCGTGAAGGTGAAGGAGCCGCTGGCCCCCGAGCGGAAGATGCTGCGCAAGGGCCAGGCGCTCTTCACCTATCTCCACCTCGCGCCGGATCCCGCGCAGGCGCATGACCTGATGGCGAGCGGCGCGACCTGCATCGCCTACGAGACCGTCACCAGCCCGGCGGGCGGATTGCCGCTGCTGGCGCCGATGTCGGAGGTCGCGGGTCGCATGTCGATCCAGGTCGGCGCGTATTTCCTCGAAAAGGCGCATGGCGGCCTCGGCATGCTGCTGGGCGGGGTGCCCGGCGTCGATCCGGCCAAGGTCGTCGTGCTCGGCGGCGGCGTCGTCGGCACCCATGCGATCCACATCGCGCTCGGCATGGGGGCGGATGTCTGGGTGCTCGACCGCAGCGTCGACGTCCTGCGCCGTCTCTGGTCGCAGTTCGACCGCCCGCTGAACACGGTCTTCTCGACGCGCGACGCGGTGGAGCAGCATGTCGCGGCGGCGGATCTGGTGATCGGCGGCGTTCTGATCCCGGGCGCTGCGGCGCCGAAACTCGTCGGCGCGGATCTCATCCGCAAGATGAAGCCGGGTTCCGTGATCGTCGACGTGGCGATCGACCAGGGCGGCTGCTTCGAGACCTCGCGGCCCACCACGCATGACGAGCCGACCTATGTGGTCGACGACGTCATCCATTATTGCGTGACCAACATGCCCGGCGGCGTGCCGCGCACCTCGGCGGTGGCGCTCAACAACGCGACGCTGCCCTATGTGCTGGCGCTCGCCGACAAGGGCGTCGCGCGGGCGCTCGCGGACGATCCGCATCTGCGCAACGGTCTCAACGTCCATGCCGGGCGCATCACGCACCAGGCCGTCGCCGCGGCGCTCGGCGAGGCGTTCGTCGATCCGATCTCGGCGCTGCGCACCTGAAGGCGCCACATGCCTGGGCGTGTCGCACTCAATAGGAGCGCGGCATGCCCAGGACATGCTCGCCGACATAGGCGAGGATCAGGTTGGTCGAGATCGGCGCCACCTGATAGAGGCGGGTCTCGCGGAATTTGCGCTCGACGTCGTAATCCGCGGCGAACCCGAACCCGCCATGGGTCTGCAGGCAGGCATTCGCCGCCTCCCAGGACGCGTCGGCGCAGAGCAGCTTCGCCATGTTCGCCTCGGCACCATAGGTCTGTCCGGCATCGTGCAGCGCCGCCGCCTGGTAGCGGATCGCGTCGGCAGCGCGGGCGTTGACGAAGGCGCGGGCGATCGGGAACTGGATGCCCTGGTTGCGGCCGATCGGCCGATCGAACACGACCCGGTCGTTGGCGTAGGCCTTGGCGCGATCGACGAACCAATAGGCGTCGCCGACGCATTCCGCGGCGATCAGCACCCGCTCGGCGTTCAGTCCGGCGAGGATGATGCCGAAGCCCTTGTCGATCTCGCCGATCAGGTTCTCCTCCGGGATCTCCAGGTCGTCGAAGAACACCTCGTTGGTCTCGTGATTGACCATGTTGCGGATGGGCCGCACGGTCATGCCCTTGCCGATCGACATGCGCAGGTCGACCAGGAACACCGACAGCCCGTCGGACTTCTTCTTGACGCGGTCGAGCGGCGTGGTCCGCGCGAGCAGGATCATCAGATCCGAATGCTGAAGGCGGGAGGTCCACACCTTCTGGCCATTGACGACGAAACGGTCGCCCTTGCGCACCGCCACGGTCTTGAGCTTGGTGGTGTCCGTGCCGGTCGTCGGTTCGGTGACGGCCATCGATTGCAGCCGCAACCTGCCGGCAGCGATCTCAGGCAGGTAGCGGCGCTTCTGTTCGGCGGACCCTGCGCGCAGCAACGTCGACATGTTGTACATCTGGCCATGCACCGCGCCGGAATTTCCGCCCGAGCGGTTGATCTCCTCCATGACGATCGACGCCTCGGTCAGGCCCAGACCGGAACCGCCGAATTCTTCCGGGATGAGTGCCGCGAGCCAGCCCGCGTCGGTCAGCGCCGCCGTGAAATCCTCCGGATAGCCGCGCGCCTCGTCGATGCCGCGCCAGTAGGGACCGTCGAAGCGCGCGCAGAGGTCGCGGATCGCCGCGCGTAGGTCCTGATGGTCGCTCTCGACGGGAATGGTGATCGGCATGGCGGGCTCCCTTCGCTGCGTTCCGCGAGAGCGGGTCGTCTCGCCGACCGTGAATAGGGCGCCGACGCGGTTCTTGCAACGCGTCCGGGCTTGGGTCTTGATCGCGAGGGCGCCGACGGCGCCGCGGGGGAGCGGAGGCGATGGCGCAGGCGGCGGAGGACGACGCGGTAACGGAGGCGGAGCTTGTCGCGGCCCTCGGCGCGGCGCATGTCGATGCGTCGGCGGAGGTGCGGGCGATCGCGGGCGCGGATCTCTTCGACTGGCCCGACGCGCGCATGCCGGATCTGGTCCTGCGCCCGGGCAGCGCCGCGGAGGTCGCGGCGGCGATGCGAATCCTGGCCGCGCATCGTCGCGCCGTCGTGCCGCGAGGCGCCGGTCTGTCCTACACCGCCGGTGCGGTGCCGCAGACGCCGGCCGTGATCATCGACCTCCGGCGCCTCGATCATGTCGAGATCTCCGCGCCCGACCTCCACGCCTGCGTTGGCGCCGGCGCGACCTGGGAGGCGGTGGCCGCGGCGGTGGCGCGCCATGGGCTGCGGCCGGCGGTGGCCGCGCCGATCAGCGGCGCGGTCTCGACCGTCGGCGGTGCCGCGGCGCAAAACCTGCCTGGCGGGATGGACGGGTTCCTGGGCGTCGAGGCCGTGCTCGCGGACGGGACATGCGTACGCACCGGCGCGCTGGCCCGGCGCGCGGCCGGGGGCGGCGCGGGGTTCTGGCGCCACCACGGTCCCGATCTGACCGGGCTTTTCCTGGGCGATTGCGGTGCCTTCGGGGTGAAGACAGAACTCGCGCTGCGCCTTGTTCCGGAGAGGCCGGCGGAGTGCGCGTCCTTCGCCTTCGCGGATGACCGGGCGCTCGTCGCCGCGATGACCGAGGTGATGCGCGCCGGTCTCGCGACCCGTGTCTTCGCGCTCGACCGCCTGCGCAGCGCGTCGGCGCGCCGCGTCGGCGCAAGCGAGGCCGTGCGGACCCTGGGCGCGGTGATCGCGCGTGCGGCGACGCCGGCGGAGGCGCTGCGTGACGCGGCGCGTCTCGCGCGCGCCGGGCTTGCGCCGGAGGCGGATGCGCCCTGGGCGTTGCATCTCGTCGCGGAAGGCGAGACGGCCGAGATCGCCGCGGCGCGTCTTTCGCTCGCGCGGCGGCATTGTACCGCGGGGCGCGAGATCGATGCTGTCGTGCCGCGCACGCTGCGCGCGCGCCCCTTCTCCATCCGCGGCATGGTCGGCCCCGAGGGCGAGCGCTGGGTTCCGGTCCACGGGATCGTCGCCCTGTCGCGCGCGCCGGCAGCGCTCGCGGCGCTGAGGTTGGCGTTGGCCGAGGAGGCCGCGGCCATGGAACGGACCGGAACCGTCGCCAACTGGCTGATCGCGTCGGGCGGCCCCTTCGTCACGATCGAGCCGATGTTCTACTGGCCGGATTCGCTGCCGCCGCAGACCCTCGCGCATCTTTCGGCCAGCCATCGAACCCGCTTCGGCGGTGCCGCCGCGAATCCCGATGCGGTCGCGCTGGTGCGCCGGCTGCGGCTGCGGCTGCGCGACATCCTGGACGCGCATGGCGCCGTCCATGCGCAGATCGGCCGTTTCTATCGCTATGCGGATGCGCTCGATCCCGGCGGCGCGGATCTCGCGCGCCGGGTCAAGGCGGCGCTCGATCCCGAGCGGCGGCTGAACCCGGGCGCACTCGGGCTCTGAGCGCCTGGAAACGGCGCTGGATCGCCACGGTGGCGGCGGGCATCTTCACGCGCCGGCCTGGATCGCCGGAGGGGGAGGACGAGATGGGTGTTCGCATCGCCAGCCACTTCGTGACCGTGGGAACGCGGCGCGTGCATTACACGCGCGCCGGCAGCGGTCCGGCGCTGGCTCTTTTCCACCCGTCGCCCTGCTCGGCGCGGCGCATGAGTCTGCAGCAGGAGGCGTTCGCGTCGCACTTCACGACCTTCGCCTTCGACACGCCGGGATTCGGCCTGTCCGACCGGCTCGATCTGGCGCAGCCCGAACTGGGTGATTTCGCCGATGCCTTCGCCGAGACCCTGACCGCCCTCGGCATCCACCGCTGCGCGGTCTACGGCAACCATACCGGGGCGGCGATCGCGGTCGAGTTCGCGGCCCGGCATCCGGAGCGCTGCGCGATGGCGCTGGCCGACGGCTATCCGGCGTATTCGGGCGGCACCGCCGAGGACCGGTTGAAGCGCTATCTCGAGCCGCTGGTTCCGAAATGGGACGGCAGCCACATGGTTTGGCTCTGGTACCGCTACCGCGAACAGCACGTGTTCTGGCCCTGGCACGATCACGATCTCGCGCACCGTGCCGACACCGATGTCCCGAACGCCGACTTCCTGCATCAGGGCGTGCTCGACCTGCTCGAAGCGGGGGACGACTACCGCATCGGCTACGCCGCGGCCTTTCGCGGGCGTGGCCTTTCCCTGCTGCCTGAACTGCGCGCGCCGGTCTGCTTCGCGCTGCGGCCGGGCGACAGCCTGTACCGCACCAAGCCCGCCTATGCGGGGACGAGCGCCTGGTTCGTGGAGACGCCGCGCGACGCGCGCGCGGCGGCGGAGATCGAGCGCGAGATCCTGCTCCGCCATCCCGGCGACGTGCCGCCGCCGGCGCCGGCCTGCGCGCCGCTCGCGGGACGCGCGACCACGGATTTCGTCGATGCCGCCGGCGCGCGTCTCTTCGTGCGCAGCCATGACGCGCAGGCGGGAAGCGGCGTCCCGCTCCTGTGCCTGCACGAGATGCCGGGTGCGTCGGCGCTGCATGCCGATCTGCTTGCGACCCTTGGGGCCACGCGGCGGGCGTTGTCGATCGATCTGCCGGGCCACGGCGAGTCCGATCCCGCGCGTCCGGACGCGACATGGACCGACCATGCAGCGACGCTCGCGGCGGCGCTCGACGTGCTCGGCCTCGCCCGTGTCGATCTGCTCGTCTGCGGCACCGCGGCGCCGCTCGGCGCGGAGCTGATCCGCGCTATTCCAGGCCGGGTGCGGCGCGCGGTCTTCGACGCGCCGTTGGTCCTCGACGCCGCCGCCCGCGCGGCGTTCGCCGCCGTGCCGCCGCCCGCGGCGATCCCCGAGATGGACGGCACGCATGTCCTGCGGGTCTGGCATCACCTGCGCGACCAGGAGCTCTGGCGGCCCTGGCACGACCGCCGGCGCGTCAACGCCCGTCGCATCGCGCCACGCATCGATCCCGCGGCGCTGACCTTGCGCGCACGCGAGATGCTCAAGCACCCGCGCAGCTACGCGCCGGACTGGAGCGCGGCGCATGGCTGGGATCCAGCCACGGGGCTGAACGGTCTTGCAGACCTGCCCATTCTGGTCACGGCCATGCCCGATGCGCTCCATGCCGAGTGTCTGGATGCCGCCGCGGCGGCGCTGCCGCACGCATGTCTCATCCGGCCCGAGGGGGACGGGCTCGCCGGTCATGCGGCGCGGATCGCGGCGTTCCTGGACGCATGATCATGTCGCGCCTCGGATCCTGCGTTCTCGTCGCCGTCGCGCTGCTGGCGGCGACGCTTCCCGGCCGTGCCCAGCAGCAGGCACCGGCCCTGGTGATCGGCATCCAGCAGGCGCCGTCCTCGCTCGACCCGCACCACGAGGGATCGACGCCCAATATCAACGCGCTCGCGCATCTCTACGACTGTCTCGTCGAGGAGGAGGCGCCGGGCGTGCTTCGTCCAGGGCTGGCACTGTCCTGGCGCGTCGTCGGCCCGGAGGCCTGGGAGTTCGTGTTGCGCGAGGGCGTGCGGTTCCATGACGGGACGCCTTTCGTGGCCGAGGATGTCGCCTTCACCGTCGAACGCGTGCGCGGCATGTCGGCGACGCCCAACCCGCTGACGCCGTTCGTGCGCTCGATCCGCGCGGTCGAGATCGTCGAGCCGGGGCGGGTGCGGATCACGACCGACGGGCCGAACCCGTTCCTGCCGCGCGACCTTGCCTATGTGCGCATGCTCAGCCGGCGGATCCATGCGGCCGCCGAGCCGCGTGACTTCGCCGAGGGGCGCGCGGCCATCGGGACCGGCCCCTATCGCCTGATGCGCAACGAGCCGCAGCGCGGGCTCGAGCTTGCGCGCAACGAGGCCTGGTTCGGCGCGAGCCAGCCCTGGTCGCGCGTCACGCTGCGCGAGATCGGTTCGCCCGCCGCGCGCGCCGCGGCGCTGGTGTCGGGCGAGATCGACGTGATGGAGCGGGTGGCGGTCGCCGATCTCGGCTGGATCCGCGGCGATGCGCGGCTCGCGCTCTCGACATCGCCTTCCGGCGAGATGCTGTTCCTGTTTCCGGACTCGACGCGCGACGCGACGCCCTTCGTCACCGACAAGGCGGGCAACACGCTGGCCGCCAACCCGTTTCGGGATCTGCGCGTTCGCCGGGCGCTCTCGCTCGCCATCGACCGCACGGCGCTCGCCGCGCGCGTCATGGATGGGGCGGCGCTGCCGGCCGAGCAGCTGAACGCCCCCGGCTCGGAGGGGCGGGCCGCGGATCTTCCGCCGCTCGCCCATGATCCGGCCGCCGCGCGGCGTCTGCTTGCGGAGGCCGGCTTC
This sequence comes from uncultured Rhodospirillales bacterium, assembly GCA_903860935.1. Lineage (GTDB taxonomy): Bacteria > Pseudomonadota > Alphaproteobacteria > CACIAM-22H2 > CACIAM-22H2 > CAIOSQ01. Next base: position 1,184 of record CAIOSQ010000291.1, on the reverse strand, counting down.
CCCGATGGGTTCGGCGTCACGCTGCATGGCCCGCGCGGGCTCTACACCAACGATGCCGCGCTGCTCCAGGCGCTGGGCCAGGCCCTGGCGCGCGTCGGCATGGCGGCACGCGTGGAGGCGCTGCCGCCGCAGGTTTTCACGACGCGCGCCAACGCCTTCGAATTTTCCCTCTACATGTTCGGCTACAACTCGGCGACTGCGGCGAGCACGATCCGCGGCCTGCTGATGACACGCGATCCGCCGCGCGGCTTCGGCACGGTCAACCGGATGCGCTATTCGAATGCGACGCTCGACGGGTTGATGCAGCGCGCGCTGGTCGAACTCGATCCCGCCGCGCGCGGCGACCTGCTTGCGGCGGCGCAGCGCGAGGCGGTGGGCGACATGGCGGTCGTGCCGCTGCTCTATTCGGTGCATGCCTGGGCGTCGCGCGCCGACAAGCTCCGCTTCCAGGCCAATCCCCTTGGACGCACGCGGGCCATGTTCGCGGCGCCGGCACAGCCGTGATCGCGGGGCGCTGCGATCCGCGCTTCGCGCCGGTGCGCGAGGCCTTCGCGGCGGGTTTCGCGGAGACCGGATCGCCAGCCGAGCTGGGCGCCTGCGTCGCCGTCGTCATCGACGGTGCGATGGTGGTCGATCTCTGGGGTGGCTGGGCGGACGCCGCGAAGACGCGGCCCTGGGGGGAGGACACGATCGTCGACATGATGTCCGTGGGCAAGGCGATGCTGGCGCTGGTCGTCCATCGCCTCGCCGCGCGCGGTGTCCTCGATCTCGATGCGCCGGTGGCGCGCTGGTGGCCGGATTTCGCGGCCGGCGACAAGGACGGTCTCGCGCTGCGGCATCTGCTCGACCATCGCGCGGGGCTCGCGGTCGCGATCGGTGCCGGTGTCGGCGAGGCGCATGACTGGGCGCGCTTCTGTGCCCGGCTCGCGGCGCAGCCGGCCACCGGCGGCCCTGAGGCGCCGCCGGTCTATCATTCGCTCACCTATGGCTTCCTGATCGGCGAGATGCTGCGCCGGGCGACCGGCACGCGCTTCGCCGAACTCTGGCGGCAGGAGGTCGCGGGGCCGATGGCGGTCGATTACGGCTTCTGCCGTCCGGCCGAGGACGATTCGCGCTGCGCCGATTTCGTCGAGGCACGGCCGGCATCGCCGCCCGATCCCGACAGCCTTCCCGTGCGCATCATG
>CAIOSQ010000290.1 GCA_903860935.1 uncultured Rhodospirillales bacterium | reverse complement strand
GCGGCGCTGCCCTTCGCCCCGGCCTCGGCGCAGGCGTTGCGGGGCGGCCGACTGCGCGTCGCGCTGCTCGCCGACATCGCCAATTTCGATCCGCACCAGTTCTCGTCGATCAACATGCCGATCATGAAGAACTGCTACGACAGCCTCATCGAGTACACGCCGGACGGCAAGGCGGTCCCGAACCTCGCCTCAGCCTGGAGCGTGGCGGCCGACAGCAAGTCGGTGACGCTGACCCTGCGCGGCGACGTCAAGTTCCATGCCGGCGGCGCGCTCGACGCCGAAGCGGTGGCGGTGAACCTCAAGAAATGCGCTGATCCCGCGAAGGGCAAGAACATCTTCCCGACGATGTCGATCGTGCAGGACTGGACCGTCGTCGACCCGCGCACGATCCGCCTGAACTTCAAGGCGCCGGTGCCCGAGAAGCAGATCACCGACCTGCTCCAGTTCATCTCGATCATCGACCCCACCGTGATCGACACGGTCGAGACGAAGGCCGGCGGCACGGGCCCGTTCGTCGTGTCCGAGCGCGTCCTCGGCCAGCGGTTGGTGCTGACGGCGAACAAGGCCTATTGGCGCGGTGGCGAACCGGTGGCCAGCGAGGTCGTATTCACGATCTTCAGCGACAACGACTCGGCGAGCGCGGCGCTCGAATCCGGCTCGGTCGACCTGATCTATGGCGGCGGCGCACGCGCCGCGGCACGCCTGCGTAATGCGGGCTACCAAGTGTTTCAGGGGCCCGGACCGCTCGTCCAAGTGTTCCGCATCAACACCACGCGCGGGCCGTTCCGCAATGCGAAGTTCCGGCAGGCCTTCAACCATCTCATGGACCGCGCCGCGATCCTGCGGGTCGGCTATGCCGGCCTGGGCCAGGTCACGGCCCTGCCCTGGGCGCCGGCCAATCCGGCCTTCGACGCCTCGTACAACACGCGCTTCGCCTTCGATCTCGACAAGGCCCGCGCCCTGCTCAAGGAATCGGGCCTGTCCGACGCCGAGATGCAGGACTGGAAGATCCTGGTCGATGGCGGCAACCAGGACAGCGTCGCGATCACGCAGATCGTCCAGGGCACGCTGACCCGCGTCGGTCTCAAGGTCGATCTCGACGTCAAGCAGGGCGCCGAATATGTCGACGCGCTGCTGACCGGCAAGTTCGCGGCGACATTCGGCGGTGTCGGCAACGTCCAGAAATTCCCCAGCCGCCTGACGACGAACAGCATCTACCGCACGGTCAACAATCCGATCCTCGGCAATCCGCACCCGCATCCCGAGTACGTCGCCGCGATCCAGCGCGTCGACAGCGCGCTCGGCGCGGGGCCGGACGTCAAGGCCGCCTACGACAACCTCAACAAGGTGCTCGTCGAAACGTCCTTCGGCGTCGCGACCAACAGCTACGACATCGGCCTGATCGTCGCCGCGAAGAACATCGGCGGCGTGACGCTCGATATCGACAACATCCTCGTCTGCCGCACGATGGGCTTCCGCTGACGAGACCGGACCGCCGTGCCGCCGGATCCCCGGCGGCACGGTGGCGCCTTCCTTCTGTCGACATCCCTGGTCACGCCCGGCACTCGGGCATGGCCAGGAGAGACAGCCATCCCCTCGCCCTCCCGCGTTCCGGACCAAGCGCCCGACATGGCTGAGCCCATCCTCTCCGTCCGCGGCCTCGACGTCGCCTTCACCGGATCCGGGCGCAGCGTTCCGGCCGTGCGGGGCATCGATTTCGATGTCCACGCCAACGAGGTGCTGGGGATCGTCGGCGAGTCCGGCTCCGGCAAGAGCGTGACATCGCTCGCGATCACCGGATTGCTGCCGGCGACGGCTCGGGTCTCCGGGTCAATCCGGCTCGGTGGCGTGGAGATCACGACCGCGGACCGCGAGACGTTGCGGCGCATGCGCGGCAACGATGTCGGGATGATCTTCCAGGACCCGACGACGACGCTCAATCCCGTGCTCCCGATCGGGCGGCAGGTGATCGAGGGCCAGGTCGCGCATGGCCGCATCGGCAGCGCCGCCGCCGCGGGGCGCGCGATCGACCTTCTGCGCGAGGTCGAGATTCCGGACCCGGCGGCACGCGCCGGGCAATTCCCGCATCAATTCTCCGGCGGGATGCGTCAGCGCGCGGTGATCGCCATGGCGATGTCGGGCCAGCCGCGGCTCATCATTGCCGACGAACCGACCACGGCGCTCGACGTCACCGTCCAGGCGCAGGTCCTGTCGGTCCTTGCCCGGCGCCAGGCGGAATCCGGCGCCGCGGTGATCTTGATCACGCACGATCTCGGCGTCATCGCAGAGGTCGCGCATCGCGTCGCCGTGATGTATGGCGGCCGCATCGTCGAGACCGGACGCGTGGAGGAGATCTTCGCCCGGCCGCGCCATCCCTACACGATCGGCCTGCTGCGCAGCCTGCCGCGCATCGATGGAGCCGAGGAGCGGCTCGTGCCGATCTCCGGACAGCCGCCGGCACCTGCGCGGATGCCGTCGGGCTGCGCCTTCCATCCCCGCTGCCCGATCGGCCGCGACCGTCCGATCTGCGCGGCGGAGGCGCCGGCGCTCGTCGCGGTCGGAGCCGAGGGCCATGCCAGCGCCTGCCATTTCGCAGCCGAGGCCGAGACCGCCGACACCTCCGCGCGGCGCCCCGAACCGCGCCCCCTGACGCCGGAAGGCGCCGCGAAACCCGCCGCCGAGCCGCCCCTGCTGCGGGTCGACGATCTCCGCGTCCATTTCCCGATCCGTGCCGGGCTGCTGCGCCGTCAGGTCGGGACCGTTCGCGCCGTCGACGGGGTCAGCCTCGACCTGCGCGCCGGCGAGACGCTCGGGCTCGTCGGCGAGTCCGGTTGCGGCAAGACGACCACGGCGCGCGCCATCATGGGCCTTCTGCGCGCGACAGGCGGCAGCGTCGCCTTCGATGGACAGGACATCACCAACCTGCCGCGCGCCGACATGCGCCGCGTGCGCCGGAACATGCAGTACATCTTCCAGGATCCCTACGCCTCGCTGAACCCCGTGCGCACGGTCGGCGACATCGTGGCCGAGCCGCTGCATATCCATGGCCTGTTCGACCAGATGGGCGGCGAGAAGCGGATCGCCGAATTGTTCGAACTGGTGGGCCTGTCGCGCACCATGCTCGACCGGTTCCCCAGCGAATTTTCGGGCGGGCAACGCCAGCGCATCGGCATCGCGCGCGCCCTCGCGCTTCAACCGCGGCTGCTGATCCTCGACGAACCGGTCGCGGCGCTCGACGTCTCGATCCAGGCGCAAGTGATCAACCTGCTCCAGGACCTGCAGCGCGAGCTGCGCCTCGCCTACCTGTTCGTCGCGCATGACCTGTCGGTGGTGCGCCACATCTCCGACCGGGTCGCCGTGATGTATCTCGGGCGCATCGTCGAAGAGAGCGCCAAGACCGATCTCTACGAGCGTCCCACGCATCCCTACACCCAGTCCCTGCTCTCGGCCGTGCCCGTGCCCGATCCGGCGTCCCGAAGTCGGCGCAAGCGGATCGTCCTGCAGGGCGACATCCCGAGCCCGGCGCGTCCGCCCTCGGGCTGCGCCTTCCATCCGCGCTGCTTCCGCGCGACGGAGATCTGCGCGCGCGAACGTCCAGCCTTCGTCGCGCAGCCCGGCGGCACGACGCGCAGCGCCTGTCACCATGCGGGACCGCTGGACGCGTCCATTCTCGCGGGAGCCGCGCGATGACCGCACGCCGTATGCAGCGCCGCATCGAAACCGCGAAGCGGCTGTTCTCCCATCCTGGAGCGCTGCTGAGCGGCGCGTTCCTGCTCCTGACATTGCTTCTCGCCTTTCTCGCGCCTTGGGTCCTGCCGATCGATCCGCTGCTGCAGGATGTCAGCGCCAGCCTCGAGCCGCCCTCGGCACGCTACTGGTTCGGTGCGGACGAACTCGGGCGCGACCTGCTCGCGCGCGTCATCTACGGCGCGCGCACGTCGCTGATCACGGCGGCGGGCGCCGTCGCCATCGCCGCCTGCATCGGCATCCCGATCGGCCTCGTCGCCGGTTTCTTCGGCGGCTGGCGCGATGCGGTGCTGATGCGGATCATCGACGTGCTGCTCGCGCTGCCCGGGATCCTCTTCGCCATGGCGATGATCGCCGTGCTCGGGCGCAGCCAGCTCGCCGCCCTCGTCGCGGTCGGGATCACCGGCGTGCCCAGCTTCGCGCGCATCACCCGTGCCCAGGTCCTGTCGCTGCGCCAGCGCGATTTCGTCCTCGCGGTCGAAGCGCTCGGCGGATCTTCCGCCTACACGATGTTCAAGACCGTGCTGCCGAATTCCTGGAGCCCGATCCTGGTCCAGGTCGTCGTGCTTTCCTCGGTCGCCATCCTGCTCGAGGCCGCACTGTCCTTTCTCGGCGTCGGCATTCCGCCGCCCACGCCCAGCTGGGGCGATCTTCTGCGCACCGGAAAATCCTTCCTCTACGAGGCGCCGACCTACGCCGTGCTGCCGGGAATCGCGCTCACCTTGACTATCCTGTCGCTCGACACGCTTGGCCGGACCCTCGCGACCGTTCTCGAGGATCGCCGCGAGATCGCGGGCGCGTCCTCCGAAGGGAGCGGAAGATGACCGGCTACATCGTCCGCCGGCTGCTGCAATTGCTGCCGGTGCTGCTGCTCGCGTCGCTCGGGATCTGGGCCATGATCTATGCCGTGCCCGGCGGACCGGTCGCGAGCATCGTCGGCGAGAACGCCAATCCCGAGCAGATCCGCGAGGTCACGCAGCGCCTTGGCCTCGACCGGCCGGTCCTGGTCCAGTACTGGGCATGGCTGACCAGCGCCCTGACCGGCGATCTCGGCGCCTCGCTGCATGCACGCGAACCCGTTCTGCATCTCATCATGCAGCGCGTCCCTGCGACCCTTCAGCTTGGCTTCTGCGCGACCCTCGTGGGCCTGCTGCTCGGGATCCCCGTGGCGATCGCCAGCGCGATCTGGCCGGGTTCGTGGATCGACCGCACACTGAGCGGCTGGAGCGCGCTCGCCCTCGGCGTGCCGACCTTCTGGCTCGGCATCCTGCTCATCCTGCTGTTCTCGGTCGAGTTGCGCTGGCTGCCCTCGGCGTCCGCCTATGTGTCGTTCTTCGACTCGCCGCTCCAGGCGCTGCGCAACACGGCAATGCCGGCCCTGACCCTCGGCACGTACGTGTCGGGCATCTTCGCGCGCTTCCTGCGCGCATCGCTGCTGAGCGAGCTCAAGGCCGACTACGTCCGCACGGCACGTTCCAAGGGACTGCCGGAGCGCGACGTCGTCGGGCGGCATGTGATGCGCAACGCGCTGCTGCCCTTCGTCACGATCGTCGGGCTGATGCTGGCGAATTTCATCGGCGGCACCGTCGTCACCGAGGCCGTGTTCACCTATCCGGGGCTCGGGCGGCTGCTGATCCAGGCCATCGGGTCGCGCGACTACCCGCTGATCCAGGGCTGCATCCTGTTCATCCTGGTGATCTACGTGCTGATGAACCTGCTGGTCGACGTCCTCTACGCCTATATCGATCCGCGTATCGAATATCGCTGAGGGGCGGACTTCCGGTCGCGGCCGCGCGACGTTACCCTCGACAGGCGTAGTCTCCTGCGAGGTCGGAATCATGAAACGTCGTTTTCTGCTCGGCGCCGCGGGCGCCACGCTTCTGGCCTCGTCCCTGGCGCGGGCCCAGCACCCCAATCACAGCCCCGGTCTGCGACCGGCAGCGCCGTCGCCGCATCGCTTCCACAACCTCATGCAGGGTGGCGCGCCCCATCACCTGACGCCCGAGCAGGAGGCGCAGCGCGTCTTGGCGAGCCCAGCCCCGGTCGGCCCCGCAGGGCGATGGGTGTCGCGTGCCGACATGCCGATCCCGCGCAGCGAGATGGCCTGGGCCACGGTCTGGGACGGCCGGATGCATGTCGTCGGCGGCTATGGCGAAGGCCGGGTGAACCGCGCCTATCACACGGTCTACGACCCCGCCGCGAACGCCTGGCTCGATGCCGCGCCGCTGCCGCGCGGTGCCAACCATGTCGCGGTCGCGGCGGATGCCGGGCGCGTCTACGCGATGGGTGGCTTCATCGAGCAGAACCGGCGCTGCGACGACAAGGCCTTCGCCTACGAGGTGAAGGAGGATCGCTGGCGCGAGATCGCGCCGCTGCCGCGTCCGCGCGGCGCGGCCGCTGCCGTGATCCTCGACGGCAAGGTGCATCTGATCGGCGGGGCCACCGATCCGGCGCCGGAGCGCGCGAGCATCGGCTGGCACGAGGTCTACGACCCCGTCGCGGACACGTGGGAGATGCGCCGCCCGCTGCCCGGCGCGCGCGACCATGTCGGCTGCGTGGCTCATGCCGGCCTCATCCATGTCGTCGGCGGACGCTTCAACACCTTCCAGTACAACACCGATCTCCATCACGTTTACCTGCCGCAGCGCGACACGTGGGAAGAGCGCGCGCCGCTGCCCACCGCCCGCTCCGGACACGGCATGGTCGTCTATCGCGGTCGCTTCTTCTGCATGGGCGGCGAGGGCGGCATCATCGAACGCGGCAAGACCCTCGACGCCAAGGTCTTCGGACAGATGGAGAGCTACGACCCGGCAACCAACGCCTGGCAAAGCCATGCCCCGATGATCACGCCGCGGCACGCCGTCGCGGCGGTGACGATCGGTGACTGGGTCTATGTCGCCGGCGGCGGAGCGGTGCTCGGTGGCGCCGTCCAGTCAGCCGTACACGAGGCCTTCACGCTGGGGTAAGGCCCCCGAGACGGCCCGGCGCTTCACGCAAGACCTTCAGAAAGCCGCCTTCCGCGTCCGACGCGAGAGCGGCTTTCCTTTTTCCGCATGGCGCGCCGCGTGTCCCGGTTGTACCGTTGGCGAGGGCGAGAAGATCCGGTCAGGATCCCGCCGGGCCTCGGGTGGGGGGCCTGTCCTGCGCCTCGCGGGGCGCGCATCGCGACAAGGGGAATGGAGGGACGCGAATGGCATTCGATCTCAAGGTGAACGGCAAGACCGTGTCGGTCGACGCCGATCCGCAGACGCCGCTGCTGTGGGTGCTCCGGGACCATCTGGCGATGACCGGCACGAAATATGGCTGCGGCATCAACCAGTGCGGCGCCTGCACCGTCACCATCGACGGCCAGGCCGCGCGCTCCTGCAACATCCCGGCGGCCCAGGCCGTCGGCAAGTCGATCGTCACCATCGAGGGCCTGTCCCCCGATCGGACCCACGCCGTGCAGCGCGCCTGGGCAGAACTCGACGTGCCGCAATGCGGCTTCTGCCAGTCGGGACAGATGATGGCCGCGGTCGGCCTGCTCGCCCGCAACTCCAAGCCGTCGGACGCCGATATCGACCAGGCCATGAACAATCTGTGCCGCTGCGGCACCTACCTGAAGATCCGCGCCGCGATCCGTCGCGCCGCCGAACTCGTCTGAGGGAGGAACCGATGACCAAGCACCAGACCGATTTCGCGCCCTCCGGCGGCTCGACCGTCGAACTCGGGCGCCGCACCTTCCTGGTCAGCGCCGCCGCCATGGCTGGCGGGCTGACGGTCGGGATCCTGCCAGCCGAGCAAGCCGCCGCCGCACTCGGATCGCGTAATCCGGGTCAGCAGAGCACGGGCGCCGAATTCACCGGCGTCGTCTCGATCGCCCCGGACAACAGCGTGACGATCCGCACCGTCAAATGCGAGATCGGCAACGGCGTTCATACCGGCATGGCGATGATCGTCACCGAGGAACTCGGCTGCGACTGGAACCTCGTGCGCGGCGAATACATGCCGCCGAACCGGAACCTCAGGGAGAACAACCTCTACTCCAAGACCGGCGGCCTCGCCTATTTCTCCGGGCGTTCGACCGGCAAGGAGATGATGGAGCAGTTGCTGCAGATCGGCGCCAGCGCCCGTGAGCGTCTGCGTGTCGCCGCAGCTACGCGCTGGGGCGTCCCCGTCGATCAGGTGAAAGCGGAGAACAGCACGCTGACCCACGCGGCCAGCGGCCGCAAGCTGACCTATGGCGAGGTCGCCAGCGACGCGGCGGCGATCAAGTTGGACGCCGAACCTGCCCTCAAGCCGAAATCCGAGTGGACGTTCCTCGGCAAGGCGTCGCGCAAGCGCATCAACATGCAGCACATCCTCGACGGCAGCGCCGTCTATGGGCTCGACGTGCAGGTGCCTGGAATGGTCTACGCCACCGTGCGCCACGTGCCGGCGCATGGCGGCAAGCTGAAGAGCTATAATTTCGACGCGATCAAGGCCATGCCGGGCGTCCGCGCCGTCGTGGTCGTCGATCCCGCGGAGGGTGGGCGCGGCCTTCCCGACCGCGTCACCGCGCCGATGGGCATGTCGGCGACGACCAATGGACCGCAGGCGGCCGTGGCGGTGATCGCAGATCACTTCTGGCAGGCCAAGGTCGCGCTCGACCTGCTGCCGGTCGAGTGGGACGCAGGCGACGGCGCCAAGTGGACGACCACCCAGTCGATCTACACCGCGCTGGGCGAAGCGGCCAAGGACACCAGCCGCGGCAACGTCCTGCGCGCCAAGGGCGATGTCGACGACGCCCTCAAATCCGGGCGGCGCGTCGAGATGGAGTTCATGACGCCCTATCAGGATCATTTCCTGATGGAGCCGCTGAACGGCACCGCGCTCGTGACCGCCGATCGCTGCGACGTCTGGATTTCGACCCAGCACGCGCAGCAGGCGATGTACGTCGCGGCTGACGAGACGGGGCTGCATCCCGAGAAGGTGCATGTCCATGCAACCTATGTCGGGGTCGGTTGCGGTCGCCGGATCTACGGCGACGACGTCCGCACGGTGGTCGCTATCGCGAAGAAGATGGCCGGCAAGCCGGTCAAGGTGATCTGGACGCGTGAGGAGACAACGCGTCAGGGCCGCTATCGCGACATCGCCGCCGCGAAGATCACGGCGACGCTCGGCGACGACGGCATGCCGAAGGCGATCGACATCAACCAGGCGGCCTCGCGTCCGATCGGCCGCAATCTGACGGACACGCCTTACCAGTTCGCGATCCCGAATTTCCGGGGGCGCACGAAACCTTTTGCCACCAACATCATGACCGGTCCGTTCCGTGGTCCGGTATTCGTGAGCAATTGCTTCTTCCTTGAGACCTTCATCAACAACTGCGCGGAAACCGCCAAGCTCGACGCGGTCGAGTACCGCCGCCGGCTCCTGGCGAATTTCCCCGACAAGGGCTGGATCAAGACGCTCGACGAGGTCGCGCAGAAGGCGAATTGGGGCCAGAGCCTGCCGCGCGGGACGGCGCAAGGTGTCGCCATCGGCAACTGGGCGATGGCAACGACCCAGGACGGCGCGCCGGTACCCTTCAGCGGTTCGACCGTCGCGACGATCGTCACGGTCGAGGTGTCGCGTCGCGGCAACGTCGCGATCCCGCGCGTCGATGTCGCCTTCGACCTGGGCAGCATCATCAACCCGGACGCGGTGCGCGCGCAGATGGAAGGCGGCGTGATCATGGCCCTGAGTTCGTCGCTGCACGAGGAACTCAACGTCGCCAATGGCGCGATCGTCGAAGGCAATCTCGACGGCTACCGCGCGATGCGGCAAGCCGATCCCCTGATGCCTCAGGAGATCCACGTGCATTTCGGCGGCAATTCCGGCCATGATCGATTCTCTGAGGCTGGTGAACCGCCGATGGGGCCGCCGCCACCGGCCTTCGTGCATGCCTATTTCAGGGCCACCGGCAAATGGATCACCCGCAAGCCCTTCATGAAATACATGGGCTGAACGAGATGGACGGGGTGGCCAGGAAGCGGCCGCCCCGTCCGTACACATGGCGATGAGGATGGGACCGCGACACGTCCGTGGGCGGCGCGCGACGATCGGCGGCGCCATGGCGGCCCTGGCAGGGGCACGTGCGGCGATCGCCCTGCCGCGCGATGTCGACTATGCGATCCAGCGCCTTGTCGGCCCCGCACAGGTGCGAAACGGACACGTCAGGCTCGATCTGCCCTCTCATTCCGACACCGGCAGTTCGGTCCCGCTGACGGTCGGTGCCGACGGCGATGTACCGCGGGCGATCCACGTGATGGTCGACGGCAATCCAAGGCCGAATGTCGTGTCGGCATGGTTCGCGCCGGATTGCGGTCGCGCGGAGTTTTCGACCCGCATCCGCCTGGAGAGCGCCCAGACAGTCACCGCCGTGGCCCAGATGCAAAATGGCGAAGCCTGGCGCGCGGATCAGGCACTGACGGTCAATTACGGCGCCTGCGCCAATGTGGGTTCCGGCTCCGACACCGAGATCAGGGACTTCAAGCCGGTTTCCCGGGTGATGGTCCCGCGCACGGCGCATCTTGGCGACATCGTCGCGATCCGCACGCTGATATCGCATCCGATGGAGACGGGGCTTCGTCTCAACGCCTTCAACACCTGGATTCCGCTGCGCATCATCGAGGAGTTCGAGTGCCGTTTCGAAGGCGAGATGGTGTTCCGCGCGCGGCCCTACCCGGCGATCGCGACCAACCCATATTTCGCGTTTCACGATCGGGTGCGGGGCAGCGGGGTCTATGAGTTTCGCTGGCTCGACACCGACGGCTCCGTCTACACCAACAGCGCGGCCCTCGCCCTCGCCTGACGGGTATCGGCCGCGCAGGACGAACGGCACGATGCGGCGATCTGTCCTGTTCTGGCTCCTCGCGGGCCTTCTCCTGACGGCGCTTGCCGGGACAACCGCGCATGCGACAGACACGGCCGAGGAGGCGTACCGGCGCGGCGACCATGCCGCCGCCTTCGCGGCGTGGCACGCTCGCGCGGAGCGCGGGGACGTCGTCGCCCAGTTCAACGCCGCCATCCTGCTCGACCAGGGCCGCGGCGTAGCGCGCGATCGCGACGCGGCGGCCCGGCTTTACCGGCTCGCCGCCGCCCAGGGCTATGCCCGTGCCGCCTTCAACGTCGCGCAGATGCTCGCCGAGGGCGACGGTGTGGAGCGCGACGCGGCGGCAGCGGCCAACTGGTACCGGGCCGCCGCCGAAGCGGGCGATATGCTCGCCCAGTTCGATCTCGGCCTGCTCCTCGCGGAGGGACGCGACGGATTACGACCCGATCCAGCGGCGGCGGCGCGGTGGTTCGCGCGGGCAGCGGCGCAGGACCATCCGCAGGCGTTGTTCCGCCTCGGGACGATGTACGCCAACGGCACGGGCGTCGCGCAGGATCTCGCCAGGGCAACCGAGTTGTTCGAGCGCGCCGACGTCGCCTTGATGTCGGACGAGAGCAACACCTCCTGCACGACGCAGCGCAGCGCGCTGCGCCTCGCGCAATGCCGCCGCGCGGTGCCGCGGATGTGATACGTCCGCGACGAGGTCAATGGCGCTGGCTGCGCACCTCGCGGATCGCGCCATCGACATCGGCCCATGGCGCATTGCGGCTGAACTGCGCGCGCAGGAAGCGCACGAGGTCGGCCATTTCCTTGTCCGACATCCATCCGAAGGCCGGCATGGTGAAACCGCGCGAGGCGCGCGGCGGCCGTAGTCCATGCTGCACGATCTGGACGACGTTGCGGGGATCGGGCCCGTTCACCGTCGATGTCAGGGCCAGCGGCGTGAAGCGCTCGCCCTTGCGATGGCAGTTCGCGCAGGACTGCATGAAGATCGCGTAGCCCGGGCGCAGCGCGGGATCCATGTCGGGAACGGCCGCGCCAGGCGTGTTGACGAGCTGGCGCGACTCCGCGAAGGCCTTCGCGTCGGCGGAGTTGTCCGGCCGTCCGGTCTGGAACGACAGGATGTAGGCCGCCAGCGCGGCGATATCGCTCTCCTCCTGGTCGGCGAGCAGGTCGACGACCGGTGTCATCGGCCCTGCCGCGATACCATGCTGCGCCTCGCGCCCGTCGAGGAGGTAGTTCAACAGCGCGTCGGCGGTCCATGGGATCGGTGCCGGCGACGAGGCGTCGAGCGCCGTGCCATGCCAGCCCTCGATCGTCGCACCGGCGAATTTCCGGTCCTTGATCAGCCCACCCATCGCGTTGCGCGGCGTGTGGCAGGACCCGCAATGGCCAAGACCCTCGGCAAGATAGGCGCCGCGGTTCCACGCCTCGTCACGCTTCGGATCCGGGACGAAGCGGCCGCTCTCGAAGAACAGGAGGTTCCACCCGGCGAGCAGTTGACGGACACCGAACGGAAAGCCGAGTTCGTTGGCGGGCGGCGTGTAGCGCGCCGGCTTCTGCGTCATGAGATAGGCGTAGATCGCCCGCACATCCTCGTCCGTGACCTTCGTGAAATGATCATAGGGGAAGACCGGATAGAGATGCCGACCGTCGCGGCCGATGCCCTCGTGCATCGCGCGACGGAACGCGGCCTCGGACCAGAGGCCGATCCCGGTCTCGGGATCGGGGGTGATGTTGGTGGCATAGACAGTTCCGAACGGTGTCGGAAGCCCCCGCCCGCCGGCCAGAGCCGGTCCGTCGGACCGCGTATGGCAGACGACGCAATAGCCGAGCGCCGCGAGGCTCTTGCCCCGCTCGACGAGCGCCGCGTCGAAAGACTTGGGCGCCGGCGGAGCCGCGAGCGGAGCGATCGATCCGTGACGCGCCGCCCATCCGAAAAATCCGCCGACGCCCACGGCAAGAGCCGCGACGAGGCCGATGAGAAGCCGAAGAATCATGTGCGCCAACCCCTGTTCCCCCGCGCGTCACGACACGCCGCGCCGCGCCACGTCACGTCACCATGGTGCGAAAAGCCCTTGGCGAGAGCAACCCCGGATTGCGTGTCCCCGGTCCTGGGCTGGCGTCAGCGCCGCACGCCGGGAACCGCGATCGGCAACGTACGCCCGCGCCAGGCCAGGTAGAGTTCGAGCGCCAGATACTCCGGGCTCCCGCTGTCGAACGGTTCGGCGCGCAGGGCGCTGTTGCACCAGGCGAACATGCGGTGCGTTGAGGCCATGGAACGCCACATGAGGCGATGGATCGGAAAACCGTCGATCTGCCCCTGGCTGATCGTGTCGCCGCGCAGCTTCGCGCCAGCGAGCGCGTCGTGGCATTGCGCGCAGGACAGGTTGAGCTGCCCGCGACGGGTCTCGAAGAACGCACGGCCAGCCTCGAAATGCGCCTGCGCCGGACCGTCGATCGTGACCGATCTGGCGAGGCCGTTCGATTGCCGCGCGATGAAAGCCGAGAGCGCCAGCATGTCCTCGTTCTCGCGGCCGAGCGGAGCGGCGCGCATCTTCGTCTGCCGCATCGCGTCGAGCGCGGCGGGCAGGTCGATCAGGCCGCCGCGCCCGGCGTCGAAGCGGGGATAGCGCGTCGCCGCGCCTCGCATCTCCGCGACGCGGTGGCACGCGGCGCAGGACAGCCCGGCCGCGCCGTCGACGCGGTGGAAGATCTCGCTCCCGCGCTCGACCGCGAACATGCCGGGGTTGAGGAAATCGTCGTCCTGGAGACGCCGCGTGGCACCGCCCAGATAGTCCGTGCCGGACCGCGCCGCGCCGGTCTCCAGCAGCGCGGATGGTGGCGGCGGAAGCGGCACGTCGTCCGTCAGCGTCGCGAGATAGGCGACGACGTCCTCGACCTCCTGCGCGCTGTAGATCGGCTCTCCCCGATAGCGATCCAGGACACGGTGGAGGCCGTCGACACGATGATAGGCGGGCATCACGGTCGCGGGGTCGAGGATCGTCGGATCGACGATGCGCCGGCGCAGTTCACCCGATGTCGCCCGCTTTCCGATGCCGGCCAGCGGCGGACCGATCCCGCCATGGTCGGGCTCTTCGGAGATCGGCATCGCGTGACAGATCAGGCAACTCGCCTTGCCCGTGTCGCGGACGATCGCGCGGCCGCGCACCGGATCGCCCGGCATCGACGTCAGCGGCGCGAGTTCAGCGTTACCGGCGCGGATCGGACCGGCCGCGCTCAGGCAGAAAAGGACGACGAGCAGCGCACGGATCATGCGGCGGAATGCGGCGTGCGGCGCCACGACGGGAGGGATGCCACGACCGGCGCGCGGGACGCGCCGGTCGTGGCGAGACGACGTCAGGCCCAGCTGAGATTGTGCTGGAGGATCGGCGTCGAGCGGATGCGTTTGCCGGTCGCGAAGAAGATGGCGTTGGCGATCGCCGGCGGTGTCGGCGGGCCGGCCGTCTCGCCGAAGCCGCCCCACCAACCGTCCTGCGACATCGCATAGACGCTCTCGACCGGCGGCATGTCGGCCATGCGCGTCAGCTTGTACCCGTCGAAATTGGTGTTGCGGAACCGTCCTTCGCGCAGATCCAGACCGCCCTGGAGCGTATGGCTCAGCTCCCACGCGACGCAGCCATAGACCTGCTCGTTCGCGGCGCGAGGGTTGATGACGTAGCCGCTGTTGGTGACGACGAGGATCTTCTCGACCGAGAGCTGGCCGCGCCGCGTGACCTCGACGGTCGCGCAGACACCCACGGTCGAGCCGTGGGATTCGACTACCGCGATGCCCATTCCCTGGCCGCGCGGCAGCTTGGTGGTGAAGCCCGAGACTTCCTTGAGCTTGAGCAGCACCCGCTGCCAGCGCTCGTTGCCCTCGGTCATCTTGATGCGCCACTCCAGCGGATCCCAGCCGCCGGCGAGCGCCAGCTCGTCGACGTACTGCTCGATCGTGAAGCCGTTGGCGTTGTTGCCCGGCGCGCGGTTCGGACCGACCGGAATGTTGGTCGGCACGACATGCCGCTCGTAGCGGAAATGCGGCACGTTGTAGGGCATGTTCGCGATGCCGCGATCGGCATAGGCCGGGTTGAAGGTCTCGCCGACCGCGCGGCTGAGCATCGCCGTCGGCAGGCCGTCCGCGCCGAGCACGGCCTGGAACCGCGCCCAGATGGGCGGGCGAGAGCGGGCCTGGGCGGTGTCTTCCTCGCGCGTCCAGATCACCTTCACCGGCTTACCGAGCTGCTTCGAGAGTTCGACCGCCTGACGGGTGATGTCGACGGCGTTGCCCTGCCCGAACGCACCGCCCTGGAAGGTTCCGTGGACGAAGACGTCCTTGGGGCTGCGTCCGGCCTGATCCGCGGCCAGCAGCAGCGTCGCGGCGACGTTCTGCGTGAAGCTCCAGACATCGACGCGCTCCGCCGTGACATTCGCCACAGCGGCCGGCGGGCTCATCGGCGCATGGGTCTCGTAGGGACGCGCATAGCTTCCCGTAACGACCTTTCCGCCCGGTGACGCGAGCAGCGGCCGCGGATCGCCACGGACCTCCTCGGCGTGCTTGGCCTCCTTGTCCATCAGGTCGCGGGCCTGCGCGTCCATCGCCGCGTAGCTGTTCTGCGCGCCAGGACCGAGATCCCACTCGATCGGCATCAGGTCGAGGGCGACCTTGGCGCGGTAGAAGCTGTCCGCCACCACGGCGATGGCGCTGCGCATGTCGCTGTTGCCGAGATTGGCCTTGCTCTGCTTGAGCTCGATCGCGGCGATCACGCCGGGGCGCGCCTTGACCGCGGCGAAATCGAAGCTCTTGAGCCTGCCGCCGGGAACCGGACAGGCGCGCACGGCGGCATAGACCATGCCCGGCACGCGCACGTCGATCGGATAGATCGCACTGCCGTTGACCTTCGGCGCGACATCCATGCGCGGCACGTCCTTGCCGAGCAGCCACCAATCGCCATAGGCCTTGATCTTCGGCTCCTGCGGCAACGCGATCTGCGCGGCAGCGGTCGCGAACTCGCCATAGGTGCCGCGATTGGCGCCGGCCGTCAGGACGCCCTGCTTGGCCGTCACCTGGGCGCGATCGACGCCCCATTTGCGCGCTGCCGCCTCGCGCAGACGCTCGCGCGCGGACGCGCCGGCCTGCATGATGTGGGGATGACGGTTACGGACGAGGTTCGAGCCGCCCGTCGACATGTCCTTGTATTCGTTGCCGCGCGTCACATGGCGGTTCGCGTCGGCAAGCACCGCGCGGACCTTCTCCCAGGGAACGTCGAGTTCCTCGGCGACGAGCTGCGCGACGGACGTCATGCCGCCCTGCCCCATCTCGGTATGCGGGACGCGGATCGTGACCACGCCGTCCGCATCGATGGTCAGCCAGGCGTTGACCTCGACGCCACCAGCCGGCGGCTTCCACAATTCCGGCTGGACCGTCGCGGCCGCGGCGTCACGCGTGGCCGGAATGTTGAAGCCCAGCACCATGCCGCCGCCGGCGGCAACCGCCGTACGGATGAAGGCGCGGCGGGAAAGATCGATCTTGTCCATGCGCGCCTCCCTCACGACCGGCCGAGTTTCGCGGCGGCGTGGATCGCCTCGCGGATCTGGAGATATGTGCCGCAGCGGCAGAGATTTTCCGACATCGCGTCGTCGATCTGCCGGTCGGTCGGGTTCGGCGCGCGCTGCAGGAGCGCAGCGGCCGACATGATCTGTCCGGACTGGCAATAGCCGCATTGCGGAACGGTGTGCTCAAGCCAGGCCTTCTGGACCGGATGGCTGCTGTCTGGCGACAGGCCCTCGATCGTCGTGATGCGCTTGCCGACGGCGGCGGCGGCGTTGACGTTGCAGGACTTCACCGCCTGCCCGTCGATATGGACCATGCAGGCGCCGCATTGCGCGATGCCGCAGCCATACTTCGTCCCGGTCAATCCGATCGTGTCGCGGAGCACCCACAGCAACGGTGTTTCCGGTTCGACATCGACCTGGTGCGACGTGCCGTTGACGCTGAGCGTCAGATTCATGCTTCCCTCCCCGGACTGGGGCTGCGAGCCCCGTTGCGACATGTGGCCCGCGCTGGCGCGGCCCGCTGAACTGTGCCGACCATAGGCGAGGCCGCGGCGGACATCCATCCCCTCCGCGGCCGTGCGGCTATACCACCTCGATGGCGGCGCGGTCGGCGAAGGTCATGTCCAGCGTGTCGTACCAATCGAAGTCGAAGATCCCGCTCTCCAGGATCCGGGCATGGAAATGGAAGTAGGGATTGCTCGCCACGGCCGGGTAGAGCCGGGCCCGGAACAGCGGGCGACCGGCGAAGGCACAGCGGAAGCGCGACACGATCCGCTGGCGGATCCACTCGTCGGCGGCGTTCAGCCGCAACCCGGTCTCCATGGGATGCGAGATCAGGGTGCGCACGGGGACGATCTCTCCGCGGCCGGCACGGGCCGGGACGCTGACGCGCGTGCGCGGCACGAAGGCGATCACGTCGTCGTTGGATCCCTCGCCGATCTGGGCGCAGGCGCCGAAACTCACGCCGACATCCCGGTCCACCCGCAGATGCCGGCCGTCGCTCATCCGCGCGACCGCGGTGACGCTCTGGGTGCGCTCGAGCCGGATGCGGGTCGAGAGTTCGGCGCGACCATTGGCCGGGCTGAACCAGGCCGAGAACACATGCGGTGTCGGATTGCCATGCGCGAGGACATGGACCACGGCGGGATGATCGGCCTCGGTCATTGCCGCGTCGATCCGCAGCGTCAGAGGCACCGTGCTGCCGCTGTCGGTCTGCTCGGGCAGGTCGAGCGCGATGCCCGCGCGCTGGAACGTCACGGGCCCGAAGAAGGCTCGGATGGCGGCCTCGGCATCACGCCACAGGGGATCGAAGCCACGGAGGTCGGTGACCTGCGCGGCCGCGGCGGACGCGAACGCCGCCGCCATCGCGCTGGCGAGCGCGCGCCGCCGCGTCAGCCTGTCCTGTCCAATCCGAAGACCAACCCGATCCATGGCGGCATTATACGCGCGCGGCCCGGCGCGGCACACGCTGCGTCCCGGTGCCGGCGACGACCCGGCCGGCCGCCTTGCGCCAGTCCTGGAGCGCTGACAACATCGCCCCGGCACGAAAAGTGGAGCTAGACCGATGTCGCGTATCCTGGTCCTCAACCCGAACAGCTCGGCTGGCGTAACGGCCTCGATGGATGCGGCGCTCGCACCGACGCGCCTGCCCGGCGGCCCCGAGGTGGTCTGCGCGACCCTGGCCGAGGGACCACCCGGAATCGAGACGCAGGAGCATGTGGAAAGCGTCGTCCTGCCGACGGCACGCTATTTCGAAAGCCACCCGGCCGACGCCTATGTCATCGGCTGCTTCTCCGACCCCGGGCTTCACCTCGCCCGCGAGCGCGTCCGCCAGCCTGTCGTCGGGATCGGCGAATCGGCCTTCCTCGCGGCGATCGGCCTTGGACGGAGATTCGGCATCGTGGCGATCAAGCGCGGGTCGATCCCGCGCCATATACGCGCGGTCCGTCAACTGGGACTGGAGAGCCACCTCGCGGGCGATCGTCCGCTGGAAATCGGCGTCACAGCGCTGCTCGACGGGCCGCGCGTCATCGACCGTATCGTCGAGGTCGGCAGCGAGTTGCGTGATCGCGACGGCGCCGATGTGCTGATCCTCGGATGTGCAAGCATGGGCGGCTACCGCCCCGAGATCGAGCAGCGCCTCGGCCTTCCGGTGGTCGATCCCGCGCAGGCCGCCGTCATACGCGCCATCGGCCTTATCAGCCTCGGCTATGCCCGGGCGGGCTGAAACCCCGCGCGGCCCCCATCGACATCTGAGGAGCAGCGCCCGTGACCGAGATCCGTGATGGCTTCGCCGGCACCATCGGCAACACGCCCCTGATCCGCCTGCGCCGGGCCAGCGCGCAGACCGGCTGCGAGATCCTCGGCAAGGCCGAGTTCCTCAACCCCGGCGGCTCGGTCAAGGACCGCCCTGCCCTGCAGATGGTCTTGGACGCAGAGGCAAAGGGCCTTCTCAAGCCCGGTGGCGTCATCGTCGAGGGCACGGCCGGGAACACGGGAATAGGCCTCGCCCTGGTCGCCAATGCGCGTGGCTATCGCAGCGTCATCGTGATGCCCGACACGCAGAGCCAGGAGAAAAAGGACTTCCTCCGCCTCATCGGCGCCGAGTTGCGGCTCGTGCCGGCGGTCCCCTTCGCCAATCCGGACAACTACGTGAAGGTGTCGCAGCGTCTCGCCGAGGCCATAGGACAAGTCGATCCCGCCGGCGCGCTCTGGGCCAACCAGTTCGACAACGTCGCCAATCGCGAAGCGCATGTCCTGACCACCGCGCCGGAGATCTTCCGGCAGACAGAGGGGAAGGTGGACGGCTTCGTCTGCGCGGTCGGATCCGGCGGCACTCTTGCGGGCACCGCGATCGGCCTCAGGCGCCTGAAGCCCGGCGTGAAGATCGCCCTCGCCGACCCGCATGGCGCGGCGCTGCACAGCTACTACACGACCGGTGTCCTGAAATCCGAGGGGTCGTCGATCACCGAGGGCATCGGCCAGGGCCGCATCACGCGCAACCTCGAAGGTCTTAGCGTCGATCATTCGTTCCGGGTCGCCGACGACGAGGCCGTGCGCATCGTCTTCGACCTTCTCGCCGAGGAGGGTCTCTTCGTCGGGGCATCTTCCGGCATCAATGTCGCGGGCGCGATGGCGCTGGCGCGGGAACTCGGCCCCGGCCACACCATCGTGACCATTCTCTGCGATGGCGGCGCACGCTACGCCTCGAAGCTGTTCAATCCGGAGTTCCTGCGCGCGCGCGGTCTGCCCGTGCCAGCCTGGCTCGACCGGCCGCCAGCGTTTCCGGTTGCGACCCCGCTCGCGGCAATCACGTCCTGATTGCGGGCGATCCATCGGCTGGAAGCGCCGCCGCGATGACCTGCTCGATCTGCGCGATGCGCACCGGCTTCGACACGAACTGGGCAAGGCCGCATTCATAGGCGCGCTCGCGATCGGCGGCCTGGCTGAACGCCGTCAACGCGACCAGCGGCACTACGCGTCCCCGGTCGCCGCTCGCTCGAATGCGGGTCGCGGCCTCGAACCCATCCATCACCGGCATCTGGATATCCAGGAACACGATGTCGAACCGGTCCCGAAGGAAGGCGTCCACGGCCTCCTGACCATTCGCGACCATCGTGACGCGATGTCCCAACTTCTGCAGCATGATGCGGATCACGGTCTGGTTGGCTGGCGTATCCTCCGCCACCAGGATGTCGAGGCCAGGCTGGCTCTCCACCCGCGCGCTTTCCGGAGATGGCGCGGCGGCGGACGCCGCGGGCGCCACCGTGAGCGGGAGTGTCAGGACGAAGCAGGATCCCGAAGGCCCCGTCGTTTCGAGTTCCAACCGCCCGTCCATCGCCTGGGCGAGGCGCCGGCATATGGAGAGACCAAGCCCGGTTCCCGCATGGGGGCGCAGACGCTCGGCGCGGCCCTGGCGGAACGGCTCGAAGATCTGCTCGCGATAGGCCGGGGCGATCCCGGTTCCCGTGTCGATGACCGCGAATCGGAGCGCCGCGGGCGTACCCGCGGCCATCGAGATGCGCAGGTCGATGGCGCCCGACGGCGTGAATTTCACCGCGTTTCCCATCAGGTTGATGAGGATCTGGTTCAGTCGCGCCTCGTCGATCATCAGACGACGCGGAACATCGGGCGTGACATGCGTGGCGATGCGCAAACGATCGGCACCGGGAAGGCCGACGATGACCTGCAGCAGACGATCGAGGAAGGGCTCGAGATCCACGGCGGTGGGCTCGAGTTCGACATGTCCGGATTGCAGGCGCGAGAAGTCGAGCACGTCGTTGATCAGTCGCATCAGCTGGCTGCCCGAGCTCTGCATCGTCCGCAGAAGATTGGCTTGCTCGGGGCCGAGCTTCGAGGCGTGCAGGATGTCCGCGATGCCGATGATCGCGTTCAGGGGCGTGCGAATCTCGTGGCTCATCGTGGCAAGGAAATCGTCCTTGGCGAGATTGGCCCGGTCCGCTGTCTCCTTCGCGGCCTCGAGCGACTGCAGGGTCTCCTCGCGCTCGGCGATCAGCCGCTTGAGCAAGCGCTCGATGCGCCGGAGGTCGCGGACATCGCTGTCCGCGGGATCCTGTGCGCCGCCGGACATGTCCGCGTCGGCGAAGGGAGCGCCGTCCCGTCCCCCGCTCAGACGCGCCGCGGTGTCGCGCAGCACGGACAGCGCGCTCGCACGGCTGACCTGGGCCGCCTGGAGCTGCGCCGACATGTCGTTGAAGCTGTCGATCAGGACACCGATCTCGCCATTCGCCTTGACCTCGACGCCGCCCTGCGCGCCGCCATGCGCGAGGTCGGCGCTGGCCCGCGCGAGCCTGATGATCGGCATCGAGATCCGCCGCGAGACCGCGAAGGCCAGCGCGCCGACCAGCAGGATCGCCGCGCCGAGCGGCCCGATCAGGAACCAGACATCGGGGCGGGTGTCGCGCTGGATCAGCGCGGCCGGGACGAAATAGGTCAGCCGCGCGAAGAGCTGGTTCGGAATGATCGACAGGTCGAGCCAGGCGACAAGGGAATCGTCGGTACGCTCGAGCTGCACCTCCGCCGAACGGGCTGCCGGAAGACCGGTGGGAGGGACCGCCACGGGCTTCCCGTCTTGTCCGAGCAGCAGCGAGTTTCCATGCTGGTCGATGAGATTGATCGGCCGGTGGTCGTAGATCACCACGTCGCGCAGGCTGCGAAGAAACGCGTCGAGCGTCGCGCG
>CAIOSQ010000289.1 GCA_903860935.1 uncultured Rhodospirillales bacterium | reverse complement strand
CGGCCGCGCTCCAGGCCCAGGCGTCGCGCGCCGCGACCCGCGCCCAGGGCGAGGCCGCCCGCGCGGCGCGCAGCGGCGCCCAGGCGGCGCTCCAGGTCGCCCAGACCCAGATCGCGGCCGCCGAGGCCCAGGTCGCTCAACGCGAGGCAGTGCTGCGGCAGGTGGAGGTCGATCTGGACCGGGCAGAGATCAAGGCGCCGATCGACGGCGTCGTGATCCGGCGCGACGTCGATGTCGGCCAGACCGTCGCGGCGAGCCTCCAGGCGCCGGTCCTGTTCACGATCGCCCAGGACCTGCGCCAAGTGGAGATCCATGTCGCCGTCGACGAGGCCGATGTCGGACGTATCCGGCCCGGTCAGGAAGCGCAATTCACCGTCGCCGCCTATCCGACGGCGAATTTCCGCGGCGAGGTGCTGATGACCCGGCTGGGCGCGCAGACGATCCAGAACGTCGTCACCTACGTGGTCGTGATCAGCGCCGAAAACCGTGACCAGCGCCTGATGCCGGGCATGACCGCGACCGTACGGCTGATCACCGACCGCCGCGACGACGTCTTGCGGGCGCCCAACGCCGCCCTGCGTTGGCGTCCGCCGGGCGCCGCGCGCGGCGCCGATGGCGCGGCCACGCCCCCGGCGGCGGCCGGGCAGGGCGGTCGCGGCGGCGGGTTCGTGGGCCTCGACCAGCTCGAACCCGTGCTCGCCAGGGAATTGTCGCTCGACGACGCCCAGCGCGCGGCGCTTGGCCGGATCGTCGAGGAGGCGCGCGAACAGCTCCGCGCCCTGCGTGCGTCAGGACTGCCCCCCGACCAGCTGCGCGCGCGCATGGGCGCGGCGCGCCAGCAGACGGACAGGCGGATCGCCGCGCTTCTCAAGCCGGAGCAGATGCCCGGCTGGGAGGCCTGGCGTGCGCAGCGCAACGCCGCCGCCACGGTCGCCGCCGCCCAGGGCCGGGTCCACGTCCTCGACGCCGACGGAACGCCACGGGCGATCGCCGTCCGTCTCGGGATCGGCGACGGCAGCGTCACCGAGATCCTCGGCGAGGGGCTGGCGGCGGGTCAGGAGCTTGTCGTCGGCGGCGGACCGCGCGCGCCGGCCGCTTCCGCCGCGCCATCCGCCGGACCACGTTTCGGCCTGTGAGCATGGACGCGGCCGCGCCCGGGCGCGCCCTCATGGAGGTCGAGGATCTCGCCCGCGTCTACACCATGGGCGGCACGGCGCTGCGCGCCCTCGACGGCGTCGGCGTGGCGATCGGCCATGGCGAATTCGTCGCCGTCATGGGCCCGTCGGGATCGGGCAAATCGACCTTCATGAACCTGCTCGGTCTGCTCGACCAGCCGACGCGCGGGCGCTACCGCCTGGACGGCGAGGATGTCGCCGGACTCGGCGCGGACGCACGCGCGACGATGCGCAACCGCAAGCTCGGCTTCGTCTTCCAGTCCTTCAACCTGCTGCCGCGCGCCACGGCGGTGGAGAACGTCGCCCTGCCCCTCGTCTATGCCGGGGTCCCTCGCGGCGAACGGCGGCGGCGCGCAGCCGCCGTGCTGGAGACGCTCGGCCTCGGCGCGCGGCTCGACCACACGCCGCTGGAACTCTCCGGCGGCCAGCAGCAACGCGTCGCGATCGCGCGCGCGCTGGTCAACGAGCCCGGCGCCATCCTCGCCGACGAGCCGACCGGCGCACTCGACAGCCGCACCGGGCTCGAGATCATGGCGCTGTTCCAGGCGCTGCATGCCCGCGGCATCACGCTCGTGGTCGTCACCCACGATCCCGAAATCGCGGCCTTCGCCACGCGCGTCCTGACCTTTCGCGACGGGCGGCTGGTCGAGGACCGGCGACAGGTGCCACGCAATGCCGCGGCGGCGCTCGCCGCGCGACCGGAAGCCGCCGCATGAGCCCGCTCGACGCCTTCGCCGGCGCACTCGACTCGCTGCGCGCCAACGCGCTGCGCTCGGCGTTGACCATGCTCGGGATCTTCATCGGCGTCGCGGCCGTCATCGCGATGGTGGCCGTGGGATCGGGCGCGCGCGAGACGGTGCTCGCCCAGATCCGGGCGCTCGGCGCCAATCTGATCGTCGTCGTGCCCGGCAACGTCACCGTCGGCGGCGTGCGACTTGGATCCGGCGCGCGCGCGAGCCTGACGCAGGACGACGCGCTGGCGCTGGAGCGCGAGATCGACGCCGTCGAGGCCGCCGCGCCGACCTCGCGCGGCCAGGTCCAGGTGGTCGCCGGCGGCGTCAACTGGTCCAGCTGGCTGCTCGGCGTCACCCCGTCCTTCTTCGTCGCGCGCGACTGGGAGATCGCGCTGGGCCGCGGGCTGGAGGCCGAGGACTATGATCGCGGCGCGCAGGTCGTGCTGCTCGGCGAGACCGTCGCGCGCACGCTGTTCGACGAGATCGACCCGATCGGCGAGACGATCCGGCTGCGCAACGTGCCCTTCCGCGTCGTCGGCGTCCTGGCGCGCAAGGGCCAGACCACCGGCGGACAGGACCAGGACGATGTCGTGGTGGCACCGCTGCGCGCCGCCCAGCAAAGGGTCCTCGGCGTCAACCGCGCCAACGCGCGCGCGGTCGGCTCGATCACGGTCAGGGTGCGCGACGGCGAGGACACCGCCCAGGCGGAGGAGCAGATCCGCGCGCTGCTGCGCCAGCGCCATCGCCTGACCGCGGCGCAGGAGGACGACTTCCTGCTCCGCAACCTCGCGGACATCGCCGCCACGCGGGACGCCTCGTCGCGGACCATGTCCTGGCTGCTGGCGGCGATCGCCACGGTGTCGCTGCTGGTCGGCGGCATCGGGATCATGAACATCATGCTGGTCTCGGTGACGGAGCGCACGCGCGAGATCGGGCTGCGCCTCGCCGTCGGCGCGCGCCGGCGCGACATCCTCATGCAGTTCCTGATCGAGGCGGCGACGCTCTCCGCGCTCGGCGGCGTCGCCGGCGCGGCGCTCGGCTTCGCGGCGGCGCGGGCGCTGACCCGCATCGCGGGCTGGCCGACGCTGGTCTCTCCCGAGGCGATCCTGCTCGCGGTCGGCGTGAGCGCGGGCGTCGGCATCGTCTTCGGCTACTATCCGGCGCGGCGGGCGGCGGCCCTCGACCCGATCGAGGCGCTGCGGCACGCCTGACCGTCCGCGCGGTCAGGTCGCCGCGGCGGCCTGGGCGGTGGCGCGCAAGGCGCGCGGCGTCTCGACGGGCGCGTCGGGATCGGCGACCGCCGCGAGCAGTCGTTCGCGGACATGGCGCAGCTTGGTCTCCGACACGACCTTGTGACCGAAGACATCCTTCACGTAGAACACGTCGACCACGCGCTCGCCCCAGGTCATGATCTTGGCGGTCGAGATCTGCAGGCCGAGCGCGGTGATCGCGCGCGTGACGTCGAACAGGAAACCCAGCCGGTCGCGGCCATTGACCTCGATCACCGTGTGCATGACCGACGCGTCGTTGTCGACGAAGACGCGCGGCGGAACGGTGAAGATGCGCGTGCGGCCCATCACCTGACGGCGGCGGCGCGCGATCTGCTCGGCGAGCCTGATGCGCCCCGACAGCGCCTGGTCGATCAGCGCCGAGAGCCGCGCGAGGCGCGCCGGCTCAGCGAACGCCGCCGGCGCGGCGCCGTCGATCGCCGGCGCCTCCTGGATGGTGAAACTGTCGAGCGCCATGCCATTGGTCATCGTGAAGATCTGCGCGCCCACGATGTTGGCGCCGGCCAGCGCCATCGCGCCGGCGATCCGGCTGAACAGGCCGGGATGATCCTCGCAGTAGATCGTGATCTCGGTGATGCCGCGCCCGCGATCGATGCGCGTGTCGAGGGAGAGCGGCGCCTGCGCCGTCTCGGCCTGCCGCATCAGCCGTGCATGACGGGCGTGGGTCTCCGCGTCGAGCGACAGCCAATAGGCCGGATAGCCGCGGGCGACATGCTCGGCGAAATCCGCCTCCGGCCAGTCAGCAAGCTGGGCGCGTAGAAGGGCCTGCGCGGCCTCGACGCGACCGCGCGCGCTCGCCGCGCCGGGCACGCCGGCCATCTCTTCCTCGGCGCGTTGGTAGAGATCGCGGATCAGCGTCGCCTTCCAGGCGTTCCAGACGGTCGGGCCGACCGCGCGGATGTCGGCGACGGTGAGGCAGGTGAGCAGCCGCAGCCGCTCCGGGCTCTGCACGAGCGCGCAGAAGTCGCGGATCGTCTTGGGATCCTGGATGTCGCGCTTGAAGGCGGTGCTCGACATCGCGAGATGGTGCCGCACCAGCCAGGAGACGGTCTCGGTCTCCTCGGCGCTGAGACCGACGCGCGGCCCGAGCTTGAGCGCGATCTCCGCGCCCAGCACCGAATGGTCGCCGCCGCGCCCCTTGGCGATGTCGTGGAGGAGCACGGCGAGATACAACGCGCGGCGCGACTGCACCTTCTGGATCGCGCGGCTGGCGACGGGGTGGTCGTCGACGAGGTCGCCGTTCTCGATCCGGTGCAGGATGCCGATGGCGAAGATCGTGTGCTCGTCGACCGTGTACACATGGTACATGTCGTGCTGGGTCTGCGCGACGACGCGGCCGAAATCCGGCACGAAGCGCCCGAACACGCCGGCCTCGTTCATCCGGCGCAGCGTCGTCTCCGCCCCCTCCTTCGCCGTCAGGATCTCCATGAACGCGGCGTTGGCCTCGCGGTTCTCGCGCAGGCGCGAATCGATCAGGCGCAGTTGCTGGCGCATCAGCCGCAAGGCGTCGGGATGGATGTCGAGGCCGTTCTCCTGCGCGACGCGGAAGATCCGCAGGAAGGCGACGCGGTCGCCCTCGAAGACGTCGTCGCGCGCGATCGTGAGCCGTCCGTTCTCGACCCTGAACCCGCCGAGTTCGCGCGGCCGGGCGATCAGCCGCCGCCAGTCGAGCCGCGCGCGGCGCTCGGTCCCGATCTCCAGCGACGTGCAGAAGATCCGCGTGAGGTCGCCGACATCCTTGGCCGTCAGGTAATAGTGCTTCATGAAACGCTCGACGCCGCGCGTGCCGCGATGGTCGGTGTAGCCCATGCGCCGCCCGATCTCGGGCTGGAGGTCGAAGGTCAGACGGTCCTCGGCGCGGCCGGCGAGGTAGTGGAGCCAGCAGCGCAGCGTCCACAGGAAATCCCTGGCCTTCGCGAAGGTCGCGGCCTCGCGCTCGGTGAACACGCCCTTGCCCACGAGTTCCTCGGGCCGCGCGACGCGATGCACGTATTTGGCGATCCAGAACAGCGTGTGCAGATCGCGCAGACCGCCCTTGCCCTCCTTCACGTTCGGTTCCACGACGTAGCGCGAATCGCCCATCCGGCGGTGGCGCTCGTCGCGCTCGGCAAGCTTGGCCTGGACGAATTCCGGTCCGCTGCTGCGCACGACCTCCTTGTCGAAGCGGGCGCGGAACGCGGTGTAGAGCTCGTCGTCTCCCCACACGAAGCGCGCCTCGAGCAGCGCGGTGCGGATCGTCGGATCCTCGCGCGAGAGGCGCAGGCAGTCGTCCGTCGAGCGCGTCGCATGCCCGACCTTCAGCTTCAGGTCCCAGAGCAGGTACAGCATGTACTCGACCAGCTGCTCGTTGCGCGCGGTCGGCTTGTAAGGTTGCAGGAAGAGCAGATCGACATCGCTGTGCGGCGCAAGTTCGCCGCGGCCATAGCCGCCGACGGCGACGATCGCGAGCCGCTCGCCGGCGCTGGGATTGGCGGCCGGATAGACGTGGAGGTCGGCAAAGTCGTAGGCGACGCGGATCAGCTGGTCGATCAGGAAGCTCAGCGCGACGGCGGTCTGCGTGCCGTTGGTGCGCCCGGCGTCGAAGCGGCGACGCACCTCGGCGCGGCCGGTCTCGAGCGCCGCGCGCAACGCCTCGAGCACGACGGCGCGCTGCGCCGCGGTGGCCGGGGCCATGTCGACCGCAGCCGCCTCCAGCCGCGCGTGGAGTGCGCGCCGGTCGACGATGTCGCGCTGGTTGGCGATCGCGTCCATGGCGGGGCGGATCACCCGGCGGGCGTGCCGCCGGCCGACCCCGCGCGCCGATACCAGAAGCGGTAGATGCCGACGACCGCGGCGGGGATGAGCGGCGGCGCCATCTCGATCGCCTCGGCGATGTCGGCGTCCTCGCTGTCCGCGTCCTCGATCACGTCGTCCCAGAGGGCGACGATCGGCGCCACCAGGACGTTCTCTTCGGGCTCGGTGAACAGGGTCATCCACGCGTCCTGGCGCAGGCCAACGGCGCGGCGGAAGCCCGCCGCCCAATCGTCCGCGATCGGCTCGCCTTCGTCATCGGTCCAGAAGACCGGCGCGTAGGCCTCCGGATCCTGGCGCAGAAGCGCCTCGATCTGGGCGACGCGGCGGCGCACGATGTCGAGGATCAGCTCGCGCTGCACCTCCGACGCGAAATGCGGCGGGTTGCCGAGAGCCACGGGCAACCACTCGTCTTCCGGGATCGGTTGCGGCGAGACCACCAGGCCTGTCAGGAAGCCGTCGAGCTCCGACAGGAGCATGCAGGCCTCCGACGCGTCGGTGGAGCCGAGATACCGGTCCAGCGTGTCGAACTCGGCCTCGTCGACTTGCGGCATCGCGTCCATCTCGGGTCTCCTGGGGTCTGCTGCGGAGCCCGGACCGTCCGCCGACGCGGCCCTCCGCGTCAAGCGCGGCGGCGAGCGGTTGCGGCGAGACCCGCCGGAGGGGTAAACCCGCCGCGGCAAAGACCCGAGAGTGTATCCGACGATGTCCTCCCCCGCCGCGATCCCGCTGCGCCAAAGCCTCGAAACCCTCGTCCGCGACGCCTTCGCCCGGAGCGGGCTCGACCCCGCGCATGGCGCGGTCGAATTGTCGCGACGCCCCGAGCTGTCGCAGTTCCAGGCCAATGGCGCGATGGCCGTCGCCAAGGCGGCGCGGCGCAATCCGCGCGAGGTCGCGGCGATGGTGGTCGCCGCCCTGGCGGACAACCCGGCGATCGCACGGATCAGCGTCGAAGGTCCTGGCTTCATCAATCTCTCGGTGACCGACGCCACCCTCGCCCAGGCGACCGCCGGCATCGCCGGCGACGCCCGCCTGGGCGCGGCAGCGGCAGATCCGCCGCGGCGCGTGCTGATCGATTTCGGTGGCCCCAACGTCGCCAAGGCGATGCATGTCGGCCATCTGCGCTCGTCGATCATCGGCGACACGCTCCAGCGCGTCTTCCGCTTCGCGGGGCACGACGTGGTCAGCGACATCCATCTCGGCGACTGGGGCCTTCCGATGGGCATGCTGATCGCCGAGATCGAGCGCGAACGCCCCGACCTGCCCTTCTTCGTCCCGGGTTCCCATGGTCCGTTCCCGGCCCAGTCGCCGGTGTCGATCGACGATCTGGAGCGGCTCTATCCCGTGGCCGCGCAGCGAGCCAAGGACGACCCGGCCTTCCGCGAGGCGGCGCGGCGCGCCACCGCCGAACTGCAATCGGGCCGGCCCGGCTATCGCGCCCTGTGGGATCATTTCATCGCCGTGTCCGTCGGCACCCTGCGCGGCGAGTTCGCACGGCTGAACGTCGCCTTCGACCTCTGGGACGGCGAAAGCACGGTCAACGACCGGATCGGGCCGATGGTCGCACGCATGCGCGTCGACGCCCTGGTCGAAATCTCCGAGGGCGCCGAGATCGTCCGCGTCGCGCGCGACGGCGACCAGAAGGAGATCCCGCCGCTGATCCTCGTGAAATCCGACGGCGGGGCGATGTATGGAACGACCGACCTCGCGACGATCGAGGCGCGCGCCGAGGCGCGGCTGGACCTGTCGCTCTACGTCGTCGACCAACGCCAGCATCTGCATTTCGAGCAGGTCTTTCGCGCCGCCGCGCAAGCCGGCATGACCGCCGGGGGCCTCGCGCTCGAACATGTCGGTTTCGGCACCGTCAACGGGCCGGACGGCAAGCCCTTCAAGACCCGCGCCGGCGGCGTCATGAAGCTGAGCGACCTCATCACCATGGCGACCGACGAGGCGCTCAAGCGCCTCGCCGAGGCGGGTCTGGCGCAGGACGCGACGGCGGAGGAAAAGGCCGGGATCGCGCGCATCGTCGGCATCGCGGCGCTGCGCTTCGCCGATCTCGTCAACCATCGTCTGTCCGACTACGTCTTCAACCTCGAGCGCTTCACGCGCTTCGAGGGCAAGACCGGGCCCTATCTCGTCTACACCGCGGTGCGCGCGAAATCCCTGCTCGACAAGGCGGCGGAGCGCGGCTTCGGCGCGCACGGCCTGCCCGCGGCGGGCCTGGGCGCGCCGGCGACCGACGCCGAACGCCGCCTGATGCTGACGCTGAACGGCTTCGCCGACGCGGTCGCCGGCACCATCGAGAAACGCGCGCCCAACCTGCTCTGCGAGTGGGCCTTCCTGCTCGCCCAGGATTTCAACAGCTTCTACCAGGCGTGCCATGTCCTGTCGGAGACCGATGTCGCGCTGCGCGACGCGCGTCTCACCCTGGTCGCGACGACGCTCGCCGCGCTGGACCGCGTCTTCGCGCTGATCGGGATCGAACGCCCGGCACGCATGTAGCATCCGCCGCCCGCCGGGGGCGACGGCGGTCTCCTCAGTCCCAGACGGCCGCCAGGTCGAGATGGCCGATCACGAGGCCCTGCGGGCGGGCCGCGGCGCGGCGTGCCCGCCAGCCGGCGATCTCGTCGCCCTCGTCGGGCAGGGCCGACGCGGCGGCAGCGGCGCCGATGCCGTCGCGCATGGCGTCGAGCATCGCGGCATCCGCGGCGGCGATCCGCCAGTCGCTCGGCCGCAGCGTGACCGATGCGCCGCGCGCGCGCAGCAGGTCGGCGAGATGATCGGCGGCGCGCGGCCCGAGCGCCGCACCGAAGCCCTTGTCGCGCGCCATGTCGCGATGGAAGGCCGCGGCGACGCGCGCATCCGCCGCGTCGTCCGGCGCCCAGACCATCCGGCCGTCATAGGTCAGCACGGCGAGCAGCGGCAACCGCCGCCGGGCCAGGGCGTCGGCGAGGTGCGCCAGCCACGCGGCCGAGACGAGGTCGAGCAGAGCCGCGCAGGTCACGGCCGCCGCGTCGTCGAGCGCGGCCTCCAGCGCCGCGGCGAGATCGAGCCGGCGCAATTCGATCCCCGGATCCGCCGCGAAACGCGCCCGCGCCACCGCGAGCAGCGCCGGATCGTCGTCGACATGCCGCCAGCGACGTCCCGCGGCGAGCGCGTTCAGATAGCCGATGTTGGAGCCAGCGCCGGCGCCGAGATCGACGATGCGCCCGTGCTCGGGAACGCGCGCGAGGAACTCCAGCGCAAGCGCGCGATCGCGCGCGGCGACGTCGAAGGGTTCGCGCAACGCCAGCCAGTCGGCGGAAAAGCCGGTCATGGCGAGGCCAGCGCGTCGATCGCGGCGGCGAAGCGCCGCGCCTGAGCCGGCCAGTCCGGCAGCGATCGCCCATGCAACCGGGCGCCGCGGGCGAGACGCGCGCGCGCGGCGCGGCTCGCGACCAGCGGCCTCAGGGCACGCGCCAGGGACGCCGGATCGCCCGGTCGTACCAGCACGCCCGCGCGCGGCGGCACCGTGCTCGGCACGGCGCCAGCGCGCGCGCCGACCACCGGCAGACCGGCGGCGATCGCCTCGGCGAAGGCCATGCCATAGCCTTCGTGGAACGAGGGCAGGACGAAGAGATCGGCCGCGCGATAGGCCGCCGCGACGCGCGCGGCGGACACCGCGCCGGTCAGGCGGACCCGTCCGCGCAGGCCGCGAGCACCGATCGCGGTGGCGATGCGACCGGCCTCGCGCCGGTCGTACTGACGCGGACCGACGAGATCGATCCGCCAGGCGAGCGCACGCAGACGCGCGAGAGCGGCGAGCAGCACGCGGTGCCCCTTGCGCGGCGTGAGCGAGGCGACGCAGAGCAGACGCGCGCGTCCGGCATTGCGCCGCCAGGACGCCGCGCCACTTCGCCCGACCGCCGGCACGACGACGCGGATGCGTTCGGCGGCGACACCCATCGCGCGGATTGCCGGCACCGTGGCGGGCGAGGTGACGATCACGCCGGCGCAGGCGCGGACCAACTCCGGCTCCAGCGCCGCGAAGCGGCGCCGCAGCGGCGCCGGGATCCCGGTCTCCAGGGCCAGCGGATGATGGATCAGGGCAATGACCGTGGTCTCGCGGGCCGGCAGTGCTCCGGCGAAGCCCGGCAGAGCCAGCCCGTCGATCGCCAGAACCGCGCCGCGCGCGGCGGCGACGCAGGCCCGCGCCGCGTCCGTGGCGGCGCGGTCGGCCTCGGGAAAGCGCCCGGCCAGTTCGTGCAGGACGATGTCGCGACCGCCGGCCTGCATGCCGCGCAGGATCTCGGCATCGTAGCGATAGCCGCCGGTCGGCTGGCCGATGGACCCGGGACAGGCGAAATGCAGCGCCGCGCGCGCCGCCGCCGCGGTCATGCCAGCGGCGCCTCGTAGGCGGCCCAGGCGGTCGGCGATTCGCGCAAGGTCACCTTCATCGCCGCGGGCGACGGCGACGGCGCCAGCGCGCCGGCGTCGATCGCCGTTCGGGCGCGCCGCCAGATCTCCCCCGCGAGGAACTCCGTCGTCGTGTTGATCCCGGCGAAATCGCTCTCGTCGTCGAGATTGCGGTAGTTGAGCGCCTCGAGCGTCTTCGCCAGCATGTCGGCGAGGCGGCCGATATCGGCCACCAGGCCGTGCGCGTCGAGCGCCGCGCAGCGTATCTCGAGTTCAACCGCATAGGTCGCGCCGTGCAGCCGCTGCGCCGGCCCGAAGACCTCGCCGCGGAAGCTGTGGGCGATCATGAAGTGGTTGCAGACGGTGAGGCTGTACATGGCGGTCTCCAGGGATCAGTACGCGACGACGATGTGCGGTGGCAGCGGATTGCCCTCGAGCAGCGCGGGCAGGCGCGCGGGCAGGTCCGCGAAGGGAACGGGCGACCCGATCAGCCTGTCGTAGCGCGGGTCGGCGAGCAGGGCGAGGGCCTGGGCGAGGCGCTCGGCATGGGTCGTGGTCGCGCGCTTGGGCCGCGCCACATGCCCGACCTGCGAGGCGATCACGCGCAACCGGCGCGCATGGAACGCGCCGCCAAGCGGCAGGGTCACCGGACGGTCGCCGAACCAGCTGAGTTCGACGATGCGACCTTCGAAGGCCGCCACCGACAGCGCGGCGACAAGGCCGTCGGGATTGCCGCTGGCGTGGAAGACGACATCGTGCTCGCCGGTCGCTGCCGCCGCGGTCTCAAGGCCGAGGGCGCGCGCGAGGTCGCGGCGCGCGGGATCGGGATCGACGACCAGCGGCGACCCGGCCGCGATGTCCCGCGCGAGGCAGGCGACCAGCAGGCCGACTACGCCGGCCCCGATCACGGCCACGCGCTCGTCCGGCGCGAGTTCGGCGTCCCAGAGCGCGTTCAATGCTGTTTCCATGTTCGCCGCCAGCGTGGCGCGCGCATCGGGCACCGCGTCCGGGATCTGGTGCGCCCAGGACGTCGGCACGACAAAGCGTTCCTGATGCGGGTGCAGCACGAAGACACGCTGGCCCGCGCGCACCCCATCCTCGACGACGCCGACGGCGCAATAACCGTACTTGACCGGGAACGGAAACTCGCCCTCCTGGAAGGGGCAGCGCATGCGCGCGTGCTCGCTCTGCGGAACGCGTCCCTGCAGCACGAGGCGCTCGGTCCCGCGACTGACGCCGCTGGCGCGCATGCGCACGGCGACCTCGTCAGGACCCGCCTGCGGCACGTCGACGGGACGAAGGGCACCCTGTCCGGGCGCGACCGCCCAGTACGCCCGCGCCGGGCTGGACTGGCCGCCGCTCATCGGAAGGACAACGCGTAGAGCATGTCCTCGCCGAGCGGAACGCGGCGGACCGACGGACGCAAAGCCTGGTCGAGGCGATCGATCGGCGGCAGGGAAATGCCCTGGCGGCCAGAACCGATCAGCATCGGCGCGATCGCGACATGCAGGACATCCAGCGCGCCGGCGGCGAGGAAGCGCGAGACGGTGACGCCGCCGCCCTCGACCAGCACCCGGCGCGCACCGCGATCCGCCAGCAGCGCCAGGATGCGCGCGGGCGCGAAGCCATCCTCGCCCGCCTCAACCGGCAAGGTCGCACTCAGCGCCTGGCCGGGCGCCACCCCGTCGGTGGCCCCGATCACCAGCGTCGGCGCCGCGCCATCCGAAAAGACGCGATGCACGCCGGTCAGGCGTCGCCGCGGGTCGAGGACGACGCGCAGCGGGTTCGCGCCCGGGCAATGGCGCACGGTCAGACGCGGATCGTCGGCCAGGACCGTCCCGGCCCCGACCACCACCGCGTCGACGAGCGCGCGCAGACGGTGAAGATGGACGAGGCTGTCCGGCCCGGTCACGTAATGGGAATGTCCGGTCCGGGTGGCGATCCGGCCATCGAGGCTCTGGCCCAGCTGACCGATCACGAGGTCCGGCCGCAGCACGGGCAGGTAGGTTTCGAGCAGGGCGGCGGCATCTGCCTGCACCGCGCAGCCGCTGGCCTGCCAGGTCCCGTCGGGAGACAACGCGAGCGCGCCACCGGTCGGGTCGGCGATTTCCACCGGCGCGGGCGGCGACCCGCCACGCCAGGCGGCGCGCGCGCGCAACAGGGCCATCCAGGCCGTCTCAGCGTCGATCGTCATGCATCTCCGACATGCGAGCCGATCAGGCACTCCCTGCGGCCCGCCATCCGGTGTATATCCCACCCCGGCCGTCTCTGGCACGGCAGGAATTCCAGCAAGCGGCGCGAGATGGCCAACGTACCCTCCCCTACCGACCCGACCGACCTCCCGGACATCGCCGCTCGCAGCGAAGCGGTGCGCCATGGCATCGACAGATTGCGCCGCGGCGACGTGGTCGCGATCGGCCCTGCCCAGGATCGCGTGGTCGTGGCCGCGGTCGAGACCCTGTCCGAGGACACGCTGGCCGGTCTGCGCGCGCGGAGCCCGGCCGACACCCTGGCGCTGGCGATGACCCCGCCGCGCGCAGGCGCGTTGGGCCTCGGCGCCGAGCGCGCGCCGTTCCTCGCCCGGCTGCGGCCGGCGACCACCTGCGCCGAGCTTCGCGCGCTGGCCCAGCCGATCGCCACGGACCCGCAGGCCCTGCTCGCCCCCGGCACCCCGGACGAGGCCAGCCCGGCGGTCGCGGCCGCGCTCGACCTCGCCAAACTCGCCGGATTGATGCCGATGCTGCTGGTCGCGCGTGGCGACGGCGCCGCGCTCGACCACGCGCCGCTGCCGCTGGCCGCGGTGGCGCGGTTCGCGGTGGATTCGTCGCGCTGGCTGACCCAGGTCGCGGCGACTCGGCTGCCGCTCGTGGACGCCGAGGAAACGCACATCGTCGCCTTCCGCCCCTGGGGCGGCGGTCCGGAGCATCTGGCGATCGTGATCGGCCAACCGGACGTCGCGCAGCCCGTCCTGACCCGTATCCACTCGTCCTGCTTCACCGGCGACCTGATCGGCAGCCTGCGCTGCGATTGCGGCGACCAGTTGCGCGGCGCGATCCGGGCGATCGCCGAGCAGGGCGCCGGCGTCGTCGTCTATCTGCCCCAGGAAGGGCGCGGCATCGGGCTCGTCAACAAACTGCGCGCCTACGCGCTCCAGGACGCGGGTTTCGACACGATCGACGCCAACACCCATCTCGGATTCGAGCCCGACGAGCGCAGCTACGTCGTCGCGGGCGAG
This sequence comes from uncultured Rhodospirillales bacterium, assembly GCA_903860935.1. Classification (GTDB taxonomy): domain Bacteria; phylum Pseudomonadota; class Alphaproteobacteria; order CACIAM-22H2; family CACIAM-22H2; genus CAIOSQ01. Next base: position 1,495 of record CAIOSQ010000289.1, on the reverse strand, counting down.
ATCATGCGGCGGCTTGGGATCACCCGCATCAGGCTGCTCACCAACAATCCCGGCAAGCGCGCCGCGCTCGACCAACTCGGCGTCGAGGTGGTCGACCGCGTGCCGCTGGTGATCGCCGCCAACCCGCATAACGAGGCCTATCTGCGCACCAAGGCGCTGCGCGATGGGCATAGCTTCTGAACGCGGACATCCGGCCGTGCCACGCTGGCGCAATGCCGTCGGGATGCTGCTTCTCGTCTTGGGTCTGTGCGTCTACGCGCTCGTGGCGATGGTTGCAGGCGCAACGCTTGTGCCGACGCATTGGCTCGCCCAGTTCGCGTTCTTCCTCGCTGCCGGTCTCGCCTGGCTCTGGCCAGCGCGGCGCCTGCTCGCCTGGATGGCGCGCGATGACTGATCCCGTTCCGCACACTCCAGCCCCCGCATCCGAGGCGACATGACCGAAGAGCTTTTCCGCCAGGATTCCTATCTGCGCGACTGCGACGCGCGCGTCGTCGCGGTCGACGAGACAGGCATCCGCCTCGACCGTACCGTCTTCTATCCGATGGGCGGCGGGCAGCCCGGCGACACCGGACGGCTCGTGCGCGCGGACGGTGTCTTGGTCACGATCGCGGACACGCGCAAGGGCGCGGCGCCCGGCGAGATCGCGCATGTCCCCGCACCCGGCCAGCCCATGCTTGCGGTCGGCGATGTCGTGCGCGCCGAACTCGACTGGGCACGCCGCCATCGTCACATGCGCATGCACACGGCGCTGCATGTGCTCTGTGCCGTCGTGCCCTACGGCGTCACCGGCGGACAGGTCGGCGACGCGCGCAGCCGGCTCGATTTCGACATCGGCGATGGCAGCCTCGACAAGGACGGTATCGAGACCGCGCTCAACGCGCTGATCGCGACCGGCAAGGCCGCGACCGCGCGCTGGATCAGCGACGAGGACCTCGCGGCGCAGCCCGACCTCGTGCGCACGATGTCGGTGAAGCCGCCGACCGGCGCCGGGCGCGTGCGCCTGATCGACATCGACGGCATCGATCTGCAGCCCTGCGGCGGAACGCATGTCGCCAGCCTCGCGGAAATCGGGCCGCTGGTGGTCGAGAAGATCGAGAGCAAGGGCAAGCGCAACCGGCGCGTCGTCGTCGCCCTCGCGGCTCCCTGAGCCGTGCCGTCCGGGATCCCCGCGGTCGCCGCCGACGCCTTCAAGCGGGGCATGCGCCGGCTCGCCGGTGGCGTCACGATCATCACCGCGGCGCATGAGGGCGACATCAACGGGCTGACGGCGACCGCGGTGACGTCGCTGACCGCGGAGCCGCCGCAACTGCTGGTCTGCGTCAATCGCTCGGCGGCGGCCCATGATCTCATCCGAAAGGGCGCGACGCTGTGCGTCAACGCACTCGCGCTCGAGCATCGCGGGCTCGCGGCGCGCTTCGCCGGCATCGATGGCGTGCATGGGCCGGAGCGGTTCGAGGCCGGCGAATGGACACGTCTTGCGACCGGCGCGCCGGTG
>CAIOSQ010000288.1 GCA_903860935.1 uncultured Rhodospirillales bacterium | reverse complement strand
TGTCGGCCAGCGCTATGCCGATCTGCTGGGCCGCCTGATGGATGCGGATTTCGCCGCGATCCCGCGTGTCTACGACCGTGCCGCGCATCTGGAATATCCCGGCGGCGTCACCGGTCATGGCTGGGCCGATGCGGACGCGTTCTGGCTGGGGCTGCGCTCGTCCTTTCCGTCCGCGCGGTTCGAGGTCCACCATGTGATCGGCCGCGACGACCCCGGTTTCTCGCCGCGCGCCGCGCTGCGCTGGTCCTTGACCGGGACGCATGACGGGTGGGGTGCGTTCGGCCCGCCGAGCGGCGCCGAGATCCATGTCATGGGCCTGTCCCATGCCGAATTCGGTCCCTGGGGGCTGCGGCGCGAATACGTGCTCTACGACGAGACCGCGATCTGGAAGCAGATCGTCATGAAGACGGGTTGATCCACGGCGCGCCAGAGGGGCGGCCGGATCAGACGCAGGATGCAGAGGAGGAAACGATGAAGCTTCGACGCAGAACGACACTACTCGCCGCGGCCGCCGCGGCCGCCGCGGCGCTGTCGCCGACGACGGGACGCGCCCAGATCGCACCGGCCTTGGGCCGATTGAAAGCGGGCCGACCGCATGCCGGCGAAGAGGTGAAGATCCTCTGCGTCGTCGCGACCCAGTTCACCGCGCATCAGACGCGCGCGGCCGCCTTCACCGAGGCGACGGGGATCAAGGTCAGCTACACCTTCGTGCCCTTCGCGAACATGCGCGAGGCCTTGACCGCCGAGATGGTGGGTGGCGCCGGCGGCTACGACATGGTCACCGCGATGGACCAGTGGATCCCGTCGCTGACCAACCTGCTCGATCCCATCGATGCGCGGCTCGCGGACAAGAAGATCGACACGGGCGCCTATCCGGGCGCGTTCCTGGGCGTTGGCCGGGTCGGTGGCAAGCTCTATGGTCTGCCGACCCGCGGCCATGTCCAGCTCATGTTCTATCGCAAGGATCTCTTCGCGAAGCATGGTCTGAAGGCGCCGGCCACCTGGGACGACGTCATCGCCGCGGGCAAGCTTCTCCAGGACAAGGAGAACATCGCGGGCATCGCGCTGCCCTATGGCAAGAACAACGGCCAGAACCTGATGGTCTGGTACAATTTCCTGTGGGGTCGCGGCGCGGACGTCTTCGATGCGCAGGGCATGCCGGCCTTCGCGTCCGAAGCCGGGCTCAAGGCGACGCAGGACTACATCGACATGCTGCGCACCCACAAGATCACCCCGCCGGCCGCCGTGTCCTTCACGGAACAGGATGCGGTGAACTCCATGCGCGGCGGCAACTCGGCGATGGTGCCGGTGTGGTGGTGGGTGCGCGGTGGCCTGCTCGATCCCAAGGTGTCCAAGCTGACCGAAGATCAGGTCGGGGCCGCGGCGCTGCCGAATTTCGGATCGGGCGCGCGCTCGACCTACATCAATTGCTGGATCTACGGGCTGACCGCGCGGTCGCGTCGCAAGGACGCCGCGATGGAATATCTGTCCTACGTCACCCATCCGGCGATCGAGCGCGACATCCTGCTCGATCCGAAGGAAAGCGACGTGGTCGCCGTCCAGACCTCCAACATGCTGGATCCGGACGTCAACCGGCGTTTCGGCGGGATCCACGAGATGGCGGCGCAGGCGTTGCAGAACACCAAGGCGGTGCCTTACTCGGCGGATTGGCCGCAGATGATGGAGGCCATCGAGACGGCGATGTCGGAAGCCGCGTCGGGCGCCAAGTCGGTCCCGGACGCCTTCAAGGGCGCCGAGGCCGCGGTCCGCCGGATCGCGCGTCGCGGGTGACGCGGGTGCGCCGGGACCGGTCATCGCCGGTCCCGGCTGCGCCGGAGCGCGGGACATGAAGGACCGGGTCGTCAAATACCTGCTGATCCTGCCGGCTGGCGGCGTCGTCGTGGGCACCACGATCTGGCCGCTCGCGTCGGCCCTGATCGCGAGTTTCCGCGACTGGCGGCTGAAACGCTCGCCGCTGCCGGGGCGTTTCGTCGGCCTCGACAACTATGCCTTCGCCTTCGAGGAACCCGAGTTCCTGAACGCGCTCAGGGTCACGGCATGGTTCGTCGCGATCGACGTCGTGCTGACCGTGGCGCTGGCGCTCGGCCTCGCTTTGCTGCTGCGGCGGGCCGGGTTCCTGCAGAGCCTCACCAAGGCCGTGCTGATCATCCCTTTCGCGATGAGCCCCGCCCTCATCGGCGTGTCCTTCCGCTTCATGTTCAACGGCGAGCACGGCGTGATCGCAAAAGGGCTGGGCGCCTTCGTCCCCGGCCTTGCCGACGTGATCTGGCTCGCTCATCCGGTCTTCGCGCTGCTCGCCCTCGTCTTTTCCGATGTCTGGCACTGGTTTCCCTACATGACGCTCGTCATCCTCGGGGGACTGGCCGCGATCCCGGGGGAGACGGAAGAGGCGGCGCGCATCGATGGCGCAAGCGAGGGGCAGGTGCTGCGCCATGTGGTCCTGCCGCAACTCTCCGGCGTGCTCGCGGTCGTCGCGGTCCTCAAGACCATATTCGCGCTCAAGATGTTCGACCAGGTCGTGACCCTCACCGGTGGTGGCCCCGGCATATCCACCCAGACCCTCGCCCATTACATCTTCACGATCGGGTTCGTGCATTACGACATGGGCCTCGCTTCGGCGCTCGCCTGGATGCTGACGATCGTGCTCGGCGTGGTCGGCGCGTTCTATTTGAGGCTCATCCTGCCCGGTCGGCGGGGTGCTCATGGCTGAGAGCGGCTGGATATCGGGCGGCGCACGGCGCGTCGCGACGGCGATGGCGCTGCTGCTGGTTTTCGCGCTGATCGTCTTCCCGGTCGCGTGGCTCGTGCTCACGGCGTTCAAGCTTCCGCGCGACGTCTACGAGATCAAATGGCTGTTCGACCCGACCGTCGAGAATTTCCTGATCATCTTCCAACCGCCCTGGAGCCTTGGGCGCCGGATCGTCAACAGCGCGGTGGTCGCGGCGGCGACGGTGGGGATCGCCATCCCCGTCGCGGCGCTTGCCGCCTATTCCTTTTCGCGCTTCGATTTTCTTTTCAAGCGCGGGTTGTTCTACGCGATCCTCGCCACGCAATTCGTGCCCGCGGTCGTGATCATCCTGCCGTTCTACCTGATGTTCCGGGATCTCGGCCTTCTGGATACGCGCAGCGGTCTGGTCCTCGTCAACCTCGCGATCGTGACGCCCTTCGCGGTCTGGATGCTCAAGGGCTTCTTCGACGCGGTGCCGGTGGAATGCGACGAGGCGGCGCTGATCGACGGCGCGTCGCGCCTCGCGATCATCCGCCTCGTCGTCGTTCCGATGGCATGGCCCGGCGTGATCGTCGCGGCCGTGTTCTGCTTCATCCTGGCGTGGAACGAGTTCATCTTCGCTTTGATCCTGACGCGTGCCGACGCGGTGACGTTGCAGGTCGGGCTCGCAAGCTTTCGGACCGAGCGCGGCGATGTCTGGGAGTTGATGGCTGCTGCCGGGATCCTGATCACCATTCCCGCGGCCATCGCGGCGACCCTGATCCAGAAGCATTTCGTGAGCGGCCTGACCGGCGGGGCCGTGAAGTGAATTCCCGCGACGCAGGATACGCAGAGAGAGGACGGACCATGTTCGACATCGCCAGCCGCATCGTGCGCTACGGGGATCTCAGGCCTTGCCGTACCGCGTTCATCGATGCGCACACGCCGGGATCGGACCATAAGGAGAATTTCTCGATCATCGGTGCCGGTGTCTCCGAATCCGCCGACCAGCACGTGCATATCCGCGCGACGCCAGGCTTCAACATCGGCGCCGCGGGACAGCCGCCGAAATGCCGCAACAGCCTGCATTCGCATCGCACCGCCGAGGTCTTCTTCGTCCTCAAGGGGCGCTGGCGCTTCTTCTGGGGGCGTTGGGGACGCGCCGGCGAAGTGGTACTCGAGGAGGGCGACATCATCAACATCCCGACCGGGATCTTCCGCGGCTTCGAGAATGTCGGCATCGATTACGGGATGATCATGTCGATCCTCGGCGGCGACGATGCGGGCGGCGGTGTGATCTGGGCACCTCAGGTGATCGAGGATGCGCGCGCGCATGGTCTGGTCCTCGGGGCGAACGGTCAACTCTACGACACCCGGAAGGGCGAGACCCTGCCGGCCGGAATGACCCCGATGCCGGTTCTGACCGAGGCCGAGCTTGCCGCCTTCCCGGAGACGCCGGTCGATCAGGTCGTGCGGGCCCATGTGGCGCGCTACTGGGATCTGATGGCTCTCGCGGCGCGCCGGCCGGCCAAGGTCATCGCCGCCGACGGCGTGCTGCGCGATCGTCCTGGCTTCGAGGTGGAGCTGATCACCCGCGGATCGCTTGCCGAGACGCCCTACGCGACTTCGCGTCACGAGGTCCTGATGGCCATGCGCGGGCATTGGCGTCTGTCCTGGGAGGGCGGAGAGACGGTGCTGGCTCCCGGCGACATCTGCGCCGTGCCGCCCGGCTTCCGCCACGCCCTCGCGCCGTCGATGACCGGCGAGGCCAGCCTCTATCGCGTGACCAACACCGACGATCCCGCCGGCGCGACCGGCCGACTGCTGGGAGACGCATGACATGACCGAGATCCTCACCACCCATGTCGGATCCCTCCCGCGCGGCGGGCAGGTCGCGGATCTGCTCTTCGGGCGCGAGAAGGGTCTGCCGTTCGATGCCGTCGCGTATGACGGCATCATGGTCGAGGCGACGCGCGAGATCCTGGCGCGGCAGCGCGCCGCCGATGTCGACATCCCCTCCGATGGCGAGACGTCGAAGATCTCCTACGCGACCTACATCAAGGACCGCCTGACCGGGTTCGATGGCGATTCTCCCCGCCGGCCGCCCCAGGACCTCGACGATTATCCGGTGTTCCGCGATCGCCTCGCGCGTGCCGGTGGCACGCCCAGCTATCGCCGCCCGCGCTGCGTCGGGCCGATCACGGTCAAGACCCTCGAACCGCTCGAGA
>CAIOSQ010000287.1 GCA_903860935.1 uncultured Rhodospirillales bacterium | reverse complement strand
TCGAGTTCGAGCAGGCCCGGCGGCAGCGGAGCGTCGAGTTCGGCCTCGAGCGAGTCGCGGCGCTTTGCGTGGACGGGCTGCAGCCCCCAGCGACCCGAATACTTGAAGCGCTGGAGATGGCGCTCCAGCCACGCGAACTCGTGATAGAGCAACTCGTCGCGCAGCAGCGCAGCCGCGTCCTCCGCGGTCTGCGGCGGGTGGCCGTCGTTCGCGGCACGCTGCGCCTTGTCGCGATAGAGCGCTTGGAGTTCGGCGTAGACGCGACCGGTCCAGTGCAGCTTGCAGCCGAGGACGAAGGACTGATAGGCCTCGAACTGCCGGTCGCGAACGCTGATCATCGCTCCTGTCTCCTCACGCGAGGCGCGGATGTTATGGTCGAGGCCCTTCCACTTGCAATCGGACAGGACGACATGACCGAGCTCTCTTCCGAAGCCGAGGCGATCGCCATCCTCGACGCCGTGCGCGCGAAACGCGGCTATCTCCTGCCGCATCATGGATTGCTCGCGCTCACCGCGCCGCGACTGGCGCGCGCCTATGACGAGGCCTACACCGCGCTCACGCTCGACACGCGGTCGCTCAGCGCCTTCGAGAAGGAATTCGTCTGGCTGCCGATCCTGATCTCGACAGACGAGGCCATCGCCACGCATCACATCGCCAAGTTCCAGGCCGCGGGCGGCACGACGCGCGACGCCGAGACCTGCTTGCGCCTCGCCGCGTTCGCGCGTGGCGCGCGCGACTACCGGTTCATGGACCGGCACTGGCGCGACCTGCTCCCCGGCTTCACGCACGAGGCCGCCTATCGCGCGTCGCTCGACGCACTGCTGGCTGGACGCGGCATCGATCCCGGTCTCGCCGAGGCCGCGCTCGCCGCCACCCATGCCTGCCTCGCCCAGTGGGACGAGGTGGCGATCCATCTGCGCGGTGCCTACGCGGCGGGTTTCCCGGAAGCAAAGCTGGCCGAAGCCGTCTCGCTCGTCATGTTCCCGGGCAGCGTGCCGCATTTCGTCGAGGCCGCGCGGGTCTGGCGCGACCTCGTGAAATCCGGCGCCGTACCCGCGTCGCCGGCGCTCCAGCTCTGGGCGGGCATCGAGCAGAGCGGGTTCGACGGCAAGGTCTGATCGGCGCGGCGCGACGAGTCAGCCTGCGAAGTCGCCCTCGCCGCGCCGCACGAGCACGCGCTTGAGCGCGTCGAAATGGCGCTGGGCCGGGCTGTCGCCCTTCGGCGCGACGCCACCGCCCTCGAGCCCGAACGACACCTGCTGGCGCAGCGTCGCGAGCACGTCCTGGCGGACGCGGCGGCGCTTCTGCCCGGTCATGTACGCATAGACTTGGGTCTGGCACGCGCGCTCAAGGTAATAGAGCCTGTCGTAGGCGTCGGCGAGCGTCCGTCCGGTGACCATGACACCGTGGCTCGCCATGAACAAGATGGTCTTGCCGTCGGCGAGGATGCGCGCGAGCCGCTCGCCTTCGGCGGGATCATGGGCGAGCCCCGTGTAATCCTCGTCGTAGCAGATCATGGGCGCCAGGATCGCGCTCATCTGCCCCATCGGTTCGAGTTGCTGGTCCTGCAGCATCGTCAACGTCGTCGCGAAGGGCATGTGCGTGTGCAGCAGGCAATGCGCGTCCGGCTTGAGCCGGTGGATGGGCGCGTGGATGCACCATGCCGTGAGTTCGATCTCGCCCTCGCCCTCGACGACCCGACCCTCGTAGTCGCAGACCAGAAAATCGCTCGCCTTCACCTCGGCCCAGTGGAGCCCGTAGGGAATCGCCAGGAAATGACCCGGGCGACCCGGCACGTTGAGGGTGAAGTGGTTGCAGATGCCCTCGTTGAGGCCGTGCATCACGGCCATGCGGTGGGCCGCGGCAAGATCCACGCGCGCCTGCCACTCCAGATCATCGGTCATGTCGCGTCTTCCTTCTTTCTGTGCTGCGCCCGTCGCCTGGCTCACAACGGCCCGCGCGCGGCCTGCCGGCCGAGCAGATTGTCCATGAGATGCGCGACGAAGGCGTCGCGGTCGGCCGCATCCGCCTGCGCCTGCTCCGGTGTCGATTCGAAACGATCGAGGGTGCCCTCGGCGAAGGTTCCCTGCGCGGCAAGCACCGCCTCGAGGCAGCGCAGCCGATCG
>CAIOSQ010000286.1 GCA_903860935.1 uncultured Rhodospirillales bacterium | reverse complement strand
GTAGAAATCGGCAAGATCGGCGCACCAGCAATCCTGCTCGTCGGCGGCGGCGAGCCGGATCGGGGGCTCGCCGTCGCCGTCCCGCTCGGCCTCGAAGACCACCGACTCGAAGACCGTGCGGTCGGCGATGTCGCGGGCCCGAACCACCCGTACGGCCTCGTAGGCGCCGCGCGCCAGGAGTTCCCGGGCCAGCGCCACGGACTCGTCCATCCGAATCCGAACGGCCTCGATCGCCCAGCGGCCATCCCGCCGCGAAGCGACCTCGAACCGCTCGGAGCGCTCGACCATGCCGGACGCGCCGCCGCCTCCTGCGGGCAGGGTCGCTCAGCCGCGCCCGATGAACGGCATCTTCGTCGCCATCACCGTGATGAACTGGACATTCGCGCTGAGTGGCAATCCGGCCATGTGGACGATCGAATCGGAGACCGCGGAGACGTCCATGACCGGTTCGACGGCCATTTCGCCATTCGCCTGCGGGACGCCCTTGGTCATGCGGGCGGTCATGTCGGTCGCCGCGTTCCCGATGTCGATCTGGCCGCAGGCGATGTCGTATTTGCGACCATCGAGCGAGAGGCTGCGCGTCAGGCCGGTCACCGCGTGCTTGGTTGCCGCGTAGGGCGCCGAGTTGGGACGCGGCACATGGGCGGAGATCGATCCGTTGTTGACGATGCGGCCGCCGCGCGGCGATTGCGCCTTCATCATCCGGAACGCTTCCTGCGCACACAGGAACAATCCCGTCAGGTTGATGTCGACGACGTATTTCCACTGTTCGAGGCTCAGATCCTCGAACGGAATGCCGGGCGCGTTCACGCCGGCGTTGTTGAACAGGAAATCGACGCGACCATGGGCGGCGCCGACGGCGGCGAAGAGCGCCTTGACCGAGGCCTGGTCCGCGACGTCGGTGGGCACGACGAGCGAGGCGCCGCCGATGGCGGCCCCTTCCGCCGCTGTCGTTTCCAGCGCATCGCGCCGGCGTCCCGCCAGCGCCACCGTCCATCCGGCGCGCATCAAGGCCAGCGCCGCATGCTTGCCGATGCCGCTGCCCGCTCCGGTCACGATGGCGATCTTGTTGCTCATGGATCTTTGCCCTTTCGGTTCGATGGGCACGACTTTGCGGGCCCTCGACACGCGAGGCAAGCCCTCTTGCGCGCATCGTCGCAGGGGTGATCGCGGTCAAGCCGGATGCCGACCGCGACAGGTTCCATCGGGCTCTCGCCCCGCCGCCCGAGGTCCGCCATGCCGCCATCGATTCGCCTTGCGATCGCCGCTTCCCACGCCGCCGTCGCCACCGCCTTGCTCCGTCGCATCGAAGCCGCGACCGACCAACCCGTCGAGGGGCGGGTGGTCACCGGCCTCGCGGAGCTCGCCGCCGATCTCGGCACCGCTGGCCCCTGCATCGCGTTGCTCGACGGCGATCTGACCGGCTTCGAGCCGGCGGGGGCCGTCCGCGCCCTGCGCGCGGCGCATCGCGCGGTCCCCGTCGTCGTCCTGCTGTCGCGTGTCGAGGCCGCTGCCGAACTTGCGCTCGCCCGCGCTGGCGCTGCCGCGACCATAGCCTGGGGGGCGCCGGTCCAGGCGCTTCTGCGCGTGGTGCGGATCGTCGCGGCAGGTTCGAGTTGCATGTCCACCGCGGCGCTGATGGCCGCCGTACCGCCGGCGCCTGCCAACGGGGTTGCGGCAAGCGTGGCGCTGCCGCCGATCCCGGCCCGATCCATCGAGCCGCTGACGGAGCGCGAGACGATCATCCTCGCGCGCATCCAGCGCGGCGAGAGCAACCGCACGATCGGCGATGCCCTGGGAATCGACGAGAACCGAGTGAAGATCCACCTCCGCACGATCTTCAGGAAGACCGGCGCCAGGAACCGCACCGAAGCCGCGCTGCGCGCCTCCGCGGCTGTCGCGCTCGCGGCAGCGGGCGATGCGGCGCTCCGGCGCGCTGCGGTCGCCGCTGCCGCAGCAGCGGCCTGACGGCACCGCGCGACGGCCCTGCAGGGAAGGCGCTGGCCGGACCAGGGCCGATCGGGCAGGTTGCAGCCATCCTTCTGGGGAGTGGCGCCGTCCGATGTCGCTGAACGCCTCGCCAGCCGCCGGTGCCAAGGACCGACCGCTCGCGGGAATCCTGCACATGGTGGCGGCGGCCTGCGCGATCGCGGGTATCGACGTCTTGTCGAAACTGGTGGTCGGCGCGATGCCTGTCGCGCAGATGCTGGCGCTGCGCGCGGGTTTCGTCGTGCTGATGCTGCTTCCGTTCTTTCGCGGCGCCGGCGGCTTCGCGCTGTTCCGGACCCGGCATGTCCCGATCCATCTCGTGCGCATCGCCTGCCAGTTCGTCGCGATGCTGTCGTTCTTCGCCGCCTTGCAGCACCTTCCGATCGCGATGGTCGTCGCGCTCGGTTTCTCTTCGCCGATCTTCGTCACAGCATTGTCGCAACCGATCCTCGGCGAGAAGGTAGGCGTGGCACGCTGGCTGGCCGTCGTCGCGGGCTTCGTCGGCGCGGTGATCGTGGTGGATCCATGGTCGGCGCGCTTCGACCCGCTTGCCCTGCTTGGCCTCGTGGCGGCGATGGGATGGGCGCTGGCTCAGATCCTGTCCCGGATCCTGACGCGGACGGAGTCCGACGCAGCCATCCTGCTCTTCGTCAATTCGGGATTGCTGGTCGGGCTCGGAACGACCGCGGCCTTCGTCTGGGCCCCGGTCAGCCTGGATCATGCCGGCGTGTGCTTCCTGTTGGCGGTGCTGCTGCTGGCGTCGCAATGGCTTCTGCTGCGCGCGGTCCGACTCGCGCCGATCGCGGTGGTGTCGCCCTTCCAGTATCTCGAACTGCCGCTGGCGATCCTGGGCGGCTGGCTCCTGTGGCGGGAATGGGCGGGCTCGCATGTTTTCGCCGGTGCGGCCCTGATCGTCGGCAGCGGCCTGTTCGTGGTCATGCTCGAGCACCGCCGCACGGCGCGTGCGGGCGGGGGGCGGCGTCCATGACGGCCTTCTCCGCCGGCGATCGGCCGCTGCGCGGCATTGCCTTCGTCGTCCTTGGGTTCGCCTGTTTCGGCGTCACGGACGCCCTGTCCAAGGCGGGGCTGGAGACGATGTCGACAGCGCAGATGCTCGCCATCCGCAGCGTCGTGGTCCTTCTGCTGATGTTGCCCTGGATCCACCGCGCGGGCGGTCTCGCCGTGCTGCGGACAAGTCGGCCCCGCGACCATGCGATCCGGGTGCTGTGCTCGCTGGTGTCGATGGTCTGCTTCTTCGAGGCGTTGCGCCATCTTGAACTCGCGACCGCGATCGCGCTGGGTTTCGTCGCGCCGCTGATCATGACGGCGCTCTCCGTTCCCATGCTGGGCGAGCGCGTCGGCATCCATCGCTGGTCGGCCATCGTCGTGGGATTCGCCGGCGCCCTGGTCATCGTCAGGCCCGGACCCGACGGCGTTCAACCGGCGGCGCTGCTGTGCCTGTTCGCCGCCGCCACATGGGCCGCGAGCATGGTCTATGCCCGCCGTCTGTCGCGCAGCGACCCCGAGATCACGATGATCCTGTTCCAGAACCTCGCCGTGGCGCTGGTGATGGGCGTGGCGGCGCCGCTGTTGTGGCAGCCGGTGGGGCTATTCGAACTCGGGCTGATCGCCTTGATGGCCTGCGCGATCCTGGTCGGGCAATGGTGCACCTTCCGCGGTTTTCGCCTGGCGCCGGTCGGGCTGGTCGCGCCGTTCCAGTACTCGGAACTGCTCTGGGCGACCATGTTCGGTTGGCTGATCTGGCGTGAATTCCCGGATCCGCCGGTCTGGATCGGCGCCGCGATCCTCATCGCGAGCGGCCTCTATGTGATCTGGCGCGAGCGGGTGCGCGCACGGGAGACGGCCGGTTCGGGTTCGGGTTAGAGTTGCCGATCATGCGATTCCCGGTCCGCCTTTCGCCGCTCGCTGCGCTGGTCCTGATCGCGGGCTGCGTCGCGCCGCCGCCGCCCGCGCCGCAACGCGTGGCCGCGCCCGATCCCTTCGCGACCGCGGCGGAGCGCGGCGCGATGGTCGCCTTGAACGCCTGCGCGCGCTGCCATCAGGTCCGGCCCGATCGCCCATCGGGCCAGGAAGCGGCGGCACCGAGCTTCATGGAGATCGCCAACCTCGCCGGGCGCAGCCAGGACTATCTGCGCCGCTTCGCGACCACGCGCCATGTCGTGCGCACGGTGGGCGAGCCGCAGCCGACCATGCCGACGCTGTTTCTGTCGCCGGAGGATCGCGAGGACGTCATCGCGTTCATCCGCTCCTACCGGCGGCCCGATGCGCCGGATGGCGAGGCGCCGGAACCGCTCGAGGCCTTCGAGTGACCGGGCCGCGCGCGGCGATTGCCAGCGCTCCCGCGCCTTTCTAGTTTCGCCTTCAGACACATCTCGCGCACGGAGACTTTCCGATGGCTCTGCCCGCCCTCCAGCCCGTCGACGCAGGCCCGCGCGACGCGGCGATCGCCGACCTCAAGGCCGCGTTCGGCGACCGCTGCACGACCTCGCTCGCCGTGCGCGAGCAGCATGGCAAGGACGAATCCTGGCACCAGCCCGCGCCGCCTGATGCGGTGGTCTTCGCGCGGTCCACCGAGGAGGTCGCGACGGCGGTCCGGATCTGTGCCGCGCACAAGGTCCCGGTCGTGCCGTTCGGCACCGGTACGTCGCTCGAGGGGCATGTGGCGGCGCTGCGCGGCGGCGTGTGCATCGACGTCTCGCAGATGAACCGGGTCGTGCGCGTCTCGGTCGAGGATCTCGACTGCACGGTCGAGGCCGGGGTGACGCGCAAGGCGCTGAACGAGCATCTGCGCGACACCGGCCTGTTCTTCCCGATCGATCCGGGCGCCGATGCCTCGCTGGGCGGCATGGCGGCGACCCGCGCCTCGGGCACCAATGCGGTCCGCTACGGCACGATGCGCGAGAACGTCCTCTCGCTCACGGTCGTGCTGCCCGATGGTCGGATCGTGAAGACCGCGCGGCGCTCGCGCAAATCCGCGGCGGGCTATGATCTGACCCGGCTCTTCGTCGGCTCCGAGGGCACGCTCGGCGTGATCACGGAGGTCACGCTGCGCCTCTACGGCATTCCGGCCGCGATCAGTTCGGCGACCTGCTCCTTTCCGAGCGTGAAGGCCGCGGTCGACACGGTGATCCAGACCATCCAGTCAGGCATCCCGGTCGCGCGCATGGAACTCGCCGACGAGCTGCAGATGAAGGCGTTCAACCTCTACGCCAAGCTGGGCGTGGCCGAGGCGCCGACGCTTTGGCTCGAATTCCATGGCACCGACGCCTCTGTCGCCGAGCAGGCCGAGATGGTCCAGGCGATCGCCGCGGAGCATGGCGGCGCGGACTTCAAATGGACGACCTCGCCCGAGGAGCGCAAGCGGCTCTGGCAGGCGCGCCACGACGCGGCTTATGCTGGAAAGGCGCTGCGTCCCGGCGCGCAACTCTGGGCGACCGATGTCTGCGTGCCGATCTCGCGCCTCGCCGATTGCATCGTCGAGACCCAGGTCGATGTGCAGGCATCGTTCCTCCCGGCGCCGATCGTCGGCCATGTCGGCGACGGCAATTTCCACCTCACGATCATCCTTGACCCCAAGGAGCCGCGCGAGGTCGAGGAGGCCAACCGGCTCAACGACCGGCTGGTCGCGCGCGCCCTGTCGATGGACGGGACCTGCACCGGCGAGCACGGCGTCGGCTACGGCAAGATCGACTTCCTGAACGCGGAGCATGGCGGCGACGTCCTGTCCGTCATGCGCGCGGTGAAGAAGGCGATCGATCCCGACGGGATCATGAACCCCGGCAAGATCCTGAGGATGTGACGCCATGACCATCGGTGTGGGCGGCTCCACCGCGGAAGCCGAACTCGCGGCGCTCAAGCCGATGCGCGGGGACGCCCCCGCGATCGGCGACGCCGAGCGGGCGGAGCGGATCGCCCGGGCGCAGGCGGAGATGCGCGCGGCCGGGATCGACGCGCTCTGGCTCGACGTCTCCGCCAGCCTGACCTATTTCACGGGCCTGCGCCTGCGCCGTTCGGAGCGGCTGCACGGCGCTGTCCTCCCCGCGCGCGGCGACCTCGTCTACCTCTGCCCGGCCTTCGAGGAGGAGAAGCTGCGGACCATGATCTCGATGCCCGGGCGCATCGCGGTCTGGGAGGAGCACGAGGATCCGACCGCGCTGGTCACGGAGATCCTGCGCGGTTGCGGCGTCACGCGCGGCACGGTCGCGCTGGACGAGGCGACGCAGTTTTCCGCCTTCGATGGCCTGCGACGCGCCGCCAATTCCTACGATTACGTCAATGGTGCGCGTATCACCGGCGCATGCCGGTCGCGCAAATCGGCCACCGAGCTGGCACTCATGCAGACCGCCAAGCGGATCACGCTGGAGGCGCAGCGGGCCGCCGCGCGTATCCTGCGCGCGGGCATCACGACGACGGAGGTCCAGGCCTTCCTCGTCGAGGCGCATCGCCGGCTCGGCGCCGAGGG
>CAIOSQ010000285.1 GCA_903860935.1 uncultured Rhodospirillales bacterium | reverse complement strand
GCGCCGGCACCGGTCGCGCCTGTGGCGGCCCCCGCGCCGGCCGCGGTCGTCGAGGCCTCGGCCTCGGCGACGCCGGCCGTGGCGGAGGTCCAGGTCGCCGGCACGGCGATCAAGATGCCGTTCGGTGACCTGACGGTCAGCGAGGGCAAGCTGGTGCGCTGGCTCAAGCAGCCGGGCGACACCGTCCAGGCGAAGGAGACCGTCGTCGAGGTCGAGACCGACAAGGCGGTCGTCGAGATCGAGGCGCCGGTGGCTGGCCGCCTCGGGCCACATTTGCGCGGCGCCGGCGAGATCGTGAAGATGGGCGAGACCATTGGCTCGGTCGCATGACGGGCGGCTCGGTCGCGTGAACGGGAAAGCGAGGACAGGATGGGCAGGCGTCTGTTGCTGGTGAACTACCTCCATGCCGACGAGGCCTTCGAGCGGAAGGTCGCGGCCGAGCACGGAGCGCATATCGACATCATCCGCTCGGCCGGCGGAAAGCCGTCCGAGATCCCCGCCGATCTCGCCGCCGCGGCCGAGGGGCTGATCAGCTACTCGGCGGTGCAGAAGATCGGCCTGCCGCTCGACGCGTTTCCGAAGGTGCGCTGCGTACTGCGCTCCGGCGTCGGCTACGACACGATCGACGGCGTCGCCTGGGGGGCGCGTGGCGTGCCGGTCTTCAACGTGCCGGATTACGGCACGTCGGAGGTCGCCGATCACGCGATCGCGCTGATGCTGGCCCTGACGCGGGGCACCGCCGCCTATCACGACGCGATGCGTCGCGATCCGCGCAAGAACTGGACCTATACGGTGGCGCCCACGGTGCGCCGTCTCCGCACCTCGACCTTCGGCGTCGTCGGTCTCGGCCGCATCGGCCTTGCGGCCGCGCGACGGGCCCAGGGCTTCGGCATGGATGTGGTGTTCTACGATCCGTACCAGCCGAGCGGCTTCGAGCTGGCGACCGGCCTGAAGCGGGCGCGCAGCCTCGAGGATCTGCTGAAGGTGACGGACGTCGTCAGCGTCCATACGCCGCTCAGCGACGAGACGACCGGGTTGCTCGGCGCCAAGGCCTTCGCGGCGGCAAAGCCCGGGTTGATCGTCATCAACACGGCGCGCGGTCCGATCGTCGATCTGGACGCGCTCTATGACGCGCTCCGCAGCGGGCAGGTCGCAGCGGCCGGACTCGACGTCCTGCCCAAAGAGCCGGCCGACCCCGAGCACAAGCTGATCCGCGCCTTTCTCGATCGCGAGGAGTGGCTCGAGGGCCGCTTCACGCTCAGCCCGCATGCCGCGTTCTACAGCCCGGCGGCGAACGACGATCTGCGCCGGAAGACGATCGAGACGCTGCTTGAGTATCTCGAGACCGGCTCGATCGCCAATTGCGTCAACCGCGAGCACCTCGCCCGGAAGGCGTGACGGAACTCAGCCCGGGCGGCGCATCCGCGCGACCAGCGCGTCGCGCTTGCCGCGAAAGCGGGGCGTGTCGACGACGCCCGGGTTGACCATGGCGTGCGGCAGGCCGCCATCGGCGATGGCGAGCAGGTCCTTGACCGTCGTCGCGAGCACGTCGCGGCGCAGTTCGTAGGTGTCGCACACGGCGTGCGGGCACAGCACGACATTGTCGAGCCGGGTGATCGGATCGTCCGCCGTGACCGGCTGGGTCGAGAACACGTCGAGGCCCGCGCCGGCGAAGCGGCGCGCGGCCAGGGCCTCGACCAGCGCGTCCTGGTCGATGACCGGTCCGCGCCCGACATTGACCAGGAAGGCGGTCGGCTTGAGCAGCGCGATTTCCCGCCCGCCCAGCAGGCCGCGCGTCTCCTCGGTCAGGGGGCAGCAGACGACGACGAAGTCGCTCTCGCGCATGAGCGTATCGAGTGGCACGGCCTCGGCGCCCTTCTCGGCGGCGCGCGCCGGTGTGAGGCGCGGCGAATAGGCGAGGGCGCGCATCCGGAAAGGCGCCACCAGCCGGATCAGTTCGCCGCCGATCCGTCCCGGGCCGACGATGCCGATCGTCTTGCCGTACATCTCGCGTCCGCGATGCGCGGCGCGGTCGTCCCATCGGCCCTCGCGGGTCAGCCTGTCCATCGCTACGAGCTGGCGGCTGACCGCGAACATCAGCGCCAGGGCACCCGCCGCGGTGCCCTCGGTCAGGGCGTCCGGCGCGTTGAACAGCAGCACGCCGTTGTCGGTGCAGGCCTCGATGTCGATCTTGTCGACGCCGACACCCGCACGGGCGACGAGCGCGAGAGTCGCGGCGGCGCTCTCGATGTCCGGTCGCCGCAGATACTGGCCGAGCATCAGAAGCGTGTCGGCTCCGGCCATGCCGGCGCCGGGAACCGCGGCGGTCTGCGGACCTGCCGGCAGGAAGTCGAGATCGAGCCTGTCGCTCGCCGCCGCGTAGGCGCCGAAGCCCATGGCTTCGGGCGTCTCCCGTCCCATCGTGTGGAGATAGTCGCCGCTCGCGACGATACGCATGCGTCGTTCGGTCATGTCATCCTGCCTCCAGCGGTCCCGCCGCCGCGACGGGGCGCGGGCCGCCCTTGACGCCGCCACACGGCGCGAGGAAGTTATTATGACAAGTTGCGGCCGCGAGGGAACGCCTTCACGAAGGCGGAACTGGCGGCGCGCAATCCAGGGACGCAAACCGAGGAGGAACCACATGTTGAAGACTGCACTGATCGCGGCCGCGGCCACGTTCGCGATCGCCGGGGCCGCTGACGCCCAGACGAAGGTCAATCTGCGTTTCGCGGTCGGCGCCGCCGAATCCGCGACGGACGGCATGTCGCTCGGTATGCGCGCGCTTCAGCAATACGCGCAGTTCAAGTCGCGCGGCGACATCGAGATCCGCATCTTCTTCAACACGCTCGGCGGTTCGCTGCAGGTGACCGAGCAGGTCAAGAACGGCACGCTCGACATGGCGCTGACGGACGATTCCGTTCTCGGCTCCTTCCACAAGCCGATGCAGGCCTTCCAGATCCCCTATCTCTTCGGCTCGTCGATGGCGGCGTGGGAATTCGCGAACACGCAGGCCGTGCGCGACATGGTCGAGGACATGCGCAAGGCGACAGGGATCCGCACGCTCGCCTTCTCCGAAAACGGGTTCCGCAACCTGACGAACAACGTGCGCGAAGTGAAGACGCCCGACGACATGAAGGGCTTGAAGATGCGCACGATGCAGAGCCAGGTCTATGTCGCCTTCATGCAGTCGATGGGCGCGGCTGCGACGCCGATCGCGTGGCCGGAACTGATCCCGGCGCTGAAGACCAACGTCGTCGACGGCCAGGAAAACGCGTCCACGACCGTTCTCGACGGCAAGCTCTACGAAGTGCAGAAGTTCATGAGCGTGAACGAGCACATCTACGGCTTCCACCTGATCGTCATGAACGACGGCGTGTTCCAGAAGCTCTCGCCCGATCATCGAAAGATCATGATGGAAGCCGCGCGTCTGCACTCCGAACTCGCCAATGCGCGCAAGGCCGTCGATGCGATCGGCGCGGTCGACGAGATCCGCAAGAAGGGCACCCGCGTCTACGTCAACTCGCCGTCCGAGAAGGAGTCGTTCCGCAAGCAGACGCAGCAATCGGTCATCGACTTCATCGCGACCCAGGCCGGCAAGGACGTCGTCGACAAGGTGGTCGCCGCCGCCCAGGAAGCCAATCGCCGCGTCTACGGCGAGTGATCTGGGCGGTGCGGGCGGCGCGCGCGTGCGCGCCGCCCCGTTCGGGGAGGTTGGGATGAAGACAATGCGCGAAGGCATCCGGCGGCTCATTCATGCCGTCGATGGGCTCTGCGGGGCATTGCTGGCGGCGATCGTCGTGCTCAACCTCGTCGCCGTGTTCCTGCGCTATGTCGTCTTCGTTCCGCTGTCCTGGAGCGAGGAGGCGATCCGCTACCTCTCGGTCTGGATGACGTTGATCGGATCGGCCGCGGCCAGCTGGTACGACGAGCACATGGACATGAACATGTTCGCCGACATGGGCGGCCCTGCCTTCCGCGCGTGGCACCGCGCGATCCTGCATACGCTGACCGCCGTCTTCGCGGTCTTCGTGACCTGGCAGGGGACGAGGTATTGCATGCTCAACGGCACGCAGACCGCGCCGACCTCGGGATTGCCGATGCTCTACATCTACGGCGCCCTGGCGATCGGCGGTGCGCTTATGCTCGTGGTGTCGCTGGTCAAGATCCATGACAGCTTCGTGCCGCCCGACAAGGACGAGACCGGGACGAGGGCGGTCCTGTGACCTCGCTGTCCATCGCGCTCGCGGTCCTGCTGCTCGGCGGCCTGCCGATCGCGTTCTCCTTCGGCCTCGCGGCACTCGTGGGGCTGTGGTTCGAGCAACTGCCCTTCCTCAACCTCGCGTCGCGGATGTTCGCCGGCCTCGACAGCTTCGTGCTGCTCGCCGCGCCCTTCTACATCGTCGCGGGAGAATTGATGAACCGCGGCGGCATCTCCGACCGCCTGATCCAGCTCTCGACCATGGTGGTCGGGCGCATCCGCGGCGGCACGGCCTATGCCGTGATCGTCGCTTCGGTCCTCTTCGCCGGCATCTCCGGCACGGCGATCGCGGATATCGCCGCGCTCGGCCAGATCTTCATCAACTCGATGCCCAAGGAAGGGTACAGCAAGGCCTTCGCGGCGGCCCTCGTCACCGCTGGCTCGATCATCGGACCGATCATCCCGCCCTCGGTGATCATGGTGCTCTATGCGGCGGTGGCCGATGTGTCGGTCCTGCGGCTGTTCCTGGGCGGCGTCGTGCCGGGCCTGCTGCTCGGGCTCGCCTGCGGCGCGATCGTCTTCGTGAAGGGCCTGCGCGGAGAACTGCCGCGAAGCTCCATGATCGTGCCGCCTGCCCAGCGGCCCCGCGCCCTGCGCGACGGGTTGCTGGTCCTCACCCTGCCGGGCTTCATTGTCTTCGGTACCTTGTCGGGCGTCTTCACGCCGACCGAGGCCGGCGGCATCGCCGTCGTCTACGCGCTCTTCCTCAGCACCGTCGTGTTCCGGCATCTCGACCTTGCCGGCCTGTTCGCGGCGTTCCGCGCGGCGGCGCGTCTGACCGCGGGGCTGTTCCTGCTCATCGCGACGGTCGAAGTGGTCAACTACGTGCTGATCCTTGGCGGCATCGAGGACTGGACGCGCGACCTCATCAGCGTCTTCAAGGCCTATCCGACGCTGTTCCTCGTGACCTGCGTCGTCGCGTTCCTGATCATCGGCCTTGCGCTCGATGCCGGTCCCGCGCTGCTGCTGCTCGCGCCGATCCTGCTGCCGATATCGCGCCAGATGGGGATCGACGACATCCATTTCTCGATGGTCATGATCGTGTCGACCACGCTCGGCCTGATCTCGCCGCCGGTCGGGATCTGCCTCTTCGTTGCCTGTCGGATCGGGAACATGACGCTGGGCGCGTTGTGGCGCGAGCTCAGATGGTTCTTCTACGCCGAGATCGGCGTGATCCTCCTTCTGTGCTTCTTTCCAGTCCTGTCGACCGGTCTGCCCAACCTGCTGCGGCCCTGAACGCCCCGGGAGGGCGAGATGAAGATCACCAAGGTCGAGACGCTCTGGTTCCAGGCCGTACCGGAAGCGGAGTGGGTGCGCGCCAACGGTACCTCGCGTCAGGCACTGCCGAACAATCTCTGGGTCCGGATCTACACCGACGACGGCCTGATCGGGCTGGGCGAGACCTATTACCTGCCGCGGGCGGTGGCGTCGGTCATCCACGACGTCTTCGCGCCGCTGCTGCTCGGGCGGGATCCGCTGGAGATCGAGAACCACTGGAACAACATGTTCTCGCTGGTCAATTTCTGCGGCTTCGCGGGCGCGGAGATGCGCGCGATCTCGGCGATCGACGTCGCGCTCTGGGATCTCGCGGGACAGCATCTGGGCAAGCCGATCTACACGCTGCTGGGCGGTCGCAATCGCGACCGCATCCGCATCTACAACACCTGCGTCGGCTATGGGCGCTATCCGGACTATCAGGCCTGGACGTCGGGGCGCGCGGGCGAACTCGCGCAGGAGCTGGTCGCGCAGGGCATCACCGCGATGAAGATCTGGCCGTTCGATGCCTTCGCCTCGACCCTTTCGGGGCCGTCGCGTCTGCGCGAGCCGTTCACGATCTGGGGCGCGACCCATGCCGGCGGCATCCTCTGCCACGACATCTCGAACGACGACCTGCGGCGCGGGGTCGCGATCATCGAGGACATCAGGCGCGCGGTCGGCGACCGCATCGCGATCGCGATCGAGGGGCATGCGCGCTGGGATCTTCCCACCGCGACGCGCATCGCGCGGGCGATCCAGCATCTCGACATCATGTGGATCGAGGAGATGATGCCGCCGGACAACGCGGACGCCTATGTCCGGCTCAAGGCGGCGACGACGATTCCCGTCTGCCAGAGCGAGCGCGTCTTCACGCGCTGGAACTTCCGGCACTATGTCGAGAAGCCGGCTGCGGACATCATCATGCCGGATTTCGCCTGGGGCGGCGGAATCACCGAGGGGCGGAAGATCTGCAGTCTCGCCGACACCTATTACCTGCCCGTGACGTCCCATGACACGATCGGACCTGTCGCGCTCTGGTCGGCGGCGCATCTGATGCTGCACGTGCCCAACGCCTATGTGATGGAGACCGTGCGCGGGTATGTCGATGGCTGGTACGACGACGTGCTGACCGACCGGATCCCGATCGCCGACGGCCATCTCACCCTGCCCGATCGGCCGGGGCTGGGGACGCGTATGCGCGACGATCTGCCGAGCCGCCCGAATGCGCGGGTCGAGGTCACGACGCTGGACGATCTGCGCCGCTGGTGATCCGCGCGGCCAGTTTGGCCAGGGCGTGGCGCAGCAGCAGGCGCGGTGGAAGTTTCATCCAATGGGCGCGCAGGACCAGTGCCTGTGCGGCGAGGCGTTCGGCCAGGCCGCGCGGCGCGCGACCGCTGGCGCGAAGCGCACTCGCCATCGCGGCATCGGTCGTCCGGCGCAGGGCGAGCGGGCCGCCCGACCGTGCGAGTGTCTCCGAGAGTTGGGCCGGAACCGGCGTACCCAGAAGCGTGGCCGCCTGGTGGAGACCGTGGCGCGCCGGGCGATGGAGGCCGAACTGTGCGATCCGTGCCTCCAGCCCCGACCAGAAGCCGGGCAAAGGCCCGAAATGCCGCAGCAGGTCGTCGAGGTCGACGAGTTCGCGCAGGCTGTGGCGGAACTCGCCGTCCTGGACGTGATGCAGGATGCAGTGGAGCGTCATGTCGGCTGGCGCGAGGACACGCAAGCCTGGGGCCTTGGCGAGGGGATGTGCCGCGGCGATCAGCATGTCGGGGTCCGGACTGAGCCGTCCCAGGGGTGGCAGGATGGCGTGGTGGACATCCAGCACGGTGCCGCGTTCCCGGTGACGGAGCGGCGGCAATTCGTGCATCCAGGCGCGGAAATAGCGCCGCTCGTGCGGTTGCAGACGGATCTCGTCCCAGCCCTCGGCGCGCAGACGCGTCTCCACCTCGGCGAGAGCCTGTCGAGGCACGAGGATGTCGATGTCGCCAGGCCGTCGTCCATCGGCCGCCGGGAGCCCCGCGAGCGCATAGGCCGCGCCCTTCAGCAGGACCGGCATTCCTGCCGTGCCCCGCAGCGCCCGCCCAAGGCGGTCCGCTTCGAAGCAGGTGCGGCGCCGGTGCGCCGCCGCGCCGCGCGCGTCCGCGTCGAGGATGTCGCGCAGACGCTCCGGCAGCCTCGCCCACGCCTGTCCGCGCCGCGCGCGCGCCGCGATGCGGGCGAGCACATCCGCGGCGCGCGCTCGTTCGACGAGGTCGGTCTGGCGCGCGGCGTCGAGACGCGTGAGCGTCGTGGGATCGCGCAGCGCGGCCAGAAGGTCGCCGGCGGCCTGGTCCGCGATCATCCCGCCCAGGTGGCCGCGATCCGGTCGAACCAGTCGAGCGCCTGATCCGTGTCGCCATAGGTCAATTGCCATCCCGCGACCTTGTCCGCGATGCCCGCGACGCAGCGGAACCCGTCGATGCCGAGCGCGCCGTAGTTCATCGCGTGACCGGCAAGCGCGGCATGGATGCGGACGGGATCCAGCGCCTGCGCCGCGAAACCGCTGTCGCGCGCGTAGCGGGGCAGCACCACAAGGGCGGGTGGCGCGTCGTCATCGGAACGCCGGACCGCGTCGCCGGGCGCCGCCATGTAGGACAGCGTGCCCTTCGCCGCGCCGTCGAAGGCGGGGGCGAAGACGGCGTCGGGAAAGACCGTCCGGGCGAGGGCGATGCCGTCGTTCTTGAGCGACAGGGCGCGCGGCAGCGGACGGCAGCGCCCGGAGCGCGGGTCGATCACCGCGAACTCGTCGGAAAACAGGCGCCAGCCCCGCGCGGCGAGCATCGCACACAGCGTCGTCTTGCCTGCGCCCGACGCGCCGGGCAGGAGCAGCACCCGCCCGTGGCGCTCGACGCTCGCGGCGTGCAGGAGCAGGTAGCGATGGGCGCGCGTCGCAACGACCCAGTTCATCCCCCATTCGAGCATCGGCACCGCCATGCGGTCCGGTAGCGGATACATCACGGGGCGACCATCGATCGCGAGCCGCGCCTGCCTTACCCATGGCCGTCCGCGTCGCCGTTCGACGTCGATGGAGACCGTCGATTCGGCGCACTCGGAGGGCGCGCAGCGATGATCGCCGTAGAGGCCGAGCAGGTGCGGCGCCAATCGCTTGGCGTCACCTCGCAAGCGCGTGACGAATGGCCCTGTGCGCAGATGGAGCCCGGGCCCGCCGAGAAGCGCCGCGATGCCGCCGTCGCCGAGATCGCGCAGGTGCATCAGGACTCGCCCTCGATCAGGCCCAGCGTTTCGAGCTCGCGCAGCGTCGTCTCGACGCCGTGGTCCCAGTCCTCGACCGGTCCGGGCGGCAGGTCGCTCGCGAGCCGTCGCGCCAGGGCACGCGTGGTCGACGGCCTTTCGAACAGCGCGAGCAGGGTCGCCGTCGCAAGGCCGCCCAGGACGTGGGTTTCCCCGGACAGGGCGTTGAACGCGACGGCCCTGTCGTTCCAGACCCGGATCAGGTCCGGGCGCGCGCCGAGGCATTTCCAGGTCTGCATCGCCATTCTCCGCGTCGCCCCTCAGGGCGGCTCCACCGCGTTGAGATCGAAACCTGGATTGCCCGAACTCCAGCACTCCATGCTGATCTGGGAGCGAGGAACGACGACGCCGGTCTCGACGATGCTGCCGGAGACGGGATCGTAGATCCGCCGCGTCACCGTCAAGGGGCCCTGCCCGGTGACGGTGTAGGTCTTCTCGAAGCAGGTGAGGGACACGGCCCAGGCGCGTCCCGTCATGAGCGTCGCGGCAGCGGGGGCGCCGATCGCGAGGGCGTGGCCGGCGCCGCGAAGCAGGGCGCGCCGTGTCGCGTCGTCCGGTCTGGCGCCACGGCGCCTCTTGGAGATCCTGTTCATAGGTCCAGCGAACCCTTTCGTCGTCCACCGATCAACGCAGCGAAAGGCTTAGTCCTATCCGCTCATCCCGGCCGGCGAACCAATGATCCATGCGCTCCACGATCCGGTCGGCGGCATGGCCGTCCCAGTGCAGCGGGCGCCGTCCGCGCGGCCAGCGTCCCGCCAGCACGTCCGCGATCGCCGCGTCGAGCGCGGCCGGCTTCACCAAACGGTTCGACCCCTGGTCGACCGTGATCGGCCGTTCCGTGCTCTCGCGGAGGGTCAGGCAGGGGATGCCGAGATAGGTCGTCTCTTCCTGCACGCCACCGGAATCGGTGATCACGCAGCACGATTTCTCGACCAGGGCCATGAATGCGACATAGCCGAGCGGCTCGATCGCCCGGATGCGCGGCTGCGCGGCGATGACGCGGTCGAGGCCGAACGCGGCGAGCCGTCCGCGCGTGCGCGGATGGACCGGAAAGACGAGGTCGATATGCGCGGCGGTTCGGCAAAGTCCATCGACGAGTTCGGCGAGCGCGTCGCGGCGATCGACGTTCGAGGGGCGATGCAGCGTCACGACCCCGTAGCCGCCCGGCGCGAGGCCGAGCGCCGCCGGGCCGGGATCGCGCGCGATCAGCGGGCGCATCATCTCGTAGGAGTCGATCATCACGTTGCCGACGCAGGCCACCCGTTCCGGCGGGGCGCCTTCGGCGGCGAGGTTCGCGTCCGCATCCACCGACGGTGTCCAGAGCAGGTCGGCGATCGCGTCGGTGGCGAGGCGGTTGATCTCCTCCGGCATGCTGCGGTCGCGGCTGCGTAGCCCGGACTCCAGGTGGGCGCAGGGGATCCCGAGCTTCGCCGCGACGAGGGCTGCCGCAAGGGTGGAATTCACGTCGCCGACCACGATCGTCATGTCCGGCCGCTCAGCCTCGCAGAGCGCCTCGTAGGCGACCATGACGGCTGCGGTCTGCGTGGCATGGCTGCCGCTGCCGACGCCGAGGAAATGATCCGGAGCGGGAAGCGAGAGGTCGTGGAAGAAGGCGTCGGACATGTTGGCATCGTAATGCTGGCCCGTGTGGACGAGGATCGGGCGGTAGCTCTCCGGGCGACGACGCAGCGCGTGGTAGACCGGCGCGACCTTCATGAAGTTGGGGCGCGCGGCTGCCACGAGGTGGATACGACGGATGGCGCCGGGCGCGGGCTCGGGCGGTGCGAATTCGGCGGCGTTCGGCATGGCGGGGAGCCTCCTGGTTACGCCGTCCGCGCCGGACGCGGCGCGGATCGGTGGCGATAGGGTGCGGCAGCCGGCGTTTCCTCCGGCCCTGGCCCGCCGACTTGATCGGGCGCGATGCGCGAATGGAGCCGCCGGTGTTCGATGCCCAAATGCCTCAGGCCCGAAACGGTTCCGCGCGCGCCAGGATGCGAAGCGCCTACGCCATCGAGTGCGCCGCGCCGGACGCGGTCGCGGAGGAATGGCGCGTGGCGCATGCCGCCGACGCGGCGCAGGCCGGCGCGTCGCCATTTCTGTCGCCGTCCTGGATGCGGGCGTGGCTCGCGGCGACCCGCGCGCAGCCCGTGTTGCTGCGCGCAGCCATGGCCGGTCGCGCCGATGCCCTCGGCTGGCTCTGCCGCGCGCCCGATACGGGTAGGCGTCGCGTTTTCGCGCTCAACGAATGCGGCGATGGCGTGCGCGACGTGCCCTGCATCGAGCATAACGGCCTGGTCGGCTGGGCTGGCGAGACCGGCGAACTCCACGGTCTCGCGCGCCATGTTCTGGCCGCGCGCAGGATGGACGGACCGCTCGCCGGATGGGACGAATTGCGCCTCGGCGGCGTGCCGCGGGCCTGGGCTGGCGCGTTCGCCGCCGCCGGTGCGTGGGTGTCGGTGCGCGCGGAGCAACCGGTCTTCGTCGCCGATCTTGCCAGCCTGCGCGACCGCGGGGACGCGTTGGCCACCATGGGTGCCGAGACGCGGCGTCAGATCCGTCGCGCACGCGCCCTCTACGCGCGCGACGGCGCGGTGACGATCGAGCGGGTCCTTGCGCCGGCGGAGCGCGACGCGGCACTCGCCTGTCTCGTGGTGCTGCATCAGGCACGCTGGACGACCGCCGGCCAACCGGGCGCCTTCGCCTCGCCCGTCTTTCGCGACTTCGTCGAGCGGCTCGTCGCGGGAGGGGTGCCGGGCGGCGAGGTGGAATTGCTCCGCGTATGTGCGGCCGGACGAACGATCGCCGTGCTGCTCAATCTCGTCGCCGGCGGCGCGGTGGCCAATTATGTCGCGGGCGTGTCCATGGAGACGGACAACCGCCTGAAGCCGGGCCTCGTCGCCCATGCGATGGCGATGGAACTCCACATGGCCGAAGGGCGAGGTAGCTACGATCTGCTCGCGGGCGAGTCCCGCTACAAGCGCAGCCTCGCGTCCCGCAAGGGCGATCTGGTCTGGCTCACGGTCCGCCCGCCAGGAGTGCCGGCGCTGCTTGCGGCGGCGCGCGGCATGCTCGGCCGATTCAAGCGCGCGGCTCTGACGATGCGCTCGCTCAACCAGGCAGGCCTCGCGCAAGGAACCGGACGCCGCGCCTGACCAGCGACGGTCCGAGATGACGGACAGCCGCCGCTGCGCCGCGCATCGTCGCGAGGTTTCCCGCCATCAGCGCGTCGACCGGTCGGCGGCACGACAGCCACTGACGCTTGTAGCCGTCGTCGCCGCGACCGAAATCGATCTCGTCGACCGCGCGGGCCTCGAGCGCCGCGCGGATCATCCAGGCCGTGAGGACCGTACCCGGCGACAGGTCGCGCAGCGCCTCGTCATGGGCCAGCTTCGCGATCGTCGCGCGCCGCTTCCAGACCAGCCAGATCTGCGCCGCGACTGGCTCCCCGTCGATCGCGGCGACGCCGATGCGGATGCGACCATCCCGCGCCATCCCGCGGACGAAGGCGCCGATGAACCGGGGAAAGGGTTCGGCGCCCTTCCAGCTGCGCCGATAGACGGATTCGTAGGCTGCGATGGCCGGTTCGAGTTCGTCCGGCGCCGTCGCGAGCGCGAGCGTGGCGCCGCGCCGCGCGAGAAACCGGCGCGTCCTGCGGTCGATCGTCGCGCGTAGGCGGCCGTCGCGTCGCGCGAGATAGGCGTCGTATCCGTGCCCTGCCACGCGCTCGTACCAGTTTCCGAACTGCTCGTAGCCCTGCGTCCACCAGCCATGGCGCCGCAGCGCCGAGGCAAGCAGGCCCGCCGTGCCGTCGCCCGACTGCATGGTCTGGAGATGCAGCGTGTCGACGCGCGGCCTGCATGCGGCGAGGGCGGCGGCGAGAAGCGCCGCCTGTGCCGCCGCTTGCAGGGAGCCGCCCAGCGGCGTGAAGTCGCAGCTGTAGAAATTCGTCCAGGATTCCAGGTGTCGGCCAGATCGATCCTGGCGCAGCGCGAGCGGCGCGATCAGTCCGCCATCCTGGCTCGCGACGATGAAAGGCCGATGCTGCGGCGTGGAGCAGGCCTCGGTGAGGATCTCGAACCACGCCGCGCCATGGAAGGGGCTCGCGGCGGCGTCGCTCGCGAAGCGGGCGGCGGCCTCCGGGGGCAGATCCTCCAGCGCATGGAGTATCGAGATAGGTGCGGTGCCGCGATCCATGCGCGGAGATTAGAGGCGCCGTGCTGCCGCGCGGCGCGTGCGGAGGACCTAAGCCGGAGGAACGACGCCGGCGGTGCCGCGTCTCACCCCGCTTCGCGCTCCAGGTCCAGCAGCGCGGTCGCCGCACCGAGCGCTTCGAGCATCCAGCGCTCCTGCCGGTCGAGCAAGGCCCGTTGCGCCGCTAGACCTGCTTCGAGCATCGCGACGCGTTCGGACAGGATGACGAGTTCGGAGGTGATGGGCGCGCGCGGGTCCTCGGCGGGATCCGCCGTCCCCCGTGGCGTCGCATCGGCAGAGCGATCCGACATTTCCGCGACCGGTGGGGTCTCGGCGGGCGGGGGCAGGTCACGTGCCGCCGTCGCGGCGGCCGGCACGGCCCTCGTCGCCGAAGGGTCGAGCTCGGCGCGCAATTCGTCGGCGACGCGCTCGACATGACGTCCGTCGAGCCGGTGCATCTCCTCGAGATAGCCGAGCAGGAACAGACGCGAGCAGAGGGTGTTGATGCGCCGCGGTATTCCGTGCGTCGCCGCGTGGATGGCGGCGAAGAGATCCGGCGACAGCGCGGGATCGCCGTTCCAGCCGACCGCCTTCAGACGATGCTCGACATAGGCGCGGATCTCGCCAGGAGCGAGAGGCCCGAGGTGATACGACGCGATCACCCTCTGGCGCAGCTGGTCGAGATCTGGAGACGCGAGCGTCGCGCGGAATTGCGGCTGGCCGAGCAGGAAGCTCTGTAGCGGCGCCTGCGCGCCCGACTGGAAGTTCGACAGCATGCGCAGTTCCTCGAGCGCCGCGACCGAGAGGTTCTGCGCCTCGTCGACCACGAGCAGGCAGCGCTTGCCCATCGCCTGGTTGGCGAGCAGGAAGCTCTCCATCTGACGCAGGAGCGCAGCCTTGCTCGCGTCGGCGATGGGCAGCCCGAACGCCGCCGCGACCATGCGCAGCATGTCGTCGCCGCCGAGCTGGGTCGAGACGACGCGCGCCGCCACATAGCGCTGCTTGTCGAGCGTCGCGAAGAGATGGCCGACCAGCGTGGTCTTGCCGGCGCCGACTTCGCCGGTGACGATGATGAAGCCCTCGCCCTGGGCAAGGCCGTAGGTCAGGTGTGCGAGCGCCGTCCGGTGCACCGAGCTTTCGAAAAAGAAGCGGTGATCGGGCGAGAGTTGGAATGGGGCGGCCGTAAGTCCGTAGAATGATTCGTACATGGGCGCCCGGTCCGGCCTCCTCGCTAGAACGTCTTGCGCAGGGTCACGAAGAGGACGGTCTCCGAGTAGGCGCCCGTGATCTCCCCTGGCGAGATCTGCGGTCCGGAGACGTCGCGCCGGAGATGCGCGAGGCCGATGCCGCCGCGCAGCGTCTCGTTGAGATCATGGTCGACGCCGACGCGCATGCCGACCGTCTTGCTCGTCCCCTTCTGTGTCGCGCCGCCGGCCCCATTGGGGTCGGTGCGCGTATTCGAATACGACAGCTGCGCGTTTCCGGAGATGACCTCGCTCAACCGGCGCTGCCAGCCGAGCAGGATCGCGTCGGTCGTATCGTCGCGGCCCGGCGCCGCGACGACGCCGCCAAACTCCGTCTCCCGCAGGACATGCTGGGCCGAGACGGTCACGGTGTCGCGCTGCATGGGCAGGCGCAGCGACAGCGTGAGGCCGCGGCTGAGGAAGGTGCGGTCGCTCTGATCGAAGAACGGATCGCGGCCGACGAAGGGCAATCCGGTCCGGGTGTCGATCAGGGCTCCCGACGGATCCCGGGTGAGGAACGAGAAGCCG
Organism: uncultured Rhodospirillales bacterium; assembly: GCA_903860935.1. Taxonomy (GTDB): domain Bacteria; phylum Pseudomonadota; class Alphaproteobacteria; order CACIAM-22H2; family CACIAM-22H2; genus CAIOSQ01. The sequence goes on along the minus strand of CAIOSQ010000285.1, from coordinate 3,673 downwards.
GAGGCGGATTGCAGCGCCTGGTTTTCGACGGTCTCGCGATAGGCGAGGGTGAGGGCGGTGCCGGCCTCGGTCGCGGCGGTCAGGGACGACGCCCAGTTCGGGCCGCCATAGCGTTCGCCGTAAGTGAGTTCGAAGCTCGTCCGCTGCGACGGGGTCAGACGAACGCCGCCATTCCAGAACGATCCGTCGAGGTCCTTGCGGAAGCCGCTGGATTCGATGTGGTCGTAGCCGAGCGTGCCGAGCAGCGACAACCATCGTGTGACGACGTAGCTCGGCTGCGCGCTGGCGCTTTGCCGACGCAGGCTGGTCGCCGAACCGCCGGCCCCCGGGGTCGCGCCGCCGCCATTCGACACGCGCGTCTCGGCGTGGTCGGCGGCGAGTCGCCAGCGCAGGCGGTTGAAATTCTCTCCACCCGCCACGAAGCCCGAAGCCTGGTGGATGTCGGTGTCCGAGAGCAGCGCCGGGGCCGGCGCCGCGTCGATGCTGCCGCGGTCGCGTGTGACTGCGACCTGGCTGAAGCGGTATCGCGCCTCGGCTTCGGCCCAGGGACCGAAGCGCGTGCGCCAATAGGGAGAGACGCTGTACGAGGTGAACTGCGACGATGCGCCGCCGAGGGACCGGTCGATCGCCGAGGCACGCCCGCGCGCGAGAACCGGGCTCTCACCCGCGAAGGCGCCGAGATCGAGAAAGAGCCTGTCCTCGACGAATTCGACGCGCCCCGTTCCGCGCAGATTGTGCCGGAAGCCGTTGAGGTCGTCGGCGCGCGCATAGGCGTCGTAGGCGAGTTCGTAGTCGATGTCGGCCAGGACGCGGCCGCCCTGCGCCTTGAGATCGATGCCCGGCGCGATGCGTGTCACGAAATCCGAAGTCTTGCTGCCGCGGGACAGCCGCACGTTGTCTGTGAACGCCTCCCGCGCCTCGATTCGTGGCGTGATTTTCCATTCGGCCGCCTGGGCGCCCGAAATGGAGAGGACGGCCAGGGCGATCGCGCCTTGGGCCAGCGGGCGGAACGGAAATGCAGCGCTCATGCCCGTTTCTAACACGCCCGTATTTCCGCGTCAGGCCTCCTTGCGCGGCGAGATGGTTTCACCGCGCGCCGCGTAGGCGTAGCCATATTGCCCGAATTCCTCCGCCCCGAGAGATCCGCGGGCCTTGTTGAGGACCAGACTTATCGACGGGCAGCGGCTGATCAGTGCAAGCGCGCTGCGGATCGCGCGCGTGTTGGTCTGGTCGGCCTCGACCACGAAGAGCGCCTGGCCCGCATGCAGCGAAATGACGCTTGGCTCGGACGAGGCGAGCGCGGGCGGCGTGTCGATGATGGTGATCCGGTCCGGATAGCGCCGCGCGAGGTCGTCCAGGAGCCGCGCCATGCCGTGCGAGGCGAAGAGTTCCGGTGCGCTGGTGCTCCTGCTGCCGGCGGGGATCACCGCCAGATTGCTGAGATTTGCCGCGCGAATCATCACGTCGCCGGGATCGAGCGCGGGATCCGCCAGGAGGTCGGTCAATCCGCGCGTGGCGTGCAGGCCCAGCGTCGGAACGACGGAGGGATGCCGAACGTCGGCGTCCACCAGGAGCACGCTGTAGTCGCGCTCCTGCGCGATCGACAGGGCGAGGTTGCAGGCAACGAAGGTCTTGCCTTCGCCAGGTCGCGCCGATGTGACCATCACGACATTGCGGTTCGTGGCCGTTCCGTGGTCGCGCTTGAAGGCCTCGATCAGCACGGGCCGCTTGATGATCCGGAACTGCTCGGCGAGCGGGCTGTACTCGGAGTCCGGCGTAATGAAGCCCCCGCGCTCGAGGGCACCGAAATCGAGATCCTGCCTCACCGACCGGCCAGCCCAGTCTCCGCGCGCCGGCTCGCGCGGCTGACGGCCGGTCGCCACGGGTCCCGCCGGTCCAAGCCCGCCGGGTGATGGCGCGCCGGCCGTCTCGCGCAGTCGGCGTGCGGCGCGTTCGATCATCGATCCAGCCTCGGCGCGACGGAGGCTCTCGCCAGCGCCTTGCGCGATCGTCCCGGTGGGCGAGGTCTGAGGGGGCTTGGAGGTATCGGGGGTGGGGTGCGTCATCTTGCCTCGGCCAGTATCCGGGTGAAGCGGTCGAGCTGGAGGGCCTCGAGCCTGAGCGGCAATTTGGGGCTCGCGGCGAGAAGCCCGCCATAGAGCCCGATCAGCGTCAGCGCGGCGGCACCGAAAGCGATGGCACCGAGCACGCGGCGACGGCGCAGGACGGGCGTGTCGCGCGCGGCGACCATGCCGAGGACGGGCAGCGCGAAGACCTCCCGCAGCCGATCGATCGCAGAGAAGGAATCCTGGAACTGCGCGAGCAGGAGCGACGCACCGGCGCCTATGGCGAGGCCGGCCGCCAGGACCCCGGAAAACAGGAGCAGCCGGTTCGGTGCGCTCGGCTCCACGGGAAGACGGGGTGGATCGACGATACGGAACTGGACCGTGTCCGTGCGCTCCTCCGCGGCCTGGGCGAGGCGCGCCTGCTCCCGGCGGGCCAGCAATTGCTCATGATTGCCCTTCAGCACGGCGTAGTCGCGGTTGAGGTTCGCGAACTGCGCCTCGATGTCGAGCGCCCGCTGCGCCATTCCGCGCAGCTTTTCGATCTCGGAATCGCCCTGCTCAAGACGGCGTTGCAGGGTCGACAGCCGCGTCTCCTCGTCGACCAAACGCAGCCGAAGCTGCTCGTGCACGAGATTGGGGACCTGTGTGATGGTCTGACGCGTCTGCCCCTCGGCGGCACCGGCCACGCGTGGCTGGGCCTGGAGCGTCGCGACGAGCCGCCGCGCGGCGACGACGTCCGGATGCTGCTCGGTGTAGCGCAGCAGCAGCGCATCCACCTGACGCCGTGCCTCCTGGAGTTGTCGCTGCGCCTGGGCGGCTTCCACATTGGCAGGGCCTGCGGCCGTTCCCCGCAGGTCCCTGGTCTCCGGCGTGGCGTCGAGCTGGACGCGTAGATTGTCGTGGCGGATCCGCGTGTCGGACAGATCCATCGCGACCCTGGCGCGTTCCGATGTCGCGGTCGCGATGCGCTGGCTGAAGGTTCCACCGCCTTCGACGACGTCCATGTTGCGCTGGCGGAATTCCGCGAGGCGCCGCTCCGACGCCTGCAGCGCGGCCTCGTATTCCTTGATCTGCTGATCGAGGAAGCCCTGTGCCTGAACCATGTCCCGGCGCTTCGAGCCCAGCTGGCTTTCCACGAAGATGGTCAGCAGGGACTGGACGACGCGTTGCGCGATACGCGGGTCCGGATCGTCGTAGGTCAGGCGGAACAGGTTGCGCGCGGAATCGGCGCGCATCGTCGTGCCCTGCTGGAGCCGGTCGACGATGGCCTCGCGTTGCGCGGCGTCCTGCACCTGCAGGTCGAGATCGGTCATCCGCACGACCTGCTGCAGGTTCGGGCGGCTGAGCAGCGTGCGCTGCATGATCTGAACCTGCTGGTCCACATTCGCCCGGACCGCGATACCGTGCAGCAGCGGCGCGAGCAGCGTATCGGTGTCGACATAGATCCGCGCCTCCGCCTGGTAGCGGTTGGGAAGCATGGCCACGATGGTCCATCCGCAGACGCAGACGAGCCAGGCGACGGCCATGCCCGCCCAGCGGCGGCGCCAGAGACCGTCGAGATATCCGAGGATGATGGCGCGTAGGTCGTCCATGGCCAGGATCCCGAT
>CAIOSQ010000284.1 GCA_903860935.1 uncultured Rhodospirillales bacterium | reverse complement strand
GTCGCGGGCATCGGTCGGCAGGCCGACGACATCGACCCCGAGCGCCGCCAGGATGTTCCGATAGGCCGGGTAGCCGGGATCGGCCAGCGCGACGCGCGCGCCAGCGTCGAAGGCCGCGAGAAAGGCGAGCACGAAGGCGCCGGACGAGCCGGTCGTGACGACGATCCGCTCCGCCGGCACATCGACGCCATAGGCGTCACGATAATGCGCGGCGATGCGCGCGCGCAGCGCCGGCAGGCCGAAGGCGTCGGTGTAGCCGAGCCGATCGCTGCGCAACGCCTCGGCCGCAGCGTCGAGGACAGGCTGCGGCGCGCCACTTCCGGGCTGGCCGATCTCGAGATGCACCGTGCGGTCGGACGGGTCGCGTGCCGCCCGGTCGCGCGCGCTGGCCGCGCGCAGGACATCCATCACCAGGAACGGCGCGATCTCGCTGCGCCGCGACGGGCCAAGCGCCATGACGGCGGGGCTCAGCGCACGCCGCCGACGGCGAGGCCGTCGCCGCGCGGATCGGTGCGCACGCGGCACGCCGTCGGCTCATCGACCAGGCCAGCAGGGCAAGCGACGGCGTTCAGACGACCGAGCCGCACAGACGCCGGAACGGCGCCTGGCGCCGTGGCGCCCGGCTCGGCCAGAATGCGCAGCGCGCCGTCGACGACGACACGGGGTTGCTCGATCAACCGGTCGAGCGTCGCGCGCTCGACCACGGTTCCAAGACCGGCCCCGACCGCGACGGCCGCGCCACCGATTCCGCCGCCACCGCCCGCGAAGACGAACTGGGCACTGTCCGCCCGCTGGCTCAACGACAGGACACCGCCGATCGACCGCGTCGCCATGACGACGCCGAGCGAGGCGGACGGACGCGCCTGCGCACTTGCCAGGATGACGCCATTGGCGACACGGCCGGCGCCGAACTCTTCGCCCGCCGTCACGGCGCAGGCGACCGCGCCGCCCTCCCGGTCCACGGTCACGATGGTCGTCGTCGCGGAGGAATCGGCGACCGCACGGGCAGCGGCGCTGGGCGCCGGTGCCGCCGACGCCGCCATCAGCGCCTGGGCGCGGCGCGCCGAGACGGCCTCGCTCGACACACCGAAATCCTCGAGATCGAGCGCGCCCCAGCGCCCGGCATCGGCGAGCGCCCGCAATTGTGCATCGAGCGACAGATCGCCCCGCCGCTCGCGCGGCGTCTGCGCCCAGCGCGGCGCAAGCATCTGCCAGAGCTGCCCCTGCATGATCCCGGCCTGCGCCGGCGGCGGCAGGAAGGAGACCCGCATGTCCTGGAGCGACACGCTCAGCGGCGCCCGGAATTGCGGCGCGGCAGCCGCGAGATCGGCGGCGGAGAACGCCCCGCCTGCGGCCCGCGCCGCGGCGGCGAAGCGCACGCCGGCCGAACCCGCATGGAACTCGTTCGCGCCGCGGCTGCGGATCGCGCCGAGGATCTCGGCGAGATCCGGCTGCACGAGTCGCTCGCCCTCGCGTGGCAGTGCCCCGGCGGGCCGGAACAGCCGCGACAATTCGGGGCTTGCCGCGATGCGGCTTGCGTTTTCGGCCAGTTCGCTGGCCTGGGCGCGGGATATCTGGACGCCGAACCGCGCCATCGCCTCGCCGGGCGCCACGACCTGCTCCCAGCGCAGTCGCCCGTAGCGGCCCTGAAGGACGAAGAAGCCGCGCGCGTTCATCGGCACCGGGCTGCCCGCCTGCGCCGCCGGCCGGGTCATGAAATCGACGGTCTCGACGCGCCCGAGGACCGGGTCGAAGACGAGGCAGGCGCCGCCACCACCGAGCGTCGCCCGGCCCGGCAAGGTGACCGACAGGGCGAAATAGGCCGCGCTCGCGGCGTCGGCGGCGCTGCCGCCAGCGGCCAGGATGTCGCGCGCCACGAGCGCCGCGCGCGGTTCGTCGACCGCGGCGCCGCCGACGAAATCAGCCGCCGGCCCGCGCTGGTCGCCGCCGCCCGAACAAGCGGCCGCCATCGTCGCGACAAGAAGGGCTGCTATCGGCGTCCCTGGATTCCGGCGTCCCAGGCGACTAGCTTGCCATCGACGCCGCCACGACCCTCCGGCCGAAGAGCGAAGAGACGTGCTGCCAAGGACCTTGACGTCGGCGCACCCCGCGAGGCGGGGCGTTGAACTGCTTGAAGACATCCGTGACCTGTTCTCGCGGGCGGTGCTCGTCGCGGCGGCTGTGCTGATCTGCGCCGGTTTGCTCTGCGCCGGCCCGGCCGGCGCGCAAAAGCGCAGCATCAGTTTCATCCGCGACGCGGAGATCGAAGCTACCATCCGGGCCTTCGCCACGCCACTTTTCAACGCGGCCAGCCTCGACCCCGGGGCGATCGGCGTGCATCTGGTCAACGACCGCTCGCTGAACGCCTTCGTGGGCAATGGCCTGAACATGTACATCAACACCGGCCTGCTCATGCGCGCCGAGAACGCCGGCCAGGTTATCGGCGTGATCGCGCACGAGACCGGCCACATCCAGGGTGGTCATCTCATCCAGATGCGCGAGCAGATCGACCAGGCGACCCTGCCGATGCTGCTCGAGATGCTGGCCACGATCGGCGCGGCGAGCGCCGGGTCGCGGGCATCGAACCCGAATGACTGGGGCGGCGTGCGTGGCGGCGGCGGACCGACCATGACGGAGCGCATGCTGCTGCGATATTCGCGCGGCATGGAGAACCAAGCCGACCAGGCCGGCATGATCCTGCTCGACCGGACCGGCCAGTCGTCGCGCGGACTGATGGAGTTTCTCGACATCCTCGGAGACCAGGAACTGCTCCAGATCGGACGCCAGGACCCCTATGTGCGGACGCACCCGATAACGCGCGAGCGTATCGAATCCGTGCGCACGCATGTCGCGCGCTCCCGGTTTTCCGAGGCGCCCCTGCCTCCCGATTTCGAGGAGCGCCATGCCCGCATGCGCGCCAAGCTCATCGGTTTCCTCGAGCCGGCCCGGGTCGCCGCCGTCTACAAGGCCACCGACCAGTCGATCCCGGCGCGCTATGCCCGCGCCATCGCGGCCTACAAGCAGTTCGACTTCGCCGGCTCCGACGCGCAGTTCGAGGCGCTGACGCGCGCACGTCCCAGGGACCCCTACATCATCGAGACCCGGGCGCAGTTCCTGCTCGAGCAGGGCAAGCCGGAGGCGGCGCGCGACCTCTATGCCCAGGCGGTCGCCCTGGCACCGACCGAGCCGCTTATCGTCCAGGCCCTCGGCTGGTCGCAGTTGCAGACCGGCGCCGTGAAGGAGGCCATTGCGACGCTCGACCGCGCGCGCAGCCTGCGGGCCACCGATGCCGACACCTGGCGCCTGCTCGCCCAGGCCTATGGCCGGGATGGTCAGATCGGTCTCGCCGATTATGCCCAGGCCGAGCATTACAGCCTGATCGGCCGCCGGACCGAGGCCGCGCATTTCGCGGAGCGCGCAATGCGGGCGCTGCCCCCGAACTCGCCGGTCTGGCTGCGCGCCCAGGACATCCGCGAACTCGTGCGCCGGAGACCGCAGTGAGACGCCGACTGTTCCTGGCCACCTGCGCCGCCGCCTTGCCGGCCTGCGCCGCCAAGCCGCCACCGCCACCACCCCTGATCCGTCTGCCGGGCGGCCCGTCCCTGATCCTGTCGCCGACCGCGGATTTCGACCCCGCCCGCCCGCCTGCGGGCTGGTCGCGGCGCGGCGCGGCGGGCGCG
>CAIOSQ010000283.1 GCA_903860935.1 uncultured Rhodospirillales bacterium | reverse complement strand
ATAATTGTCTGGATCCGAATTTGGGAGACTGGACCTGCGCGAGATCGACCCCTCCGCGAGCGGCAGCGCGACGCGATGAGCGACGCGGCCAGCAAGGCATTCGCCGTGGCCGTGGAGGCCTATGGCCGCGGCGATCTCGGCGCTGCGCGCGTCGCGCTCGACGAGGCCGCGCGCCTCCTGCCTGACACGCCGGCGATCCTTCACCTGCGGGGGCTGGTGGAGATGGCGGCCGGGGCGCCGATGGTCGCGATCTCCTGGCTCCAGCAGGCGGTCGCCCTGGCGCCGCCGCCCGGGACTCCGCTGCATCTCAACAATCTCGGCGTCGCGCTGCGTCAGGTCGGACGCGCCGGCGAGGCCGTTCCGGCGCTGCAGCGCGCCATCGCGATCGATCCCAGCTACGCCTCGGCCCACAACAATCTCGGCGCCGCGCTTGCCGAACTGGGACGGCATGGCGAAGCACGCGATGCTTTCGCGCGGGCCTGCGCGTTGCGCCCGGACGATGCGGAGGCGGCGATCAATCTCGGCAATAGCCATGTCCAGCTGGGGGCGCTCGACGCCGCGCTCGAGGTCTACCGCGCGACGGCCGCGCGACATCCGGACACGGCGGCACCTTGGAACGCCATCGCCCTGACGCTGGTGCAGCTGGACCGCGACATGGAGGCCCTGCCCTTCCTCGACCGCACGATCGCGATCGATGCGGGGTTCAAGGATGCGCGCTTCAATCGCGCCATGCTGCAGCTGCGCCTGGGACGATCGGGAGCGGCATGGACCGATTACCGCTGGCGCAGCAGGTCACCCGCGAAGCCGCCGAAGATCCGCTGGCCGACGATGCTGGCCGGACGGCGTATCCATCTGCTCGGCGAGCAGGGGATCGGCGACCAGCTCTTCTTCCTGCGCTTCGCGCCGGCAGTCTGCGCACGCGGCGCCACTCTGACGGCCGCCTGCGACCCGCGCATCGCCGGCTTCGTCGGGCGCGCGGGGGTTGCGGTCGCCGCGACGCCACCGGCGGGTGCCGAGATAGCCGCCCTCGGGGACCTGCCCTGGCTCCTCGGCTGCGGGGAGGACACGCCGCCACCACTACGCTTCGCGCCCCTGCGGGATGCGGAAGCCAGGATCGCGGCGCAGATCGACGGCCTGCCGCGCCCGTTGATCGGCGTCGCGTGGCGCGCCGGAACGGAGATGCACGATGTCGACTCGACGCGGCTCGTGACGCCGGACGCGTTGGGCGTGGCGCTTCGCGACCTTCCCGGCACGGTCCTGTCGGTGCAGCGCGCGGCGCGGCCGGACGAGCAGGCGGCATTCGAGGCCGGGCTCGGGCGGAAGGTGATCGACCTGGGTGCGCTCAACGACGATCTCGAGACGATGCTCGCCCTCGTGGCTAGGCTCGACGTGCTGACCGGCGTCGGCAGCACGAATGTCCATCTGCGCCATGGCGCGGGCCTCGGCTCGGACATCCTGGTTCCCGCCGCCATGGATTGGCGCTGGCGCGTCGACGAGGCCGGGGCGGTGCCCTGGTATCCAGGCTCGCGCGCCTATCGTCAGCGACCCGGCGCGGATTGGAGCGCCGCGCTCGCCGCGCTCGCCGCGGACCTGCACGCGCGTCTCGCCTGACGCGCCCGCCGCCTCACGGCGGCACGGCCGTGGCCTGCGCCGCATGGCGCCGCGCGAGCTCGAGGTCGGCGACCGTCGGGCCGGACGGACGCAGATAGGGCTCGCCATGCCGACGCCGGGGCACCCAGCCATAGGGATCGCGGCCGGCGACCATCACGATGTCCGGGTAGTCCTCCGTCGTCGGCTGATAGCTGGCCGGATCGAACAGCACCGGCGTGGCGGCGCTCGCGTAGACGTAGAGCAGCGCGCGGCGCATCTGGCCGGCGCTGCGATTGGGATGGGATCCGTGGATCAGGTAGCCGTCGAAGAAGACGGCCGCACCGGCGGGAACCTCGACCGGCACGACCGCGTCGCGCGACCACGGAAAGCCGTGCAGTTCCTCCGCACGGTCAAGCTCCGGATTCTCGTGGCGACGCATCGGCCACAGGACGCTCGGACGGTGGGAGCCCGGGATCACCCGCAGGCAGCCATTGGCGATCCGGGCATCCTCGAGCGCGATCCAGGCGGTCACCAGCGACCGGTCGCGGGTGGGAATGAACCGCTCGTCCTGATGGAGCGCGTTGCCCGGCATGCCGGGCGCCTTGAAGAAGATCTGCGAATGCACCGCCTTCACGTCGGGGCCGATCAGGCGGGTCACGACGTCGACGATCCGGGGATTGCCGACCTCCCGCGCGAAGAGCGAGCCGTCGAGCTTGTGCGGCATCACGCCGACCATGTAGCGGCCCATCGTCGTGGCGTCGTCGGCGCCAGGATCAGGCGGGACGAAGCCGCGTATCGCCCCGAAGGCGCCGCGGCACAGCGCGAGCGACTCCGCGCGCAGCGCCGCCAGCTCGTGCGCGTCGAAGACGTGCGGAACGACCACGAAACCGTCGCGCAAATAGGCGGCGACATCACCCGCCGCGATCCGCGGCTCCCCATCCGTCATCGCCCCAGCTCCGTTAGGGTTTCTGCAACCTTCGACCCGATTGTATGATCGTCGCGCCAGGCCGTGGCTGGCAAGCGCGGCCGGAGACCTTCACAGGTGCCACATGCGGATCATCCTGCGTCTTCTCGTAGCTCTCGTTCTCGGCCAGTTCGCCGCCGCTGGACCGGTCGCCGCCCTGCCTCCTGACGAGGCGCGCCATCTGCTGACGCGCGCGGGCTTCGGCGCCGAGGCCGCTCAGGCCGCGGCGCTGGCCCCCCTCGGCCGCGAGGCCGCCGTCGATCGCGTCCTCGCCGCGACCCGCACCACGCCGAGCGTCCCGTCCCCTGCCTTCCTGTCTGGCACCTGGCCGAATTATCGCGACATGTACGCGCTGCCCCAGGAACAGCGCGATCTGTTCAACCAGGCGCGGCGCGCGGAACTCCAGGAACTCAAGACCTGGTGGCTCGTGGAGATGATCGCGACCCCCGCGCCGCTGACCGAACGCATGACGCTGTTCTGGCACAACCATTTCGTGTCCGCGTTCGAGGCCACGGGCCAGAACGTCCACCGGATGTGGAACCAGAACGACCTGTTCCGCCGCGAGAGCACGGGCAATTTCGCGACCCTGCTGCGCGCGATCCTCGCGGATCCGGTCATGCTGCGTTACCTGGACGCGTCGACCAACCGCAAGGGGCGGCCGAACGAGAATCTCGCGCGCGAATTGCTGGAATTGTTCACGCTCGGCGAGGGGCATTACGCCGAGACGGACATCAAGGAGATCGCGCGCGCCCTCACAGGCCTCGGGGTGGATCGCGAGACGCATTGGGATTTCCGCTTCTACCCGAGCCAGCACGACACCGGGCCAAAGACGTTCCTCGGCAAGACGGGCCAGGACGCGGCCGACGTCGTGCGCGTCCTGCTGGAGCATCCGCGCACGGCCCAGTACATCGCCGAAAAGCTCTGGCGCGAATTCGTGTCGCCGCAGCCCGACCCCGCCGAGGTTGCGCGCATCGCGGCCGTACTGCGCGGCGCCACCTACGACCTGAAGCCGGCACTGCGCGCGCTGTTCCTGTCGGACGCGTTCTGGGACAGGCGCAACCGCGGCAGCCTGATCAAGGCGCCCGTCGTGCTGATCGCCGGGCTGCATCGCGAGCTTGGCCTGCCACTCGTCGATCCCGGCGCCCTCGCCGTCCATGCGCGACGGCTTGGCCAGGACCTGTTCGAGCCGCCCAACGTCAAGGGCTGGCCCGGTGGCGAGACCTGGATCACCCCGGCCAGCCTCGTGGCGCGCAACGACGTCCTCGGGCGACTGCTCGACAATCGCGGCCTCGTCGCGGCCCCGCTGCCCACCGGCACCGAAGGCCTCGCCATCCGGGTCGCCGGCGAGGCCTGGCAGGGACCGCCGCGCATGCGCGTGACGATCAACGACGGCACGCTGCTCGCGGAGCGCGACATCGATTTCGCCGTCGATACCAGCCGGTTCGGGCGGATCCCCGACCGCAACGAATGGGCCTGGCGTGTCCTGCGCCTTCCGGTCGACCAACCGGTGAAGCGGGTGGTGATCCAGTTCGTGAACGACGGTGCCGCGCCACCGCCGAGGGACGGCGGTCCGCGTGGCGACCGCAACCTGTTCATCGACTGGATCGAGGTTGCGGGACGCGTCTATCCCGCCACCCGGGCGACACAGCGGTTGAACAACCCGGTCTGCAGGCCCACCCGCAGCGGCGATCTTCACTGCAATGGCGACCTGACCTTCGACCTCGCCAGCCTGGACGGCACGGCCGACGGCGCGGCGGACGCAAACGCCGGATCGATGGCCGGCATGATGGGATCAGGCATGGCGATGGGCGGCGGCCCCGGACGTCCGGCGCTGCCGCCGCGCAAGGTGAACGCCGACGCGGCCGCGTGGATCGCCACCTTGCCCGGCGCGTGGCAGCGCCGCGACGACCGATGGCGCGCGCTGATGCCGATCGCGCCGGTCAGTGCCGCGGCGGCCACCGACGACGAGGCTGGTCTGCGCGCGCTGATCCTCGATCCCGCCTATCAGTTGATGTGAGGCAGACCGCCATGACCATCGACCGCATGACCACCCGGCGCGGCCTCCTGTCCGGCGCCGCGGCGCTTGGCGGCCTCGCCCTGCT
>CAIOSQ010000282.1 GCA_903860935.1 uncultured Rhodospirillales bacterium | reverse complement strand
GCCGCGGGGTCGTCTACGCGCGCAGGTCTCCTGAGCTCTCCATGCCCTCCTGCCGCCGTGCTTGCGCACGGCGTCTGTCCTCCCAGCCGCGCATGCGCGCGGCCGGGAGGACGGTGCGTCTTGGCGGTTGCCGTCGCTGCCGTCCTGCGGGCTGCCCCCCCTGGCCCCTGGGTGGCGCTTGGATGGCGATCGCTGGATCGGTGCCGGCATCTTGTGTAAGCAGGATCAACGGATGGCGAGCCGTGCGTACGTCGGTGCGGGCGCGGAAAGGGCAGATGTGACGAGGGCCGTGGCATGAGCCCGGAGGACGGGAGCGGATCCCAGGCATCGGCGCCTGGGGCGAGCGGCAGCGTGTCTGGCGTGTTCTGGAACGACGCCGATCGCGATCGCGTGGTCGATGCGGATGAGGCGTCCCTGGTTGGCTGGACCGTGTTCGACGATCTCGATCGCGATGGGCGCATCGATCCCGGCGAGGCCAGCGCGATCACGGATGCGGCGGGACGGTATCGCCTCGATGGCTTGACCGCCGGGCTCCATGCGATCACAGCGCTTCCGGTGGCCGGCTGGGCGCCGACCTTTCCGGCGCCCGCCGAAGTGACGCCCGCCGTCGTCATCCGTGGCGAGATGCCGGGCGGCGCAGACACCGATGTGATCGAGACCACGCCGCTCGACGCGGCGGCGGCGGCATCCGATTTCGCGGTACTCGGCACCGCCACCAACATCGCAGCCTTCCGCGCCGATGCGCGCTTCGCCGATGTCACCGGGCGCGGCACCGCCGTGGTGGTGATCGATACCGGCGCGGATCTCGACCATCCCGTCTTCGGCGCCGACGCCGACGCCGACGGCGTCGCCGACCGGATCGTGTTCCAGTACGATTTCACGGGGTTCGGCGACGACGATGCCGGCGACGAGAATGGGCACGGGACGCATGTCGCGGGGATCGCGGGATCGGAAGACCTTGCCTTTCCCGGGATCGCGCCGGGTGCGGACCTCGTCGTGCTGCGGACCCTCGACGCCGAGGGGCGCGGCAGCTGGCTCGACATCGCCGAGGCGCTCGACTGGGTGATCGAGAACAGCGCCCGCTACAACATCGCGTCCGTGAACCTGTCGCTCGGGTCGCGCGACTTCCACACGGAGCCGCATGCCGGCTATCTCGCGAGCCGCTTCCAGGCGCTCGCCAATGCGGGCGTCGTCGCGGTCGCGGCCTCGGGCAATGGCTATGGCAGCCGGTCGATCCAGGGCGTGGCCTATCCGTCCTCCGATCCCAATGTCCTGTCGGTAGGGGCGGTCTGGCCCAGTGCCGGCAGTTTCGGCACCTCGCAGACGGGGCAGGTCGACGCGATCGCGTTCTTCTCGCAGCGCGACGACACCGAAAGCGACATCTTCGCCCCGGGTGTCCGGATCGCCGCCGCGGCGAATGGCGGCGGCTTCGTGTCTATGTCCGGCACCAGCATGGCGGCGCCGCAGATCGCCGGGATGGTCGCGCTGGCCCAGGATCTGGCGCAGCGCGAACTGGGCCGCCGGCTCGGCTTCGACGAGATTCGCGATCTCCTCAAGGAGACCGGACGGCCGATCATCGACGGCGACGACGAGAACGACACGGTGCCGAATACCGGCCTGACCTTCCAGCGCGTCGACATGCTGCGCTTCGCCGAGGCGATCCTCGATCTCGTGCCGCCGGGCGCGCATGCGGTGGAGATCGTCGCGGGCGGTCTGGCCGACGGCGCGTCCTTCGGTTTCTCGCAATCCTCGGGCGTGCAGGCTGGCGTCGACGGGGACCGGATCTACGGCACCGCGCTCGGCGACATCCTGACCGGCGGTCCCGGCGCGGATGTGATCAGCGGCAATGACGGCGACGACCGTATCGCCAGCGGGGCCGGGGATGACCGGCTGCAGGGCGGGCGCGGCGACGATGCCATCGATGGCGGCGGGGATGTCGACAGCCTCGCGCTGGTGGGGCGACGTGCGGAGTAT
>CAIOSQ010000281.1 GCA_903860935.1 uncultured Rhodospirillales bacterium | reverse complement strand
CGGTCGGTCAGCTCGCCAAGGAGACCGCTTCGTGACCGATCTGTCCTGGAACCGAATCCTGATCACCGGGGCTGCCGGAAAGATCGGCACGACGTTGCGCGCCGGACTTGCCGGTCGCCACGGCACCCTGCGTCTGCTCGACCGGCGGCCGGTGGAGGGACTGCGCCCAGGCGAGGAGGAGATCGTCGCCGATCTGCGTGACCGCGCCGCGCTGACCCGCGCGGTCGACGGCGTCGACGCGGTGATCCATCTCGCCGGCGCGCCGGAGCCGCGCGATTTCGAAGAGATGTTCCGCGCCAATGTCCGCGGCCTCTACGACCTGTTCGAGGCGGCGCGCGCGGCGTCCGTGAAGCGCATCGTCTTCGCCTCGACCAACCACACCTACGGCATGTACCCGGTCTCGCACGGCATGTCCGAGACCGATCCCGTTCGTCCCGACAGTTTCTACGGGGTGGCCAAGGTCTTCGGCGAGAACATGCTCCGCTACTACTATGACAAGCACGGCATCGAATCGGTGAGTCTGCGCATCGGCAGCTTCGAGGAACGTCCGAGCCAGCAGCGGCATCTCTCGACGTGGTTCAGCCCGCGCGACGCCGTCGAGATGTTCGATCGCGCGCTCAAACAACCGGACGTGGGCGCCGCCATCGTGTTCGGGATGTCGGGAAACACGCGGATCCGGATCGCCCATCCGAACTGGGAGGCGATCGGCTTCACCCCGGCCGACAACGCCGAGACATGGCGCGACCGCCTCGCCGCCGAGGGTGTCGACGTCGATGGCGACCTCGAATGGAAGCGACACGGCGGCATCTACGAAGGCAAGGCGTATTGATCGCGACCGAAGCCGCCCTGTCGCCGTCCGGCATCGAATTGTCACGGAGCTGAGACCGTTGCGTCACCGCCGTCCCGGATTCCTTGCGTCACCGCGCGTGGCGCGGGCGACAACGGAGCGACGGCATGACGGACATATTCGATCGGCGACGCCTGATGCGGCGCGGTGCGGCGCTTGCTGCGGGCGGCTTCATCGCCCAGGGGCCTTGGCTGGCGGAACAGATCGCGCGGGCACAGACGCCTCGCGGCCGGGCGTTGCGTATCGCCCTGGGTGGCCTCGATACGTCCGATCCGCATCGTCATACCGGTTCGATCTCGGTCCAGCAGGTCTATGTCGAGGGTCTGACGAGCATCGCCGACGACGGCAAGGCGATCCCCTATCTCGCCGAATCCTGGACCGTGAGCCCCGATGGCAGGCGCTATACGTTCCGGATCCGTCAGGGCGTGCGCTTCCACAACGGTCGCGCGATGACCGCAATGGATGTCAAGGCGAACGCCGAGCGCGTGCGTGACAAGGTGCGCCGCGGCTGGCTGGCGGCGCCCATGCAACTGGTCAAGACGCTCGAGGCGCCCGATCCCACGCAGTTCGTGATGGAGATGTCGGAGCCCTACGGCCCGTTGCTCAACATCCTGTCGGAACTTTGGATCCTCGCGCCAGAGAGCCCTGGATGGGATGCAACGATCCAGACGCCGATCGGAACGGGCCCCTATCGTTTCGGCCGCTGGATCCCGAACGAGAGGCTCGACGCGCCGGCGTTCGAGTCCTACTGGCAGCCCGGTCTGCCGCGCAACGCGGGCGTCGAGTTCAATCTTCGCGATACGGTCGATTACACGCTCGCCCTGCGCGCCGGTGATCTGCATGTGGCACGTGCCCCGGCCAACCAGATGGCGGTGCTCAAGGCCGATCCGAACATCGAATTGCAGGCGATGAAGGATACGAGTTGGATCTTCTGGTCCTTCAACAACCGCAAGCCTCGTGCGCCCTTCGACAACGTGCGGGTGCGCGAGGCGGTCTGCCACGCGATGGACAAGTCTGCGCTCCTCCGGATCTGGGCGGGCGAGGGCGGCGTCGCGACCAACCAGATGGCGGCCCCAGGCAACTTCTATTGGGACGAGGCGTTGCACCGCGCCGATCATCACGCCCGGCCGGATCGTGCGCGGGCGCTCGCGATGCTGCGGGCGGAGGGCGTCGACCCTGCCCGGACGCCATTGCGGATCGTGTCCTGGGAGAACGACTATTCCCAGGCCTGCGCGCAGACGATGCGCGAACTCGGCTTCCAGGTGGAGCATCTGGCGCTCGACGATCTCGGCGCCCAGCGCCGCCTCGGCCAATACGACTGGGACCTGGCGCCGTTCGGAAGCGGGCCACGCGCCGATATCTTCCTGCGCTACATCCGATTGCTGTCCGACGGGCCCAATACGGGGCTCTGGGGTAGCCCGCAGGATCCGGCTTTCGATGCGATCGTGCGCAAGGCTGTCGCCGCTGTCGATCTCGACACGCGCCGGCAGTTCTACCTCGATGCCTGGCGCCATGCGATGGAGCGCTATTGGACGGTCGTGATCGGTCATTCCGCCGAGACGATCGCCAACCGGCGCGATGTCGTCGGCTGGTCGCCGGGCTTCACCTGGGCCGCCGCCCGGGTCGATGGAGGCGCCGCCTATGCGGATCTCTCCCGTCTGCGCTGACGAAGGCGGGGCCGGTTCGGTGAGATCGCGGGGCGCGGCGATCGCGGTGGTCATCCTGGGGGGCGCGGTTCTCCTCGCCCTGGCAGGACCGGCGCTCTCGGGCCTCGACCCGCTCGCGCAGAACATCGGCGGCGCCAATATGCCGCCGAGCGCGGCGCATTGGCTTGGCCAGGATCACCTGGGACGCGACATTTTCACCCGGCTTGCCGTGGGAACCCGGCTGACGCTGTTCGTCGCCCTGGCCGCGACGCTGGCGGCGATCCTGATCGGCGCGGTGCTGGGCCTTGTCGCGATCGCGTCGGGACGGATTGCCGAGACCTTGGTGTTCGGTGGCTACGATCTCGTGCGCGCGATGCCGTCGATCCTGCTCGCGATGACGCTGCTGGTGGCGCTCGGGCCGGGGATTCTGCCGCTCACGCTCGCAATCGGCATCGCATATGCCCCTATCTTCGCCCATGTCGCGCGTGCCGTATGGCGGCGCGAGAGCAGCGCCGGATACGTCGCCGCCGCGCGCGTGATGGCCGCTCCGCCCCTGTCCATCCTCTCCCGGCATGTCGCACCGAACCTGTTCGGCGCGATCGTCACCCAGGCGGCGATCGTCGTGCCGCGGGCCATCACGACGGAGTCGGTGCTCAGTTTCTTCGGGATCGGCGTCACGCCGGGGACCCCGACCTGGGGCCGCATGATCGCCGATGCGGTCCGGCATGCCGAGACCGCGCCGCTCGCCCTCGCGATGCCGGTAGCCGCTTTGTCGGCGATCACGCTTGCCTTCGCGCTGCTGGGCGATCGTCTGCGCCTCGGCTCCGATCCGCTGCGGCGGGGTATGGCCGCATGACCCGTGGTTTCGCCGGATCCGGGGCCGCGCTGCTGCGCCATGGCGCGGTGGTATGCGCGATCGCGGTCGTGATGTTCTTTCTGATCCGCGTCATTCCTGGCGACGTCGTCGACGTGCTCGCGGCCGAGGGCGACCTCAGCGATTCCGAGATCGCCGCGCTGCGTGCCGAGTTGGGGCTGGATCGCGGGGTCGCCGCGCAGTTCGTCGCCTGGCTGGCGGCGGCGGCGCGGGGGGATCTTGGCCTGTCCATCCGCTTCGAACGGCCTGTCGCCGAGATGATCTGGTTCGCCGTGCCGGGAACGCTCGCGCTCGCCGCCAAGGCATTGGCGATCGGCCTGACCCTTGGCATCGGTCTTGCGGCTGCCGCCGTCATCTGGCCGCGCCGCGTCTTCGTCTGGCTCGTCAACGCGGTCAATCTCTGGTCGATCGCCTTGCCGACCTTCTGCGTCGGTCTGGCCGCGATCCTGATCTTCTCCATCTGGCTCGGATGGCTGCCGGTCCTTGGACAGGCGACGCTGCCCGCGATTGTGATCGGCATCGATATCGCCGGTCAGCTCGCCAAGCCTCTGCACGAGGACTTGAAGGAGATTGCGGCGGCGCCGTTCGTTCGCGCCGCGCGCGCACGCGGTCAATCGCGCGCGACCATCGTGTTCCGACACCTCCTGCCCAACGCGGCGCCCGTGGCGATCGCGCTGTCCGGGCTCATTCTCGCGGGCTTGATCGGCGGCACCTTGACCATGGAGGTCCTGTTCGGGCTGCCCGGCCTGGGGACGGTGGCGCTTCAGGCGATCCTCGGTCGCGATTATCCCGTCGTCCAGGCCGTCATCCTCGTCTTCGCGTTGGCGATCGTCCTGGTCAACGCGCTGACCGATCTCTGCCAGCGCGCCCTCGATCCGCGGTTGAGACATGACTAGGCCGGCACGCCTGCTCTCCGTGGATTCTCTCAGCGTGAAGATCGGCGCGCGCCGGGTCGTCGACCGGGTCGCGCTGGAGATCGCGACGGGCGAGACCCTCGGGCTTGTCGGTGAGTCCGGATCGGGCAAGTCGATGACCGCCTTCGCCCTGGGGGGCCTGCTTCCGCCCGTCGCGCGGGCCGAAGGCATCGTCCATCTCGCCGGCGACGCCTTGCCTGCGGACCGGCCGGAGGCATGGGATCCGATCCGCGGACGGCGGGTCGGCGTCGTGTTCCAGGATCCCTATGCCAGCTTCGATCCCTTGCGCACGGTCGGAGCGCAGATCGCCATGGCGTGTCATCTGCCCCGCGAAGCGGCGCGCGCGCGTACGCTGGCGTTGCTGGAGGAATGTGGGCTGCCTGAACCCGGGGCGATGGCTGGCGCCTATCCGCATCAGGTGTCGGGAGGGCAGTTGCAGCGCGCGGGGCTCGCCGCCGCGCTCGCCCAGGCGCCAGCGCTTCTGATCGCCGACGAGCCGACGACGGCGCTCGATGCCACGGTCCAGGCCCAGATCGTCGAGCTCCTGCGGCGCCTGCAGGCGCGCCACGGGATGGCGATCCTGTTCATCAGCCATGACCTCGCGGTCGTCGCGCGCGTCGCGGACCGCGTGGCTGTGATGAAGGATGGTCGGATCGTCGAGACCGGGACCGCCGCCCGTGTCCTGTCGGCACCGTCGCACGCCTATACGCAGGTGCTCGTCGCGTCTCGGCCGGCTGGACGGATCGGCGCGCCGGTCCGTCCCGGCGACACGATCGCGCTCGAGTCCAGCTCCGTCGGGTTCGCCTATGCGCCGCGGCGGATGGGAGCGGTGCGCGAAGCCGCGCTCGCAGATGTCTCGCTGCGGATACGGGCGGGTGTCTGTCTTGGACTGGTCGGCGAATCGGGATCGGGAAAATCGACCTTCGGTCGGCTTGCGGTCGGATCGGCTCGCCCGAGCTCGGGATCGCTGCGCGTCTTCGGCCTCGAGCCGTCCGATCCAGCCAGCGCGCGGGCGCGCGCGCGTCTGGTGCAGATGGTCTTCCAGGACGCGGCCGGCAGTCTCAATCCGCGGCGCATGGTCGTCGCGAGTCTCATGGAACCCCTCGCGCTCCACGGTATCGGCACGCGCGGCGAGCGCCAGGATCGCGCGGCGGCGCTGCTCGACGAGGTGGGGCTCGGGACCGAACATCTGCGGCGCTACCCGCACGAGTTGTCGGGCGGTCAGCGCCAACGCGTCGCGATCGCGCGGTCGCTGGCGCTCGATCCTGCACTCCTCGTCTGCGACGAACCGGTCACGGCGCTCGACATGACGATCCAGGCGCAGATCCTGAAGCTCCTGGCCGACATACGGGCAAGACGCGCTATGGCGATGCTGTTCATCAGCCACGACATCGCCGCCGTGGAAGCGATGGCCGACGACGTCGCCGTGCTGCATCGCGGCCGCGTCGTCGAATACGGCGCGGCGAGCCGTATCCTTCATGCGCCCGTGGACGGCTACACGCGCGCCCTGCTTGGCGCGGTCGCCCGGCTACCCGTTCGCTCCGCATCCGCCGTCGCGCGGTGACGCGCGCGTCACCCCAGGGTCAGCGCGCGCCCGTCGAGGTCCGGGGCATCGACACCGAGGTGACGCAGGGCCGTCGGCGCGATGTCGAGGATCGAACTCGGCATGTCGGTGACGCTGCCCGGCGCGACGGCCGCGCCATCGACGACGAGGAACGGGTTCTGCTCCCAGGCGCCGAGACCGCCATGCGAGCCGAACCCGGTCTTTACGCGGCCATCGGCGGCGAGGGCGACGAGGTCACTGCGACCCGGAACGCCATACCCGTTGCACGCAGCGCTGGCGCGCAGCGTGAACGCGATCGCCAATCCATGCGCCGGTGCGAGCCCGACCTGTCCCAGGTCCTCGGCCGGGAACACGGTGCCGATCCAGGATTGCTGCTGCAGATACGCGGCGATCGCCGGTGCGCGCGCCGCTGCATCGGGGGCGAGTGAAACGAGACCGCTGAACCCCTGCGGAGCGATGGCGACGTCCGTCGAGCCGAGAGAAGCCTTGAGCCCCGCAGCCACGAGATCGGCGTCCAGCCGGATCGTCTCGCCGACGGTCTCCTGGCCGTGATCAGAGCCGACGAGCAGGAGGATGTCGTCGCCCGCGGCGCGCAGCGCGTCGACGCAGGCCGCGACCTCGCCGACGCAGCGATCCGCCGCGGCGATGGCGGCGAGATGCGCCGGAGATCCGAGTTCGCTCGCATGCATCGTATGGTCGGGCTCGCAGAGCCAGAGCACGGCCATCGCCGGACGGCGTTGCCGCAGCACCTCGCGGCAGAAGCGTTCCGTCATCGCCGCATCGCCCGCGGCGTCATGCGACACGATCAGAGGATCCTCGGCCGGACGTTCGCCCGGGCCGTAGCTGCCGTCGCGGTGATAGACGAAGCCGTGGCCGTCCGGATCCTGGAAGAACGCCGCGCCCGGCGAGACGTTGGAGAATGCGACATGGCCGCCGCGTGCAGCGAGGCGCTGCGCGAGGGTCGGCACGCGCAACGTGGCGCCGGTCGCGCGCCGCATGCGCTTGCGGAAATCGGGATGTCCGACATCACGGGTGACCAGCCCGTCGCCTTCGTCGAGCGCCATGGTGTTGCCGTGCAGTCCATGCCGCCCCGGCACGCACCCGGTGGCTATGCAGGCGGACGACACCCGCGTCACCGACGGAAACACCGAGCCATGCCGCGCGAAGCGGCGTCCGCGCGCGGCCAGGGCCCAGATCCGAGGCGTCAGTGTCGGCGAGACGAAATCGGCGCGATGGCCATCGCAGATCACCAGGACGACACGTCGCATGAAACTCTCCGAAAGCCGGTGGGGGTGGCGCATCGACGCTGCGCGCGGGACACGACGGAATGTCGACGGCACGATGACGATCGCATGTCTTCGACGGGCCGTCTCACAACGTGCGCGTCACCTTCGACAGCCCCGGTGGCGCATCGGGATCGCGGCCCAGGCGCCGCGATGCGGCCTCGATGGCGCCATAGGCGGGGGATCAGCGCCGCGACCGGATCGAGCAGCGGATCACCGGTATCGGGCATTGGCAACGCGTCGATATCCGCCGGTGTCGCTCCGGCCACGAAAACGCGGGCATCCTGGGCGCGCAACTCGGCGATCAGCGCGTCCGTGTCCCCGGCGCTGGCGTCGCGGCTGCGCAGCACCAGCACCGTCGCGCCCGCGGCGAGCGCCGCGCGCGGACCATGGCGGAACTCCGCCGTGCTATAGGCGAGTGCCGGAATACCGGCGCATTCGGCAAGCTTGAGCGCGATCTCCTGCGCGATCGCGAGCGCGGGGCCGCGCGCGAGGACATAGGCCGGAGCACCGGCGCGCAGCGTGTCGGTCCAGACGGACCAGTCGAGGGCGAGCGCGCCGGCCAGACACGCGGGCAGGCGGTTCAGACTGGCGCGCAGCGCGGCGTCGTCGGCCATCGTCGCCACCAGCGCCGCACCCGCGACCAGCGTGTTGACCACGGTCTTGGTGGCCGCGACGGCCCGCTCTGGACCGGCGAGGATCGGCAGCACATGCGCGCAGGCCCGCGCCGCCGGTGAAGCGGCGTCGTTGACGATCGCGACCGTCGTCGCTCCGGCGGCGCGGGCGGCTTCGGCGGTGGCGACCAGATCGGGGCTGCGGCCCGACTGGGAGAGGAGGATGAAGAGCGCGCCGGTCATCGCGGGCGTCGCGCGATGCACCGTCAGTATCGACGGCGACGCCTCCGCCGCGACGAGGCCGCCGCGCAACCCCAGCAGGTAGCGCAGATAGGTGCCTGCGTGGCCCGAACTGCCGCGGCCGCAGACGATCGCGAAGCGCGGCGCGGTGGCATGCAGCGTGGCCGCCAGCCCGGTCGACGCGTCCGGCGTCGCGGCGAGCAGCCTCGCGCAGGCGTCCGGGATCGCATCGATGTCCTGGCGCATCCAACTTGGCTGTGAGGTCACTTCCGTCGCTCCTCGGCATGCTGCGATACTGACCCGCGGGGCGATGTCGGCGCGGGAAATGC
Source organism: uncultured Rhodospirillales bacterium (assembly GCA_903860935.1). Classification (GTDB taxonomy): domain Bacteria; phylum Pseudomonadota; class Alphaproteobacteria; order CACIAM-22H2; family CACIAM-22H2; genus CAIOSQ01. Next base: position 6,022 of record CAIOSQ010000281.1, on the reverse strand, counting down.
CGGCGACGCGGGACCGCAACTTCGGAGGAACGTCATGGATCTCGGGGATCTCGCTGGCAAGGTCGTTCTGGTGACTGGCGCCAGCCGCGGCATCGGCGCGGCGGTCGCGCGCGGCTTCGCGCATCACGGCGCCCAGGTCGGCGTCCATTTCCACAGCGCGCGGGACGCTGCCGCGGCCGTGGCGCGTGACATCGCGGCGGCGGGCGCGCGTGCCGAGATCTTCCAGGCGGACCTCTCGGACGCGGACGAACCCGCGCGACTGGTCGCGGACGCGGTCGCGCGGTTCGGGCGCATCGACGTGCTCGTGAACAACGCGGGCGATCTCGTCGGACGTCACGCGATGGTCGACACGCCCGACGACGTTCTGGAGACGATCTACCGCCTCAACATCCGCAGCGTCGTCGCGGCATCCAAGGCGGCGGTGATCGCGATGAAGCGCCAGGGTGGTGGCGGCGCGATCGTCAATTCGTCCTCTCTCGCTGCGCGCAACGGCGGCGGCGGTGGCTCGATGCTCTATGCGGGCTCGAAGGGCTTCGTGAGCACCTTCACGCGTGGTCTGGCCAAGGACGTCGCGCGCGACGGGATCCGCGTCAATGCGGTCGCGCCGGGGATCATCGAGACCGATCTGCAAGACAAGCATACGTCCCGCGCCGTGCTCGACCAATTGGCGGCGGCGACGCCGCTCGGCCGCAACGCGCCGGCCGAGGATTGCGTCGGCGCCTATCTGTTCCTGGCCTCGGCCCGCATGAGCGGCTTCGTCACCGGGCAGGTCATCGAGGTCAATGGCGGCCTGTTGATGCCCTGATCCCGGGTTTCCCTGGGACGACCGCCCGCAGGCTCAGGACGTCTTCGGAGCCGCGCCGCCCTCGGGCGGAATTCCATCGCGTACGATCCGCACCTGGCTACCGCGCAGGATCACGACGCGTTCGCCCTCCCGTAGGCCCTGGTCGTTGGCCTGGACGACCGCGATGGTCGCCCCGTTTTCCTCGCGCACGGTGAATTCGATGGCGTTCGCTTCGGTGAGCCGGTTTTCGGCCATCGTCCCGAGCACCGCGCCGAGGACTGCGCCCACAGCGGCGCCCGCGAGGTTCGCGCGCGAGCCCTGGCCGAGTGTCGATCCGGCGGCCCCACCGACGACCGCGCCGCCGATCTTCCCGGCCCCGGTATCCGTGCCTTCGACCTTCACCTCGCGCATCGCCAGGATGGTGCCCTTGGTCACACGCTGTTCCTGGCCCGCCTGGCTGCGGCCATAGGTGCTGCCGGAATGGACCGGCGCGCAGCCCGCCGCCGACAGGGCACCGAGCAGGGCAAGGGTGAGGGTGGCCGAAGCAGGTTTCACCAGTCGCATGGCGCGCGCTCCTCGATCGCTTGTGGGACCGGACCGGACCAAGGCCGCGTCCATGGGGCGGAAACGGGCCACGGCCGAGATATGTTCCGCGCTCACCCGAGCGCCAGCATGGCCAGGATCGCCCCGCCAAGGGCGAAGCGGTACCACGCGAAGGGGGCGAAACCATGGCGCCCGATGAACGCGACCAGGCCCTTCACGACCGCCAGGGCCGCCAGAAACGCGGCGGCGAAACCGACCGCGATCAGGGCGAGATCGTCGACCACCAGGTCGTGTCGGTTCTTCCACAGCGAGAAACTCGCCGCCGCGACCATCGTCGGCGCCAGCAGGAAAAACGAGAACTCGGTCGCCGCGCGGCGATCGACGCCGAGCAGCAGCGCGCCCATGATCGTCGCGCCCGATCGTGAAATCCCGGGGATCATCGCGACCGTCTGGCACAGACCGATCAGGAACGCGATCCGCAGCGGTATGGCATCCGCCGCGCCATGCGTGGGGGCCGGCGCACGACGCTCGATCCAGAGGATGGCGACGGCACCGAGGATCAGGGCGATCGCGACGACCAGCGGGGTCTGCAGCGCCTTGACGAGCGGATAGGCGATCGCGCCGATCGCCAGCGCCGGGAGCAGCGCCACGAGGACCGCAAGCGCGAAGTGGCGATCGGGACCGCCGCGGAGCAGGCCGCGCGCCATCGCGCCGATCCGCATGCGATAATGCCAGCATACGGCCGCGACCGCGCCGAGCTGGATCACGATCTCGAAGGTCTTGCCGGGTGGCGCCTCGAATCCGATCGCCGCGCCAAGCACGATCAGGTGGCCGGTCGACGAGACCGGGATGAACTCGGTGAAGCCCTCGACCACGCCCATCAGCACTGCGTCGACATAGCGGGAGATGGTCATGCGGTCCTGTCCGGCGGGGCTGTCGCGGCGATGCACTATGCGTCCGCGACCGGTCGGCCGTCCATGGGGCCGGCGCGCGTATCAAGGCTTCAGGAAGCCGATGGCGTCCTCGAGTTGCACGACATGCGAATAGATCATGTTGATGGCTTCGAGCTCGGCCCGATGGATCGCATCCGTCGCTGCCGCGCAGCAATCCTCGACCACGATGACGTTGAAGCTCTCGTCGGCGAGGCTGCGGACGGTCGAGGACACGCACTGGTCGGTGAAGATGCCGGCCACGATGACGTTGCGGATGCCCATGTTGGAGAGGATCAGCCGCAGATTGGTGCCGGTGAGGGCGCTGTCGGTCGTCTTCGTCACCACGATTTCATCGCCACGCGGGGCGAGTTCCGGGACGATCTGGCTGTCCGGCCGGTCCTTGGGCATCAGCAGATAGTTGAACCCCGGCTTTTTCTGGCTGAGCGAGCGGTCGCGTCCGTCTGTCTTGAGACAGGCGATGCGCGCGAAGATCGTCTCGACGCCGCGCGCGCGGCAGGCTGCGATCAACTCGGCCGTATTGGGTACCACCACGTCTCGCATCCGCGCGAGGAAGGGCGCCCAGCGATTTGCTTCGCGCGGGTCGTCCTTGGGCTCGACATAGGTGCTCTGGATGTCGATCACGAGCAGGGCGGTATCCGCGTGCCTCAGGACGATGTCGTCGGGGGGCGGAGCTTCCTCGTAATAGAAGGATCGATAGGCCGTCTTCCAGGCGCTCATGGCGCGTCAGCCTCCCGTACCGCCGACGGTGAGGCGATCGATCAGCAGCGTCGGTTGGCCGACGCCGACCGGCACACCTTGTCCGTCCTTGCCACAGGTTCCGACGCCCGGGTCGAGTGCGGTGTCGTCGCCGATCATCTCGACGCGCGTGAGGGCGTCGGGACCATTGCCGATCAGCATCGCGCCCTTCACGGGCGGGCCGACCCGACCGTCCTCGATCAGATAGGCCTCGGAGGCCGAGAAGACGAACTTGCCGGACGTGATGTCGACCTGGCCGCCGCCGAAATTGACCGCGTAGAGACCCCGCTTGACGCGGGCCAGGATCTCTTCGCGGGGATGGGTTCCCGGCATCATCACGGTGTTCGTCATACGCGGCATCGGGTGGTGGGCGAAGCTCTGGCGGCGCCCGTTGCCGGTCGGTTCCATGCCCATCAGGCGGGCATTCTGCCGGTCCTGCATGTAGCCCGTCAGCCGACCGTCCTCGATCAGGACGGTCCGGCGCGTCGCCGTCCCCTCGTCATCGATGGTCAGCGATCCGCGCCGGTCGGCGATCGTGCCGTCGTCGACGACGGTTACCCCCGGACTGGCGATGCGCTGTCCCATCAGGCCGGAGAAGGCCGACGTCTTCTTGCGGTTGAAATCGCCTTCGAGACCGTGGCCGATCGCCTCGTGCAGGAGGATCCCCGGCCAGCCGGGCCCGAGCACGACCTGCATCTCGCCGGCAGGCGCCGGCACCGACCGCAGATTGACGAGTGCCTGGCGGAGCGCCTCGTCGACGGCCGCGCGCCAGCCCTCGGGGGAGACGACGCGCGCGAACGCGAACCGTCCGCCGGTCCCGAAACTCCCGGATTCCTGGCGGTCGCCCTCGCCGACGACCACCGACACGTTCAGCCGGACGAGGGGACGGATATCGGCGAGGCGCTGGCCGCCGGCGCGCAGGATCTGTACGGCCTGCCATTCGCCCGACAGGCTGGCCATGACCTGGCGCACGCGGGCGTCCTTCGCGCGCGCGTAGGCGTCGATTTCGGCCAGCAATTTGACCTTGTCCTCGAAGGACATGAGCCCCAGGGGATTTGCGTCGGTGTAGAGGCCCGGCCCACCCGCGGCGGGGGCCGACGCGACGGAGCCGGAATGTCCCGCCTTGACCGCCCGGACGGTTGCCGCCGCGCGCGCCACCGCCGCGTTCGACAGGTCGGTCGAATGGGCATAGCCGACGCTTTCGCCCGCTACGGCGCGCAGGCCGAAACCCTGGCTCGTATCGAAGGCGGCGCTCTTCAGTCGGCCGTCGTCGAAGGCCAGCGACTCGCTCTGGCGATATTCGAGGAACAGCTCGCCGTCATCGGCCCCGGCGAGCGTGTCGTCGACCTGGCGTCGCAGGGCGGCCAGGTCGAGACCAGCGCGGTCGAAGAACAACGCGTCAGTCTGGGCGAGGGCGCTCATGGCGGGATCTCCGGACGGTTACGAGGTTGGGATAACTTAGGCGCGCACGCCGGGAATTGCAGCCCGCTCGGACGGTGCGGGGGCGCCGGGGGCGGCGCGGCGTCGCTTGCGACAATCCGTCGCGCCTTCGTCAGGGGGGCATGCGGCGGGCAGACGCGCTTGGGCGACCTATCTCGTGGATCACGCCGACGATCGGCCGTTGAGAATCCGATGGGCGCTGGTGTAGCTTCCGGCGCGTTCATCGCAGGACAGCGGAGAGCGGAGGCGTAACGTCGCGTCTGCGTTCCGGCGTTTCGGCACAGAACGGGGCGAGAGGACCGCGCCATCGCGGGCGATCTCTCGTCCGCATAGAGAATGACAACACGGACAGAGCCCATGCGTTGGATGTCTCGCGCCGCAGCTTTCGCCCTCATGGCGGTTGCCCCTTGCCAAGCCGCCTTCGCCTCCGGGCAACCGGTGCCCTGGGGGCTTGGGTTTCAGCCGGGGGCCTCCCCGATCAAGCACGATATCTCGTGGTTCCATGACGCGTTGCTCCTGCCCGTCATCACGGTCATCACGCTCTTCGTGCTGGCACTTCTGCTCTACGTGATGTCGCGCTTCAGCGCGGCGCGTAACCCGAACCCCTCGCGGACCGCGCACAACACGACGATCGAGGTCCTGTGGACGGTGGTTCCGATCGTCATCCTGGTCGTGATCGCGATCCCGAGTTTCCGCCTGCTCTACAAGCAGGACCGCGCGGTCAACCCCGACATGACCATCAAGGTCACGGGGCGCCAATGGTACTGGCAGTTCGAGTATCCCGACCACGGGACCTTCGTGATCGACAGCCGCATCGTGCGCGACAAGGACGGCAACCCAGCGGGCAATCCGCGCCTCCTCGAGGTCGATAACCGCCTCGTCGTTCCGGTCGGCGCCACGGTCCGCACGCTGGTGGCCGGCGCCGACGTGATGCACTCGTTCTTCGTTCCATCCCTCGGCGTTCAGATCTACTCAGTTCCCGGCCGTCTCAACGAGACCTGGTTCCAGGTCGAGAAGGAAGGGATCTACTACGGGCAGTGCAACCAGATCTGCGGCACGGACCACGCCTACATGCCGATCGCCGTCGAGGCGGTCTCCAAGGCGAAGTTCCAGCAATGGCTCGAGGAGGCGAAAAAGAAATTCGCCGCCGCCGAACCCGCGCAACCGGTTCGCGTTGCCGCCGCCGACTGATCACCGTTTCCCGAATTCCCACGGCAAGGCCCCTGATCGGGCCGGTTGAAGGAAAATCTCGATGGCCAACACCGCTCACGCCCATCACGACCACCATGACGATCATCACGGCCACCATCCGACCGGATGGCGCCGCTGGGCCTACTCGACGAACCACAAGGACATCGGGACGATGTACCTGGTGTTCTCGATCTTCGCCGCGCTGATCGGTGGCGCCTTCTCGGTCTGGATGCGCATGGAGCTGCAGTCCCCGGGGATGCAGTACTTCTCCGACGGGCACCAGTGGAACATGGTGGTCACGGCGCATGGCCTGATCATGGTGTTCTTCGTCGTCATGCCGGCGCTGATCGGCGGCTTCGGCAACTGGTTCATCCCG
>CAIOSQ010000280.1 GCA_903860935.1 uncultured Rhodospirillales bacterium | reverse complement strand
GGCGTAGGCGATGCCGTCGCGCTCGAAATGGCCGCCGAGCGCCGTGCGCAGCATGTCCGGATGGATCTCGGCGACGAAGAGCAGGCCACCGGGGACCAGGTGCCGGGCGGCCTCGGCGATGATCGGCATCACCGTCGGCGCATGCTCCAGCACCAGCGAGATCACACCGATATCGAAGGCCTCCCGGGGCAGGTCCCAGGGCTGCGTCAACTCCCCGCGCACCAGGCGGACGCGCCCCTGCGCGCGCGGCGCCGCGAGGCGTTCGGCCGCACGGGCCAGCATCTCGGCCGAACCGTCGATCCCCGCGACCTCGGCCGCGCCGCCGGCGAGCGCGTGCGCGATCAGCCGACCCGTACCGCAGCCGATATCGAGCACGCGCGTCCCGGCGAAGCCCAGCGGGCGGGCACAAAGATGGCGGTCGACCGCCGCGATCATCGGATTGTCCTGCGTGTCGTAGCCCGCCGCCCAGGCGCCGTAGCCGGCGGCGACATCCGTCTCGACGACGGGCGCCCTCCCGGTCATGCTGTCCTCCGCGCGCGGGGGCCGCTCAAGGGGAGTTCGACATGCCGGGTCATAGGATCGCCAAATTCGACATCCATCTCGTCGCCTCTCCGGTTCCCGGAAACTTCGCCGATTCCACGCGCAAGGTCGAAACCATCGGGCTGCTGGTCTTGCGCGTGACCACGGACCAGGGACTCGAGGGCATCGGCATCACCTATCACGAGGTCGGTGGCGAGGCGACGCGCGAGCTGATCCGGCATGACATCGCGCCCCGTCTGATCGGGCGCGATCCCTTCGAGACCGATGCGCTCTGGCACGAGCTGTTCCACTACCTGCGCGGTGTCGGACGCAAGGGCCTGACCTTCTGCGCGTTGAGCGCGGTGGACATCGCGCTCTGGGACCTCAAGGGGAAGATCCTGGGCATGCCGCTGCACCGGCTGCTCGGCGGCAACCGCACGCGCGTGCCGGTCTATGCCAGCGGCGGCTGGACCTCCTACGACGACGACCAGTTGGTCGACGAAATGAAGGGCATGGTCGCGCGCGGGTTCCGGCACATAAAGTTCAAGGTCGGCGTCGATGGCGGGCGCGACACGCGGCGCGACGCCATCCGCGTGCGCAAGGTGCGCGACGCGGTGGGGCCCGAGATCCATCTGCTGGTCGACGCCAACAACTGCTTCGACGCGGCGCGCGCGGTACAGCTCGCCAACGAGATCCGCGAGTGCCGCATCACGCTGTTCGAGGAGCCGGTCTTCGCCGACGACATTCCCGGGCTGGCGCGCTTCCGCCGCGGCACCGACATTCCGCTCGGCACCGGCGAGCACGAATACACGAAATTCGGGGTGCGCGACCTTCTCCTCGCCGAGGCCGCCGATTTCGTGCAGGCCGATGGCGCGCGCGCCGGCGGCTATACCGAGATGCTCAAGATCGCGGCGCTGACCCAGGCCTTCAACGTCGCCTTCGCGCCGCATGCGATGGAGAACATCCACCTGCCGCTCGCGGCAGCGCTGCCCAACGTCCCGTTCCTCGAACGGCTTCTGATGTTCGAGCCCGTCACCGCACTGGTGTTCCGCGACGCGCCGGTCCCCGTCGACGGCTACATGCATGTCAACGACCGCCCCGGCCTCGGCCTCGAGCTGAACCTGGATTTCGTGCGCGCGGCGGACGCACGCGGCGGGTGATGCCGCAAGCCTGAAGGGGGCACCGATGTGCCGATGGCTCGCCTATCTCGGAGCGCCGCTGCGCATCGAGGAATTGCTGTTCCAGCCGCAGAATTCGCTGATCCGCCAGAGCCTGCAGGCGCGTCTCGGAGCGACCACCACCAATGGCGACGGGTTCGGGCTGGGCTGGTATGGCGAGCGCGGTTTTCCCGGCGTCTATCGCGACATCCTGCCGGCCTGGCACGACGCCAATCTGCGCAGCCTCTCCGAGCAGATCCGCGCGCGCCTGTTCCTCGCGCATGTGCGCGCCTCGACCGGTACGTCGACCAGCCGCGAGAATTGCCATCCGTTCCGCTTCGACAACGCGCTGTTCATGCATAACGGCCAGATCGGCGGCTATGCGCGCATCCGTCGCGAGATCGAGACGCTGATTCCGCACGACGCCTATGGGCATCGTCATGGCACCACCGATTCCGAGGCGTTCTTCCTGCTCGCGATCGGCAACGGCCTGCAGGAGGAACCGGCGGCGGCCCTCGCCCGCACGATCCGCCAGATCGAGGCCGTGATGGCGGCGCATGGCATCGCCGAGCCGTTCCGGATGACCGCCGCCTATGCCGATGGCGCCAGCCTCTTCGCGCTGCGCTACGCCTCCGACGATCGGCCACCCAGCCTGTTCTACGCCGAGGGCAGCGAAGTCGCGATCCGCCAGCAGCAGGTCGAGATGCTGCCCGGGCGCGGCAGCATCCTCGTCCTCTCGGAACCGCTCGACATGCATGAGGGGCCCTGGCGCGAGGTTCCGCCCGGCCATGTCCTCGAAAGCCGCGGCGGGGTCGCCCGCGTCTCCGCGCTGCCCGTCACCTGAACATCCGGTTCCGCCGCGCCATCCCATCGCCGCCGTTGCGCGCGGCACATCGTGTTGTATGATCCAACATGATGAACTAGCGGTCCATATTATGGATCTTTGGGGGAGACGATGCTCAAGGGGATGTTCCCGGTCCTGCCGACACCGTTCCACGACGATCGCGCGATCGATCCGGCGGGCCTGCAACGCGTCGCCGAATTCGCCATCGCCGGTGGTGCCGACGGCGTCGTGTTTCCGGGCTTCGCCAGCGAGGTAGACGACCTTGACGGCGCGGAGCGGCGCACCCTTCTGACGGCGCTCACCGAAGCGGTCGCGGGACGGGTGCCCATCATCGCGGGCGCGAGTTCGCCCACGGTCGCCGAGACAGTCGCGCGTTGTCGCGAGGCCGAAAGCCTGGGGATCCGCCATGTCATGATCCAGGCGCCCAAGAGCGTCGGCGCGACGGCGGACGATGTCACGGCCTTCTATGCGGCGATCGCGCGCGAGGTTCCTGGGCTCGAGATCGTGCTGCAGAACGCGCCTGCGCCGCGCGGCTCGGATCTCGCGCCGGCGACCGTCGTCGCCATCGCGCGCGACAATCCCGCGATCCGCTACGTGAAGGAGGAGACGCTGCCCTCCGGCGCGGCGATCTCCCACCTCGTCGCAAATCGTCCGGCCAGCGTCGCCGGGATCCTCGGCGGCGGCGGCGCGCGCTACATCGTCGAGGAATACAGCCGTGGCGCCTGCGGCGCGATGCCGGCGGCGGAGTTCACCGACCTGCATGTCGCGCTCGACCGCGCCTGGCGGGGCGGCGACATCGCGCAGGCGCGCCGGATCTACGAACTGCTCCTGCCGCTGCTGGTCATCCAGGCCTTCTCGCGCATGCGTTTCACGAAATATGTGCTGACGCGCCGCGGGATCCTGCGCAACGACGTCGTCCGCGCGAAGATCGCCCCGCTCGATGCGCATGACCGCGCCGAGATCGACGCGCTGCTCGACCGTATCGCCGACCGCATGCACGTCGCGCCGCTCCGGGCGACTCCATGAGCGCGCGCGTCGCCAAGGTCGAGGCGTTCTCGATCACCATCCCGCGCGAAGAGGTCTATCTCGGCGCGCTGCGACCGGGCGAAGTCGCCAACGCGCGCGGCTATTTCGTCCGCTCGGGCAACCGCACCGTCTATCCCGTCTATGACCGCTCCGTTCTCGTGCGCATCGAGACGACGGACGGCGCCGTCGGCTGGGGCGAGACCTATGGCATCGTCGCGCCCGGCGCGCCGATGGCGATCATCGAGGACCTGCTCGGCCCCTTCGTCGTCGGACGCGATCCGCTCGACGCCGTGGTGATCCACGAGGATCTCTACGACATGATGCGCGTGCGCGGGTACACCGGCGGCTACTATCTCGACGCGCTCGCGGCGGTCGACATCGCGCTCTGGGATCTCGCGGGACGGATCGCCGGACTGCCGCTCGCGAAGCTCCTGGGCGGACAGCGCCGGAACGAGATCCCCGCCTACGTTTCCGGCCTTCCCAAGCCCACGCGCGAGGCCCGGGTCGATTTCGCGCGCTCCTGGAAGGACAAGGGCTTCGACGCCTTCAAGGTCGCCGCGCCGATGCTCGTCGGCGACATCGGCGAGGAGATCGCGGCGCTGCGCGCGGGCCTCGGCCCCTCCGCGCGAATCGCGGTCGACATGCACTGGGAATACAGCGCGGCTGGCGCGGTGCGCGCGATCGATGCGATGGCGCCGCATGGTCTTTGGTTCGCCGAGGCGCCGGTCGCGCCCGAGGATGTCGACGGCCTCGCGACCGTCGCCGCGAAAGCGCGCGTCCCGATCGCGGCAGGCGAGGAATGGCGCACCGTCTTCGAGGCGCGCGCGCGCATCGACCGCCAGGCCGTGACCATCCTCCAACCGGAGATGGGACATACCGGCGTGACGGAATTCATGCGCATCGCGCGCTATGCCGAGGCGCATCATCTCGAGATCATCCCGCATGCGACGATCGGGATCGGCATCTTCCTCGCCGCGAGCCTGCAGGCGACTGCGGCGCTGCGGAACGCGCCGTTCCATGAATTCCAGCACTCGATCTTCGGCGCCAATCTGCGCTTCATCGACGGCGACATGCGCTGCGCGGCAGGCCGCTACCACGTGCCAGGCGGCCCGGGCCTCGGCGTCGCCCCCTCTGCCGAAGCGCTTCGCCTGCTCAAATCCTGACCAATATGCCAACCACATCCCAGGGAGGACAAAGATGACGTCATTCGTGAGATCGATCGCGGCCGCGGCCTTCGCCGCGTCGCTGCTGCCAGTCTTCGCACCGCCCGCGCAAGCCCAGCAGAAGGTCATGAAATTCGTGTCCTGGCAGAAGGACGAGCGCGGCGTCGGCGACTGGTGGGCCGCCGTGATCAAGGAGTTCGAGGCCCGCAATCCCGGCGTCAAGGTCGAATGGACCAAGGTCGAGCGCGGTGCCTATGCCGACACGATGACCACGCTGTTCGCCGGCGGAAAGCCGCCGGAGATCGTCCATCTCGCGTCATTCGAATTCCAGAAATTCGCCGACGAGGGCTGGCTCGAGGACCTCGCGCCGTTCATCCGCGCGGGCGGCCTGGATCTCAAGGGCTGGGCCGGTCAGGATGCCTGCATGTGGAAGGGCAAGCCCGTCTGCATCATGATGCTCTATTTCGGCAACATCTTCGCCTACAACGAGGAACTGCTGACGAAGGAAGGCATCGCCCCGCCGACGAACTGGGCAGAATACATCGCCGCCGCGCGCAAGCTGACCAAGGACCTCAACGGCGACGGGATTCCCGACCAGTTCGGCACCGGGCACGAGACCAAGGGCGGCGCCGGCGTCTATCTCACCGAGATGATGAACTACACGCTGGACGCAGGCGGCCGATGGACCGACGCCGCCGGGAAGGTGACGATCGACACGCCGCAAATGATCGCAGGCCTCGCGCGATGGAAGGACATCGTCCGGAGCAACCTGACCCCGCGCGACCTTTCCGCGGGCGAGACGCGGCAGATGTTCGCCGATGGCCGGATCGCCATGAAGCTCGACGGACCGTGGCTCTATCCGATCATCCAGCGCGGCAAGGCCAAGGATCAGATCAGGATCGCCAAGGTGCCGCTCGACCCCCCGGTCGGCGGGTCGTCGAACATCCTGGGTATCGCGTCGGAAATCCCGGCCGACCGCAAGAAACTCGCCTGGGACTTCATCGCCATCGCGACATCGGACCGGTTCCAGACCGACTACGCGACGATGGCGGCCTCCACGCCGCCCAGCCCGCGCGCCAAGACCGACGGCGCCAGGGCCGCGACGCCGCATTTCGACCTGCTGGTCGAGATGGCGCAGGCCGCGTCCAAGGCCGGCGTGGACCGTATCCCGCGGGGACTCGAAATCCAGTACAACGAATTCGCGAAAATGGTCATGGAGGAGACGCAGCGCATGATCATCCAGGACCTCGACCCCGCCGTGGTCGCGCGCACGATGCAGACCAAGGCCGTCGCGATCCAGCGGCAGTGAACGCAGGCGGGACAGAACGACGATGATCCGCCTCGACCTCGCGCGGCCGAGCCGCCAGCACTGGCTCGGCTACGCGCTGCTGGCGCCGGCCGTGCTGCTGATCGCGGCGATCATCGTCTATCCGCTCTTCGTCTCGGTCGACCTGTCGTTCCAGAACGTGGGGATCGCGCGGCTCGACCGGCCGCGCCGTCCCTTCACGCTGGACAATTACGAACGACTATTCGCGTCGCCCGATTTCTGGAACGCGTGCTGGGTGACGCTCAAGCTGACGATCGTGGTGACCGCCTCGTGCTTCCTGCTCGGCCTGGGCACCGCGCTGCTGGTCGACAATCGCTTCCGCGGCCGCAAGATCGCGCGGATGATGGTCGCCATGCCCTGGGCCGTGCCGGAGGTGATCGCGGTCGTCATCTTCGCCTGGATCTTCGACTCGTCCTTCGGACTCATGAACTGGATCTTCCTGTCCCTTGGCCTCGCGGACCGGACGATCAACTGGTTCTCGGATCCCACGGCCGCCTTCGCGGTCGTCGCGACGACCATGGTCTGGAAGGGCTATCCCTTCGTCTCGATCATGTCGCTCGCCGGCCTTCAGTCGATCCCCGAGGACTACTACGCCGCCGCGCGCGTCGACGGCGCCAACGCCGTCCAGCGCCTCGTCCACATCACCATTCCCAGCCTGATGCCGGTGATCGGCGTCACCACGGTGCTGGTGATGCTGTGGATCTTCCGCGACTTCTCGATCATCTACGTGCTTACCGGCGGCGGCCCGCTCAAGGCGACGCAGACCCTGGCGATCATGACCTACGAACAGGCCTTCGGCTTCCATCGCATGGGCTACGGCGCGGCGGTCGGTGTTGTGACTCTCGTCATCTGCGTCGTCGCCGCGAAGCTGACCATGCGGCGCGCGCCGGACCATCTGTGAGCCGCACGATGCGCCCGTCGCTCCCCGCCCGCCTGTTCCTGTACGCCAGCGTCGCCGCGACCTGCGCGATCCTGATCTTCCCGATCTACTGGCTGTTCGTCACCGCGCTGTCGCAGCCCGACCAGCTGCGCCAACTGCCGCCGAAATTCTGGCCGGACGCACCCAACTGGGACGTCTTCGGCCGGATCCTCGCCGAGCGTCCGATCCTGCTCTGGCTGTCGAACTCGGCGCTGGCGGCGATCGGCGCGGTGGTGCTCTCGATGTCGGTCTCGGTGCTCGCCGGGTATTCGCTGTCGCGCTTTCGCGTACGCGGCGGGCAGAGCCTCGGCCTGTTCATCCTCGCCGCGAAGATGCTGCCCGCGACACTCCTCGTCATCCCGCTCTTCGGGATCTTCCGCATGACCGGGATGATCGGATCGCTGTGGTCGATCGTCCTTGCCCACGCGACGCTGATCATTCCCTTCACGACCTGGATGCTGAAGGGCTATTTCGACACGATCCCACGCGAG
>CAIOSQ010000279.1 GCA_903860935.1 uncultured Rhodospirillales bacterium | reverse complement strand
CCGCCGCCGCGCTCGGGCCCGGCAGCATCGCGGAGCGCCTGTCCCGTGCCATACGCCCCGGCGCCGTTCTGGCCGCCATGCCACCCGGGCAACTCGATCTCTGGATCACGCCGCCCGCCCATACCGGCATCGCGCCGCTGGTACCGCGGCCGGACGCGAGCGCCGCGCTCGACGTGCCGGCCGGATCGGCGCTCCTGGCCCAGATCACCGGCGGCGCGGGACAGCCCCAGATGCTGCTCGACGGCAAGCCGATCGCGTTCGAGGCGATCGACGCGCGCAGCTTCCGCCTCGCGACGACGATCGACGGCGGCGCCGACCTCGCCGTCGAGCAAGGCGGCAAGCGCATCGCGGCCTGGCGCCTCAATGTCATCCCCGACGCCGCGCCGACCGCGTCCTTCGCCGAGCCGCCCGCGCGCACGCGCCGCGCCGCGCTGAAGCTCGATTTCGAAGCGGCCGACGATTACGGGCTCGCCGCGGCGGTGGCGCTGCTGCGCCGCGCGGAGACCCCGGCCGGCGTCGCGGCGAGCGAAGTGGAATTGCCGCTCACCCTGCCGGAGCCCAATGCGCGCGCTGCGCGCGGCACCGGCTTCCACGATCTCACCGCGCATCCCTGGGCGGGTCTCAAGGCGCTGGTCCGCATCAAGGTGACCGACAATGCCGGCCAGACCGGGATGTCGGAAGAGGCCGAAATCGTCATCCCGGAGCGGCTGTTCCAGAACCCGGTCGCGCGCGCGATCGTCGAGCAGCGCAAGATCCTGGTCGGCGACCCGGCTGGTCAGCGGCGCGGCGTCGCCACCGCGCTCAATGCGATCGCCGGCTTGCCATCGCAGTACCAGGACGACACGGTCGTCTTCCTCGCGCTGCGCCTCGCAGCCCTGCGGCTGAGCGGCAGCGACGGAGCGGAAGCCGCTTCGGTCGACGCCGTCCAGGCGCTGCTCTGGGACACCGCGCTGCGCATCGAGGACGGCCGCCTCAGCCTCGCGGAGCGCGAGCTGCGCGCGCTACAGCAGCGCCTGCAGGACGCGATCGCAAATCGCGAGAGCGACGAGGAGATCGAGCGCCTGATCCGCGAATTGCAGCAGGCCATCGACCGCTATCTCCAGGCGATGCTCGAGAACGCGATGCGCAATCCGCAGGATCCGCGGGCCCAGCGGCGGATGGACCGCAACGCCCAGCGCATCGACCGCATGGATCTTCAGCGCATGCTCGACCAGGCGCGTCAGATGGCGCGCACCGGGGCGCGCGACCAGGCACGCGACATGCTCCAGCGCCTGCAGGAGATGCTCGAAAACCTGCGCGCCGGCCAGCCGATGCAGGCCCAGCAGGGCGAAGGCGAGGGTGAAGGCGAAGGCGAAGGCGAGGGTCAAGGCGAGGGCGCCGGCCAGATGATGCAGGGGCTGCAGGAGATGATGCGCCGGCAGCAGCAGCTGACCGATCGCAGCTTTCGCCGCTCGCAGCAGCAGCGTCCAGGTCAGCGCGGCCAGCAGCGTGGCCAGCCGGGCCAGCAAGGCCAGCCCGGGCAGCAGGGCCAGCCCGGTGGCGAGCCCGGCGAGGGCGACGCGGACGGCGACATCGCGGAACAGGAGGCGCTGCGTCAGCAACTCGGCGAGATGATGCGCGCCCTGTCCGAACGGACCGGCCGGATCCCCGACGGTCTGGGTCGCGCGGAGCGGGCGATGCGCGAGGCGATCGACCAGATGCGACGTGGTCAGCCCGGGCGCGCGGTGCGCCCGCAGATGGACGCGCTCGACCAGATGCGCCAGGGCGCGCGCGAGGTGATCCAGCAGATGATGGACCAGCTCGCCGGTCAGCAGCGCGAGGGCGGCGAGGGCCGGGGCGAGACGCCGGAGGAGACCGGAGCGCGCGAACCCGATCGCGATCCCGCCGGTCGGCCGCTGCAGAACGGGTTGGGCGGCACCAGCTCGAGCGACGTCAACATCCCGGGCCAGGGGGACCTGCAGCGCTCGCGCGAGATCCTGGACGAATTGCTGCGGCGCGCCGGCGAGCGCTTCCGCCCGCAGCTCGAGCGCGACTACATCGACCGGCTGCTACGCCGCTTCTGATCCGCGCCCTTCACTCCAGCGGAGCGAGCCGGATGCTCAGCTCGACCGGACGGACGGCCTCCAGCGCGACCTCGGAACGGAACCGCGTGGCCTCACCGGGCCAAAGCCAGCTGCGTTCCGGTCCCAGGTACCAACGGTTCAGCTCCAGCCGGCGCCGGTCGTAAAGCCGGCCCTCCAGTGTCGCGATCGTCCGCGGCACCCAGGAGGCGTTGCGGACCTCCCCGCTGATGCGAATGCTGGGCGGCAGCGCCGCCTGATCGAGCTTGGCGAGTTCGGGCTCGGTGACCAGGTTCTCGAGCGCGAGGCCCTCGCTGCTCATCGTCGGCATCAATTGCAGCAGACTGTAGACGGGGCGGCTCGCGGGAACCTCCGCCACCATCACCTCGTGGAAATAGAGCGCGGCGGCGGTCGCGGCGACCGCGATACCCGCCCCGCCCCATCCGAGCCAGCGCAGGATAAGGCGACGGATAGCGGCGGGATCGCGCTTCGGCCTGGGCGGCTTGGCCGGCTTGACCGGTTCCGGCGTGGGCTCCGGCTGGGGCTCCGGCTGGGGCTCCGGCCGGGGCTCCTCGGCGAACTCGAATAGCGGCGGCGAATCCGGAGCGGCGCGCGGCGGTTCGTCGAAACGCGGCTCAGGTCGCTGCCGCGGTCCGCCGGGCTCCTGCCCATCGGCATCGACGCGCCAGGTCTCCAGGCAGCGGCTGCACCGCACCAAGCGCCCGGCGGGCCGCAGGGCGCGATCGGGCACGCGGAACCGCGCAGCGCAATTGGGACAGGAAAGGATCATGGAACCCGAAATCTTCCCCGAGGCTCAGCCCCTGGGGCGAACCTATGTAATCGTCCCGCGGGCGCCCTGACAAGCCGTGGGTTATTTCGGGGCCGTGGGTGTTGCGGGGGCAGGCCGCGCTGCGGGACACTCGCCGCCTTCGATGGATCCCCTGCACTCCGCCCCCAAGGCCGCCGAGCCGGTCGTCGTGTTCGAGGATGTCGCGCTGCGCCATGGCGGCGGCCCCGACATCCTTCACGACGTGCGCTTCAGCCTCGCCGCGGGATCCTTCCATTTCCTGACCGGACCTTCTGGCTCCGGGAAATCCTCGCTGCTGGGGCTGATCTGCCTTGGCCACTTGCCGAGCCACGGGCAGGTGCGCGTCCTCGGCACCGAGACCAGTTCCGCCAGCCGCGCCGCGCGCGCGGCGATCCGCAGACGGATCGGCATCGTGTTCCAGGATTTCCGCCTGTTCGAGCATCTCGACGTCGTGGACAACGTGGCGCTGCCGCTGCGCATCGCCGGCAAGGATCCGAAGACCCATCGCAAGGACATCCTCGACCTCCTCGGCTGGGTCGGGCTGGGCGCGCATCTGGATGCCCACCCCTCCGCGCTCTCGGGCGGCCAGCGCCAGCGGCTCGCGATCGCGCGGGCGGTCGTCGCGCGTCCGCCGCTGCTCGTCGCCGACGAGCCCACCGGCAATGTCGAGGCCCCGCTGGCGCTGCGTCTGCTCTACCTGTTCGAGGCGATGCACCGCATGGGAACGACGGTGCTCGTCGCGACCCATGACACGCGCCTCGCGTCGCGCTTCGCCCATCCCGTGCTGCGGCTCGAGGCTGGGCGGGTCTTGCCGCCCGACGCGGCCGGACAGGCGCGGCCATGATCGGGTCGCGTCGCCGCTCCATGATCCTGGGCCGCGATCCGGCGCGCGGCCAGCTCGCCGGCATCGCCGCGGCCGCGGTTTTCGTGGCCTGCGTCGCGCTGGCCGTCGCGCTGGCGGCTGCGGATTCGACCGCCCGCTGGCGCGGTGCGCTGGCCCGTGCCTTGACCATCGAGATCGCCCCCGCCCCTGAGGCCGCCGCGCAAGCGGCGCGCGCGGCGGATCTGCTGCGCGCGATGCCGGGCGTCGCGGCGGCCGAGGTGCTCGGGCCGGAGCGCATCGGTGCCCTGCTCGCGCCGTGGCTCGGTCCCGATGCCCGGCTGGAGGAACTGCCCCTGCCGGTGCTCCTCGATCTGCGTCTCGAGCCCGGCGGGACGTTCGACGCCGACGCGGCGCGCGACATGCTCGCCCTCGTCGCGCCGGATGCCCGGATCGACGACCATCGCGCCTGGCGCGACGCGATCGCCCGGCTCGCCTGGCTCGCGGTCGGCCTCGCGAGCGCGGTCGCGCTCGCCGCCATCGCCGCGGCCGCGCTGGCGATCGCGATGGCGACGCGCGCGCGCCTCGCCGCGCTGCGCGCGGACATCGAGACCTTGCACCTGATGGGAGCGGGCGATGGCGCGGTGGCCGGGGAATTCGCCGGCGCGGCGATGCGATCCACGGCGGCGGGCGGCACGCTGGGGACGCTGGCGGCGCTTGCCCTGGTCGCAGCGGCGCGCCATGCGACGGCTGTCGGCATGATCGATCCCGGCGCCTTGCCCCTGCCCGCCTTCACCGCGTTCCACTGGACGATGTTGATCCTGCCGCTTGCCGGTTGCACGCTGCTCGTCGGCCTGATCGCGACATGGATCGCGCGCGCGGCCCTGCGGAGACTGCCTTGAGATGATTCGTCCCGACCTCGTCCTGCTCGACCGCGACGGCGTGCTCAACATCGACCGCGCCGACTACGTGCGTACGCCCGCGCAACTGGTGCTGATCGACGGCGCCGCGGCAGCGGTCGCACGCCTCAACGCGGCCGGGATCCCGGTGGCGGTCTGCACGAACCAGAGCGCGGTCGGCCGCGGCATCATCTCCGCCGGGATGCTCGACCGGATCCACGACGCGCTGCGCGACGGGCTCGCACGGCACGGGGCACGGATCGACGCGCTCTTCGCCTGCACCGACGCCCCCGGTCCGCCCTCGACGCATCGCAAGCCCGCGCCGGGCATGCTGATCGACGCGCTACGCCGCTTCCGGGCGGCGCCCGATCGCGCGACGATGATCGGCGATTCGCTGCGCGATCTGCAGGCGGCGCAGGCCGCGGGGGCCGCGCGCATCCTGGTCCGCACTGGCCACGGCGCGGCGACCCAGGCCGCGGGGCTGCCGCGCGAGATCCTGCCGGTCGCGGTCCATGATGATCTTGCCGCGGCGGTCGCGGCGCTTCTGGATGGCGGCGCATGACGGATGCCGCACGCCGCGGCGGGTTCTGGCTGCGGCTATTCGGGTTGCTGCTGGCCGCGCCGATGCTCGCCTATGGCGGCGGACTGGTGTGGTTCGCCGAGAGCATCCCGCGCGCCGCGCGCGACGACGGCGAGACCACCGACGCGATCGTGGTGCTGACCGGCGGTGCGGCGCGGCTTGCCACCGGGCTCGACCTGCTGCGCGGCGGGCGGGCGCGCAAGCTGTTCGTGTCGGGCGTCTATCGCGGCGTCGATGTCCAGGAATTGCTGCGCGCGCAACGCCAGTCTCCCGGGGCGGTGGAATGCTGCATCGAACTCGGCTATTCGGCGGAAAGCACGGAAGGCAACGCGGCCGAGACGCGCGGCTGGGCGGAGCGCGAGGGCGTCAGGACGCTCCGCCTCGTCACCGCGTCCTACCACATGCCGCGCAGCCTGATCGAATTCCGGCGCGCGATGCCCGGCATGCGGATCCTGCCGCATCCGGTCATGCCCGAGGCCTTCCGGCGCGAGGATTGGTGGGCCTGGCCAGGGTCGCTGCGCCTCGTCGTCGGCGAGTACCACAAGCTGATCGCAGCCCTGCTGCGGCCCTATCTCGGAAGTCCACGATGATCCTGCTCCGCTCGCTTCTCTTCAACGCCGCCTTCTTCGCCTGGACGGTCTATCTGCTGCTCACCGGCCTGCCCTTGCTCGCCCGCGACCGCGATGGGCTGCGCGCGGTCGCGGCACGCTGGGCGCGCGGCGTGCTGTGGCTCCTGGAGCGGATCGTCGGCGCGCGGGTCGAGGTGCGTGGTCCGCATCTGTCGGGCGCGCGCCTCGTCGCGGCCAAGCACCAATCCGCGCTCGACACGATGATCTTCTTCCTGATGGCAGAGGATCCGTCCTACGTGATGAAGAAGGAACTGGCCGCGATCCCCGTCTATGGCAGTTTCGCGCGCCACCAGGGCATGATCTTCGTCGACCGTCAGGCGGGCGCCTCGGCGCTGAAGAAACTGGTCGTCGACGCGCGTGCGGCCTGCGCGGCCGGCCGCCAGATCGTGATCTTCCCGCAGGGGACGCGCACCGCCCCGGGCGCACCCGCCGCCACGATGCCCTACCAGCCGGGCATCGCGGCGCTGCAGCAGGCGCTGGCGATGCCGACCACGCCGGTGGCGCTGAATTCAGGCCTGGTCTGGGGGCGCCGCAGCTTCCTCAAGCGACCCGGAACGATCGTCGTCGAGATCCTGCCCGACATCCCCGCCGGTCTGAAGCGCGCGGAGTTCATGCGCCGCCTGGAAGACACGATCGAGACCGCGACCACGCGTCTGGAGGCGGAAGCCGAGGCCCAGGCCGCGCCGCCCTCATGAGCGCCGGCCGGCCGCGACCAGCAGGAACATCGGCCGCTCCAGTTCGACGGCCAAGCTTGGCTTGGCCGCGATCTGGGCGTCGGTCGGGCGCCACTCCTCGACATGGCGGATCGCGAAGCCCGCGCCGATCAGCGCGTTGAGCGTCGTCGACATCAAGCGATGGCGCTTCGCCACGCGCGCACCGAACCAGTCGATCTCGCGCGGCCCCTCACGCATGTACCCTTCCAGCGGCCAGATCCTGCGGCCATCGCCGGCCTCGCTCCACGCCGGATGACCGGGCGCGCTGTAGATCGGGTGCTCCACGGAGAACACGAGGCTCCCGCCCTGCCGGAGCGCGCGATGGATCCGCGCCAGCAGCGCGTCGAAGGCGGCGACGTAGTGGAAGGCCAGCGAACTATAGGCGAGGTCGAAGGAATCCGCCGGCAATCCGGCCGTCTCGAGATCGGCCAGGGCATAGTCGATCGCCGGATGGGCGTTGATCTCCCGCGCGCGCGCCAGCATGCGTCCGGAGGAATCGAGGCCGAGCACGCGCCGCGCGCCGGCCTCGGCCGCATGGCGACAGAACCAGCCATAGCCACAGCCGAGATCGAGCACGTCGCGGCCGGCCAGCGACGGAAGCAGCGCACGCAGCGCCGGCCATTCGGGTGCGCCGTCGAGCCCGGCGGCGGAGCGCGGCAGCGTCGCATAGCCCGCGAAGAAGTCGGGATCGTCGTAGATGTTCACGGTCATGGCGGCCGGTCACTTCCCCATCCCTGATGCGGGCGCGTGTGATGCGGGCATCCCTGGCCCATAGCGCCAGGACCGGCTCCAGAAGGGCTGGCCGTCGATGGCGATCTCGATCGCCACCGCCGCATGATGCGCCGTGGCGACGGAGCGCGCGACCAGCGTCGTCGCGCCGACCGGCCGCGCGAGGCGCACCGTGGTCGTCGAATCCATGCGCGCGAGATCCGGACGCGCGGCGGCGACGGCGGCGCCATAGGCGTGATCGATGGCGAGTTCCGTCGCGGCGTCGATGCGCAGGCGCTCGCTGCGCGACGCCGATAGCCGCACCGTGTCCGTCATCAGGTCGCGCGACAGATCCCAACTCTGCGCGCCCCCCAGATCGTTGGCCGACGCCAGCACGGCGGGTTGCAGCGCGCCCCAGACCGGTTCCGCCGGCGCGCCGGCCGGCGCCGGACAGATCGGCAGGGAGATGCGGCTGTCCCCATGGAAGAGCGTCAGGGTCGCCGGCACCGGCGTCGGCCAGATGCGCGGAAAATCGGCACAGGCCAGCGCGACGCGCAGCCGCTCGCAGGGCAGCAGGCGATAGGCGGTGGCGCGCAGCGGGATCGCGACGCGCAGCCTCTCCCCCGGCTTCGCCCCCGCCGCCGCCAGATCGATCCAGCCGCTGGTGATCAGGATCGAGCGGCCATTGGGGGCGACCGCCGCGAGCTTGACGACGAGGTTGAGCGGCAGCGCGCTGGCCGCGACCTCAAGCTCCGCCACCGGTGCGCCGATCAGCTCGAGCGGCGCGTCGAGCGGCGCCATGTCGAAGCACAGCGCACGCGCGTCGTCGGCCGACTGGTCGTGCGGCAGGCCTGGATCGACCGCCGTCGTCCACGGGTCCCACGCCAGCGACTGCATGCCGATCGTCGCATCGTAGCGATGCGCGCTGCGTCCCGCGCCACCGCCCGCGCCCAGCGTGCCGTCGGAGCGCAGATGGAGATCGCGCGGGTCGAGCCGGGCCGGCGGCCACTGCGTCTGCGCGCGCCAGAGCGGTTCGCGGCCCTGGACATGGAGCGAGACCGGTGGCTCGGTGTCGATGCCGTTGGAAATGCCGCGCAGCCAGCGGTCGAACCAACGCTCCATGTCGGCGAGGCCCGCGGCCGGCGCCTGCTTCGCGGTGTCCGGGAATTCGTGCTTCCACGGTCCCATCAGCAGCTTCTTCGGCGCGGTGATGGCGGCGAAGTCGCGCGGCGTGCAATCGGCGTAGAGATCGCGCCAGCCGCAGATGTTGAAGCTGGGACAGGCGATCGCGCCGAGATCGGCGACTCGCGTGCGCCAGAAATCGTCGAACTCCGGATGCTCGACGAAGGCCGACAGCCAGGGCGCGTTGCCCTCCAGATGCTCGGCCCAGATCCGCGCCCAGCGCCCCGCGCCATCCTCGAATTGCGGCGGCATCAGGTTGTAGGCGGCCATG
>CAIOSQ010000278.1 GCA_903860935.1 uncultured Rhodospirillales bacterium | reverse complement strand
TGAACGCCCTGATGGATGCGCTGCGACCGCTGGGCGTCACGTCCATCGACATGCCTGCGACGCGGGAAAG
Organism: uncultured Rhodospirillales bacterium; assembly: GCA_903860935.1. GTDB lineage: Bacteria > Pseudomonadota > Alphaproteobacteria > CACIAM-22H2 > CACIAM-22H2 > CAIOSQ01. The sequence goes on along the minus strand of CAIOSQ010000278.1, from coordinate 1,671 downwards.
CGTGTGGCAAGCCATCAATCGCGCTAAGGTGTGAGGGCGGCTACCGGGAGCCGCGTGACAGAAGGGGAAGGGCGATGCGTCTCATCCTGGCTTTCGCGCTGGCGCTGGCGTTCATCGGCGGCACGGCTTTCGCACAGGCGCCGGGCCATCACACGCCGCCGGCGTGCTGGACCGCGCCGCGGATCACGCATGGCCCATGGGGCGAGCAGCCGGGCGAGCGGGCGGCCGTGCGGCGCGAGCGCGTCGCGCCGGCTGACGGCGCGCAATGGACGGTTTCTCCGAACGGAGCCTATCGCCTGCGCAAGACCGATCCCGATTTCAGCGCGCCGCCACCCTGGAATTCTCGCATCGTGATCGAGAGCGAGCGGCCCGAGGCCGTCGTGATCGAATTGCAAAACCATGGCAACGCGACGGCGTATGCGGCCTGGGCCAACGAGAAGCTGGTCCTGGTCCGCGTGTGGTGGGGCCGGGTGCTCGGTGCCGATCTGCTGGTCGATGCCGAGACCGGCGATCTGGTGTGGAAGGAAACGATACGCGGCGGCGATGCCGCCTTCGAGCAGTCGCGCGGCCAGCCCTGCCCGGCGCGCTGATCGCCATATTCAGTCGGGCCAGCCTCAGTCGGGCCAGCGCAGCATCCGCTCGAAGCGCGCCGCGCGACGCTGCGCGACGCTGCGCCCGGATGGCGCGTTGCGCTTGCGGGCCGTCTCCAGCTCGGCCAGGACACGGGTCGCGACGACCGGCGCCTCCCCGGGGTGGAGATTGCAGGGGTCGAGCTGGAAGAATCCCTGTTCGACTTCATGGTCGCGCACGATCACGGGCGGGTCGCCGGCGGCGAGCGCGTCGGCGAGATCCCAGGCGGTGATCCGCGCGACCTCCGGGTCGACCTCCAGCTTCAGCCGATCGAGCGGGTTGTCGGTGGGATCGGGGATGATGCTGGCGCGGATCCCGGCGACTCCGGCGAAGCGTTCCATCCAGAGCTGAAGATGACCGCGCTCCGTGCGCCGGACCGCGTCATGGTCGCGTCTACCCCAGGCGTCTAGCGCGGCGATCGTCGCGACGATGCTTTCCTTGCCGACCTTCATGCCGCGCCCGATACCGGAGTTCTGCAGGAACGTGGCGCGCACCAGATCCTTGCGGCCAGCGACGATGCCGGCGGTCATGCCGCCGAGGAATTTATGCGCGCTGTAGATCGCGAGATCGGCACCGGCCGCGAGGAATCCCTTGAGATCATATTCCGAGGCAAGGTCGGCGATCACGGGTACGCCGCGCGCATGGCAGATGCGGGCGAATTCGGCGAGCGGCAGCTGGCCGTACTGGACCGTGTGATGCGAGACGACGTAGAGGGCGGCCGCGGTGCGTTCGCCGATGCGGTGCTCCAACTGGTAGCCGCGTGCGTCGGTGACGTTGCCGATGGGCACGACGCGTGCGCCGGCGAGACGGATCCCCTGCTCGATCGCGGCGCCGTAGCCTGTCATGTGGCCCATCTGGATCACGACCTCGTCACGCATGCCGGTCGCGTCAGGCAATTGTTCGATCCGCGCGAGGTCGGCACCGGTCATCGCCGCGGCGACGCCGAGGGTGATGCCGGCCGCGGCCGAGGCGGTGACGAAACCGGCCTCGGCGCCGGTGGCGCGGGCGATTGCCTGGCTGGCCTTGCGGTGCAGATCGTTG
>CAIOSQ010000277.1 GCA_903860935.1 uncultured Rhodospirillales bacterium | reverse complement strand
CGCGGATCGGATAACGCAAGCGACACGTTGCGGGCCTCGCAAGGATTGACCCTGTTCGGCGGCGGCGGGCCGGATACCTTCGAGATCGATGCCTTCATCCAGGTCCCGTTCGACACCCCTTATGGCGATCCGAGCTTTCTGCCGACCCTGGCCGATTACTTCGTTGACCAGACTGCTCTCAATGCCTCGGACGTGATCCGTGTGGACAGCGATCTGATGCCGTCCGGCGTGAACTCGCCACCTCCGGCCTTCGTCGTGATGACAGACCAGTTCTCTCAGCCATTCGTGTTCAGCGGGCAGGCTTTGGATTCGTTGGTCACATCAGAAACCAGCTATTTCGTGGTCGATTCCACGAACACGCTCTATTTCGAACCCGACAGCACAACTCCCGGCTACTCGGTCTTGGCGCGGATTCCTACGGTCGGCAGCACGGCACCGCAGATAGAGATCGCGCCGATCTTTTAGGCGTCGGGCGCGTCAGACCGCTCGCGTCAGCCAGGCGCTCCAGGCGGCGCGCAGCGCGGCGATCGGCCCGGCCCAGTCTCCGAGAACCGTCTGGCGGAACAGACGCATCGACGGGTACCAGGGCGTGTGGTCTCCCGTCAGGCCCCAGCGCCAGTCCGGCGCCGCGGGCAGGAGGACCCAGACCGGTTTTCCCATCGCGCCGGCCAGATGGGCGACGGCGGTGTCCACGGTGATCACGAGGTCGAGGCGCGCGACCAGGGCGGCCGTATCGGCGAAGCTGTAGAGCCGTTCGCTCGCATCGAGCAGCAGGCGCTCCGCGCCCAGACGCGTGCGCGCAGCCGCGGCTGGCCCTTTTTGCAGCGAAACGATGCGCGCACGCGGATCTTCGGTGAGGAAAAGGAGGGACGGCAGATCCAGGCTGCGGAAGCGGTCATTGCCATGGTCGGGGTTGCCCGCCCAGACGAGGCCCGCGGTCTTTCGCCCATCGTCGGGCAGAGTGATCGGCGCGGGGCGCGGCGAGGAGAGATATGGAGCGCCAGGCCAATAGGGCGCATCCATGCCAAGCATCGGCGGCAGATCGAGGAGCGAGATCGCGATGTCGAGATCGCGCGGCCGCTTGCCTGCGGGCACGATGCGGATGCCGGGAAAGCTGGTCCGCAACAGGTCGATCAGCGGGTCCTGACAGGCGAAGGCGATGCGTGGAGCGCGGCGGGCGAGGATGGGCAGGTAGCGACAGAAATTGATCGTGTCGCCAAGCCCCTGCTCGTTGACCACGAAGATGCCGTGACGCGCCGGATCCTCATCGCGCCAAAAAGGAATGCCGACATCGGGGCGTCGGTTCTCCGGCCGCGACCAGCGCGCCGCATAGGCCGGCCATGCACCGGCGTAGTCGCCCATGAGGAAAAACGCCCGCGCGCGTCCAAGCCGTGCGTCGAGATGGGCGGGGTCGAGTTCGAGGGCGCGATCGAAGCGCGCCAGCCCATCCTCCGGCCATCCGAGCGAGACCAGGCACTGGCCTTGCTGCGCCAGCAGATCCGCTGTCGGCCCCAACCGCGCGATCGCGTCATCGACCATGGCGACCGCCTGCGTGTTCAGGCCGAGTTGCATGCTGGCCAGGGCGGCGTTGGCATAGGCGTCGCTCAGCATGGGGTCGAGGGCGATCGCCCGGCGGAAATGGGCGAGGGCGGCGTCGTAGAGGCGCTGGGCGCAGAGCAATGCGCCATGGGCGTTGTGGACGCCGGCATGATCGGGATGAAGCGCAAGCGCGTCGGCGGTGACCGAGAGCCCATCGGCCAGACGCTTCGCCCGGTGCTGCGCACCGGCGAGCTGGATCGCCGCCGCAGGATTGGCCGGATCGAGCGAATAGGCGGCGCGGTAGGACTCGATCGCGCCGTCGATGTCACCGTTTGCCGAACAGGCATTCCCGAGATTGGCGTGGAATGCAGGTTGGCCGGGCGAAAGGGCAACGGCGCGTTTCAGCAAGCCGATCGCACGCGGCGTGTCGCCGAGGGCACGGATATGGACGGCGAGGTTGTTGAGGATTCCTGCGTCGTCGGGCCGCTCACGCGACAGGCGCTCAAGCTCTGCGACCGCATCCAGGCGCTGTTCGCGCGTCAGCATGAGCGATGGTCCTGGCGGCGACGACGCCAGTCAAAGCGGCGCGACGACGACGTTTGCGCCAGGCGACCTCCGGCGATCCTCAGATGCCGAAATTGGCCGGGGTCACGAGGCCCATGGCATGGAGGAGGCGATATATCGCGCGACGCCCGTCATAGGCAGCCTGCGCATAGTTGATCCGCGCGTTGTAGACCTCGTTCTCGGCGTCGAGCACGTTGATCGCGGTCTCACGGCCGGCGCGGCGCAGACGATCGCGCGCGTCGAAGACCTCGGACGCGATGTTCACCGCGTTCTCGAGCAGACGCACCCGCTCGCGCGCGACGCTCATCTCGTTCCAGGCGAGGCGTGTCTCCTCGGCGATCTTGCGGGTCGTGAAGCTGTGGGTGTTCTGCGCCGCGCCGTAGAGCTGCGCGGCCTCCGATACGGAGGCCTTGGTCTGGAAGCCGCTGAACAGCTCCCAGGTCAGACGCACGAAGGTCGCGAATTCCCGGCGTTCGCCCTCGGTCCCGTCGATGTTGCGCTCCTTGGAATTGCGCGCCACCAGATCGACGCGCGGATAATAGTCCGACGCCGCGGTGGTCCGGCGCTTGTCCGCGAGATCGACCTGAAGGCCCGACGCGATCTTGGTCGGGTTGCCGCTCTCCGCGATGCGGATCGCATCCTCGAGGCTGGCGGGCAGCAACTGTCCCGGCGGCAGCGGATCGATCATCAGTTCCGGAACCGCGCGCTTGCCGAAGACCTGCTGGTAGCGGGTGAGGGAGTCGTTGAGCAGCCCCTCGAACGCGACCGCACGCTCGCGCCCGAGCTGGAGCCGCGAGCGCGCGAACAAGGCGTCTACCGCCATGCCGCCGCCACGCTGGACGCGCTCGCTCTCGAGGTTCAATTGCTGCTGGATGGTGCGCTCGTTCTTGCGCGCGAGGTCGAGCAGTTGGGTGTGCCGGAGGACGTCGAGATAGGCGGTGATCCCTTCGAACATCACGGTCTGGCGTGTCGCCTCCAGCGTGCTGTCCTGGATCGAGGACTGCACCTTGGCACCGTCATAGTTGGATGTCCGCCGGAAGCCGTCGAAAACATTCTGCGTGATCGACAGGGTGACACCGTCCGAATTCAGCGTCTGGGTCCGCAGTCCCTGGTTGCGTCGGGACGGGCTGTCGACGCGGTCGTAGCCGGTATTCGTGCTCAGGTCGATCGTCGGCAGGAAGGCGCCCCAGGCGCGCTGCTCGCTATCCTTGGCCGCGTCGAAGGTGCGTTGCGCGGCCAGGATGCGCGGATTGGTCTGCAGCAATTGGCGCAGGTCCTCGTTGAGGGACTGTGCGTGCGCACCAAAGGGAAGCGCCAGAACAAGGGCGAGACCTGCGGCTTTTTGGATATGCCTGATCACGGATCGATTCCTTGGTTTTTCGCTGTTTGCGACATTATGGCCGACGCGGCAGACGGGCGCCACCGCAAACACAGGCGTCAGTACGCTCGAGGACAGTGCTCACGGCGCTTGCCGCAAGGCTTTCGCAAAGAAATCATCGCCGCCGAAATTGCCTGATTTCAAGGCAAGCGAAATGCTCGCCGTGCCGCCAAGCGTCGAGGTCCAGGGCACGCCAGGATCGATCTGCCGACCGATGCGGAGCGCGTAGGCGCCGAGCGCCTCGGTCACTGCGCCCGACGTCTCGCCGCCGGCGACGACCAGGCGGCGCACGCCGCGCGCGACAAGGCCGCTCGCGAGGTCCGCCATCGCCCGTTCCACGAGGGTCGCGGCATGCTCCCGGCCCAGCTCCGCCTGCGCCGCCGCGACCTCGTCGGGTGGCGCGCTGGCATGGATCAGGACCGGTCCCGCGGCGAGCTTGGCCGCGGCCCAGTCGAGCGCGCGCCCGACGAGCGCGGTATCGCGCGCCAGACCCTGCGGGGTCAGCCTGAAGCAGGGGTTGCCGGCGGCGGCGAAGGTCGCGATCTGTCGCAGGGTGGCCGCGGAACAACTCCCGGCGAGGATCGCCGACGCACCCGGCGTCGTGGGCAGGTCATCGGCGGCGGGATTCTCGGCAAGCCAGCCGCGACGCCGATAGGCGGCGGGAAGCCCGCGCGCCACACCCGAACCGCCGGTGATCAGCGCATGGCCGGCCGCCGCCTCTCCGATGTCGCGCAGGTGGCGGTCGCAGAGGGCGTCCACGATCGCATGGCGCGCACCCGCCGCGGCGCGCTCGGCCATGCGCGCGGCGATCCGCTGTGGTCCTGCATCGACGTCGGGATAGGCGACCAGCCCGACGCGATGCGCGGTCTGGCGCTGCAGGACACGCACCAGGCTCGGATCGCGCATCGG
>CAIOSQ010000276.1 GCA_903860935.1 uncultured Rhodospirillales bacterium | reverse complement strand
TCCTCGACGCAAGACAGCGGAGCAGACGCGCATGACCTCCCCATCGGACCTCCTCTGGACACCGTCGCCGGAGCGGCGGGCGCAGGCGAACATCGTCGCCTTCGCGCGCGAGGCCGGCGCGGCGCATGGCCGCACCTTCGCCGATTACGACGCGCTGTGGCGCTGGTCGATCGAGGATCGCGAGGCCTTCTGGCGACAGGTCTGGCGCTTCTGCGGCGTGATCGGCGACGGCCCCGGCACACGTGGTATCGCCGAGGATGGCCGTATGCCCGGTGCACGCTTTTTCCCCGACGCGCGGCTCAATTTCGCCCGCAACCTGCTGCGCCGCTGCGACGACACCCCGGCGCTGATCTTCCGCGGCGAGGACAAGGTCCGGCGCGAGACGACCTGGCGCGCGCTCAACGGCGCGGTCGCGCGCATGCGCCATGCCCTCGCCGCCGCAGGCGTAGAGCGCGGCGACCGGGTCGCGGCGCAGCTGCCCAACATGCCGGAGGCGGTCATCGCGATGCTCGCCGCCGCGAGCCTCGGTGCCGTCTGGTCGTCCTGCTCGCCGGATTTCGGCATCCAGGGCGTCGTCGACCGCTTCGGCCAGATCGAGCCGAAGGTGCTGATCGGCGTCGACGGCTATCACTACGCCGGCAAGACGCATGACTGCCTCGGCAAGCTGCGCGAGCTGCGCCCGCGCCTGCCGAGCGTCACGCGGGTCGTGGTCGTCGGCTATGCGAGCCCATCCCCGGATGTCGCCGGCATCGCCGACGCCGTGCGCTGGGACGATTTCCTCGCCGGCCAACCCGAGACGCCCGTCTTCGACGACCTGCCCTTCGACCACCCGCTCTACATCCTCTATTCCTCCGGCACGACCGGCGTTCCGAAATGCATCGTCCACGGCGCCGGCGGGACGTTGCTGCAGCATCTCAAGGAGCTGCGCCTGCATTCCGACATCAAGCCGGGCGACCGGGTGTTCTATTTCAGCACCTGCTCCTGGATGATGTGGAACTGGCTGGTGTCGGCGCTGGCCTGCGAGGCGACGCTGTGCCTCTACGACGGCTCGCCCTTCCATCCCGACGGCAACGCGCTGTTCGATTTCGCCGACGACGCCGGCTTCACCTTCTTCGGCACCTCGGCGAAATACATCGATGCCTGCGCCAAGGCCGGCGTCGAGCCGGCGCGCACCCACAGCCTCGCCACGGTGCGCACCATCGCCTCGACGGGATCGCCGCTGGTCGCGGAGTCGTTCGACTACATCTACGACAAGGTGAAGCGCGACGTGCATCTCGCGTCGATCTCCGGCGGCACCGACATCGTCTCGTGCTTCGTGCTCGGCGTGCCGACCGAACCGGTCTTCCGCGGCGAGATCCAGAAGCGCGGCCTCGGCATGGCCGTCGATGTCTTCGGCGAGGACGGCCGGCCGGCGGTCGGCGCCAAGGGCGAACTGGTCTGCACGAAGCCCTTCCCCTCGATGCCCGTCGGTTTCTGGAACGATCCCGGAGACGCGAAGTATCGCGCCGCCTATTTCGAGCGCTTTCCCGGCGTATGGACGCATGGCGACTGGACCGAGATCACATCGCGCGGCGGCGTGGTCATCTATGGCCGATCCGACGCCGTGCTCAATCCCGGCGGGGTGCGCATCGGCACGGCCGAGATCTATCGCCAGGTCGAACAGGTCGAGGAGGTTTTGGAATCGATCGCGATCGGCCAGGACTGGGAGGGCGACGTGCGCGTCGTCCTGTTCGTCAAGCTGCGCCCGGGTACGGCGCTCGACGAGGCGCTCGAACGGCGGATCCGCGACCAGATCCGGCGCAACACGACGCCGCGCCACGTCCCGGCGCGCATCGTCCAGATCGCCGACATCCCGCGGACCAAATCCGGGAAGATCACCGAACTCGCGGTCCGCGACGTCGTCCATGGCCGGACCGTCCGGAACAAGGAAGCCCTCGCGAATCCCGAGGCGCTGGACCTCTATCGCGACCTGCCGCAGCTGGCGCGCTGATGGCCTCGCCGATACGCGAGCGCATCGCCGCCGCCGAGATCGTCCTGCCCGCCGCCGATCTCGCGGCGACGCTGGAGTTCTTCACCACGCGGCTCGGGCTGCGCGTCGAGGCCATCTATCCGGCCGACGCCCCGGCGACTGCGGTCGTCTCCGGGCATGGGATCCGGCTGCGGCTGGAGACGCAATCGGACGCCGCGCCGGGCCTCCTGCGGCTCGCGATCGCCGGCGAGGTGCCGACCGGCCCCCTCGTCGCGCCGAACGGCACGCGTATCCTTCTGGTTCCCGCCGATCCGCCGGTCGTCGTGCCACCCCTCGCCCCGGCCCTGATCGTCAGCCGCGCGGGGAGCGATGCCGACTGGGGAACCGGCCGCGCCGGCATGCGCTATCGCGACCTGATCCCCGGCCGCCTCGGCGGGCGCTTCATCGCCTCGCATATCGTGATCCCCGAGGGCGGCCCGGTGCCCGATTACGTGCACTACCACAAGGTCCGCTTCCAGATGATCTATTGCCGCGCCGGCTGGGTGCGGGTGGTCTACGAGGACCAGGGACCGGACTTCGTCATGCGCGCCGGAGATTGCGTCTTGCAGCCCCCGCGCATCCGCCACCGCGTGCTCGAAAGCTCGCCCGGGCTCGAGGTGATCGAGATCGGCTGCCCGGCGCTGCACGAGACCCTGGCCGATCCGGCGCTCGACCTGCCCAACGCCCGGATCGATCGCGACCGGCGCTTCGAGGGTCAGATGTTCCTGCGCCACGAGGCGGCGACGGCGGCCTGGACGCCGTGGCGCGTCCCCGGTTTCGAGACCCGCGATATCGGCATGGCGGCTGCCACCGGCGGCCTCGCCGATGCCCGCGTCCTGCGTGCGCGCGGTGCCGTCGCGATGCCGCGCTGGACCCACGACGGCGAGTTCCAGTTCATCTTCGTGCTCACGGGGACCGCGACACTGGAGGCCAGCGACGCGTCACCGGTGGCGCTGGCCGCCGGCGACGCCTTCACGATGCCCGCCGGGCGCGCGCATGGGCTGACGGCGGTCTCCGCGGATCTCGAACTCCTGGCTGTCGCCTTGCCGCCTCAATAACCGCGCGCGAGATCGACGAGGTTGCGCAGCTTGCGCCCCGACAGATAGCGGCGAAGATTTTCCGCGAAGATGTCGAGACCGCGCTCGACATAGACCGCGCCGTCGTCGACGCCGGCATGCGGGCTGACGATCAGGTTGGGAACGTCCCAGAGCGGCGAGTCCGCGGGCAGAGGTTCCGGGTTGAACACGTCCAGAACCGCGCCGGCGAGCGTGCCCGCCCGCAGACGCTCGACCATCGCGTCGTAATCCATCACCCGCGCGCGGCCGAGATTGACGATGCCGCAACGGTCCGGCAGCCGGCCGATGGCGGCGCGATCGATCAGGTTCTCGGTCGCCGGCGTGATCGGCAGGGTCACGACCAGGAAATCGGCGAGCGGCAGGACGCGCGCCATCTCGGCGACCTTCACCACCCGGTCGAACCCGGCCACACGCTTGCCGCTGGTGTTGATGCCGATCGTACGCATGCCGTGGCGCTTGGCCTGCTTCGCCACCGACTGGCCCAGCGCGCCTGCACCGACGATCACCGCCGTCTTGCCCTCGATCGGCGTCGTGAAGACCGGCTCCCAGGCGCGGCGCCTCTGGCTGCCGACGAAGCGCTGCACCGCGTGGTTCAAGATCAGCATGCCGGTCAGGCCGAACTCGCCGCCCTTGGGACCGTGCAGCCCCGAAGCGTTGGTCAGCGCGATGCCGGCATCGAGCTTGCCGGCCAGCTTCTCGACACCGGCATTGATCGACTGGATCCATTTCAGCCGCGGCGCGTCCTGGCGCAGCGTGGTCGCGTCGAACGCGACGCCGAGCACGATCTCCGCCTTCGCGAGATCGGCACGCTTCAACCCGTAGGCGAAACGCACCCCTTCGAAGAGGCCGGGATGCCGCCGCGCGGCGGCGCGGATGCGTGCGCGCGTGATCTCGTGCGCCGGCCCGCTCGCCGGCGAGTCGGCGACATAGACGAGCGGGCGCTGGCTGGTCGCGGCCATGGTCGATCCTTCCGGCAACAGGTCACTTCACCGCGGAGAAGGCGGTCGGCTGGAGGATGTAGTTCTCCAGCGACGCCACGATCGCGCCGTCGCGCTCGGTCTCCGCGCGCTTGGCGATCCATTCCGGATCGCTGGCGAAGGCGGCCCATTTCTGCTCGCGTTCGGCCAGCGACTCCCATTCGATCAGGTAGTAGAGGTCGAGATTCGACGGGCCGATCATCACGGTCCAGAAGCCGGCCTGGCGGATGCCGTGCTTCTTCCACAGCTCGAGCGTGATCGTCTCGAAGCGCTTGAGCAGGTTCGGCAGCTTGCCAGGCACGCAGTGATAGATGCGCAACTCGTGGATCATGGGATTCCCCCCTTCGTCGGAATGGCGGTCAGTGTGACCGAGCCCTCGGGTTTCGGGCAAGCCGCGCGATCAGGCTCGACGAACGCGTCGCGATGGTTTGAACTGGGGCTCGTCGTCGAGGGGGAAGACAGCATGTCGGCACGGAAGAATTCGACCGGCGCGCGCGCCGCCGCCAATCTCATCCATGGCTATGGCAACCTCGCCGCGCTCGAGGAGGCGCCGCCGCTGGTGATCGCCGCGGGCAAGGGCGTGCGCGTCTTCGACGAGGACGGGAAGGGCTATATCGAGGGCATCGCCGGGATGTGGTGCGCCTCGTTCGGCTTCAGCGAGGAGGCGATCGTCGAGGCCGCGATCGGCCAGCTCCGGCGCATGCCCTACTACCACACGCTCTTCGACAAGACGACGACGCAGGCCGGCGAGCTGGCGGAGAAGCTCAAGGCCATCGCGCCCGCGCCGATGAGCCATGTCTACTTCACCAATTCCGGCAGCGAGGCCAACGACACGATCGTCAAGCTGGTCCGCTACTACAACAACGCGATCGGCCGGCCGAAGAAGAAGAAGTTCATCGCCCGGCGCTTCGGCTTCCATGGCCTGACCCTTGCGTCGGGCTCGCTGACCGGCGTCCCGATCATGCACACGGATTTCGACCTGCCGCTGCCGGGCTTCCTGCATGTCGGCTTCCCGCATTACTGGCGCGAGGCGGCACCGGGCGAGAGCGAGGAGGCGTTCTCGCAGCGCCTCGCCGACCAGCTCGACCGGCTCATCCAGGTCGAAGGGCCGGATACGGTCGCCGCCTTCATCGCCGAGCCGGTGATGGGCGCCGCCGGCGTCGTCGTGCCGCCGCGTGGCTATTTCGAGAAGATCCAGGCGGTGCTGCGCAAGCACGACGTGCTGATGATCGCCGACGAGGTGATCTGCGGCTTTGGGCGCACCGGCAACATGTTCGGCTCCGACACCTATGGCATCGCGCCCGACCTCATGACCATGGCCAAGGGCCTCGCCTCCGCCTACCAGCCGATCGCGGGCGTGATGATCAGCGAGAAGATCTACCGCGCGATGGTCGAGCAGAGCCGCCGCATCGGCATGTTCGCGCAGGCCTTCACCACCTCCGCGCATCCGGTGGCCGTCGCGGTCGCGAGCAAGGTCGTCGACCTGATGCACGAGCGCGACATGCTGGGCCATGTTCGCCGCGTGTCGCAGCGTTTTCTGGAACGGCTGCACGGCTTCGCCGGTCATCCGATGGTCGGCACGACGCGTGGCGTCGGGCTGATCGGCGCGATCGAACTCGCCGCCGACAAGACGACGAAGGAGCGTTTCGCGCCGATCGTCAAGGAGACGCTGCGCCGCGTCTGCCAGGAGCGCGGCCTGATCATCCGCGCGACCGGTGCGACCGACGCGATGTGCTTCTCGCCGCCGTTGATCATCTCCGAGGCCGAGGTCGACGAGATGTTCGACATCTTCGCCGGCGCGCTGGACGAGGTCGCGCGCCGCGTCGCGCGCGACGGCCTCGGCGCCGCCGCCTGACCGGAGATCGACCGATGACCGCGCCCTGCTATATCGATCCCGTCGACGCGACGACCTATCCGCTCGACATCCCGCGCTGGCGTTCGGATGCCGGCCGCCCCCTGATGATCACCAGCCTGCCCGGGATCGGGCGCACGGACATCGACACCCGGGAGCGCTCGATCTGGCGCTACCGCGCCGCGCTGCCGATGGCGATCGCGCCGGTCAGCCTGGGCGAGGGCTGCACGCCGCTGATCGCGCGCGACTGGGATGGCGCGGGGCTGCGCTTCAAGCTCGAATGGTTCGCGCCCACGGCGAGCTTCAAGGATCGCGGCGCGTCGGTCATGGTCTCCTATCTGCGCCAGGCCGGCATTCCGTCGATCCTCGAGGACAGCTCGGGCAATGGCGGAGCGGCCATCGCGGCCTTCGGCGCGGCGGCGGGATTGAGCGTGCGCATCCTCTGCCCGGCCACCACCCAACCCGCCAAGGTCGCGCAGATGCGCGCCTTCGGTGCCGAGGTGCAGCTGGTGCCGGGCCCGCGCGAGGAATCCGAGACCGAGGCGATCCGCCAATCGGCGACGCGATTCTACGCCAGCCACAACTGGCAGGCCTTCTTCCTCCAGGGCACCAAGCTCCTGGCCTACGAACTCTGGGAGGATCTCGGCTTTCGCGCGCCCGACAACATCATCATTCCCTGCGGTGCGGGATCCAACGTGCTGGGCTGCGACATCGGCTTTTCCGAACTGCTGGCCGCCGGCCAGATCGACCGGCTGCCGCGGCTCTTCTGCGTCCAGCCGGCAAATGTCGCGCCCATCCATGCCTGTTTCGAGGCGGGCAGCGATACGCTGCTGCCGCGCGACTGGACGCCCACCATCGCCGAGGGTACGGCGATCAAGCGCCCGGTGCGGCTCAAGCCGGTGCTCGACGCGATCCGCCGCTCGGGCGGCGGGACGGTCGCGGTGAGCGAGGACGAGATCCGCGCCGCCTTGCGCCGCCTCGCATCGATCGGCCTCTATGTCGAGCCGACCTGCGCCGGCGCCGCCGCAGCGGCCTCGCGGCTGATCGCCGCCGGACGGATCCGGCCCGGCGAGACGACCGTTGTCCTGCTCACCGGGACCGGGCTCAAGGCCAGCGCCTTCATGACGGATTTCTTCGGCGCCGCGTGACGCCGATGACGAAAGGGAGACGAGCGATGACAAGGAAGACCAAGGAGGCGCCGGCGATCGACGCCGCGCGCCAGACGCAGCTGACGGCGGACGCGACGGCGGCGATGCGCGAGCTGATCGCGCGCATCCCGCGCGGCTACGACTACGCCGCCGAGCCCGAGATGCTCTTCATCCCGCGCCGCGCCGCAGCAGCCTCGGCGCCCGCGAAGCGGAGGGCACGCGCATGAGCGCGGCGCTTCCCACCCTCGCCGCCGCGAGCCGCGCGCTCGCCGCCGGCCGGACCAGCGCCACCGCGCTCGTCGAGCAGTCGCTGGAGCGCATCGCCGCGCTCGACGGCCAGCTGCACAGCTTCGTCCTGCTGACCGCCGATCGCGCCCGCGCCGCCGCGCGCGCCGCCGACGCCGCGATGAAGCGCGGGAAGCGCATCGGCCCGCTGCATGGCGTGCCCTATGCGCTCAAGGACATCTACGCGACCGCGGGGATCCGCACGACCGCGCATTCGCGGCTGCTGATCAAGAACGTCCCGCAGCGCGATTCCACCGTCGCGGCGCGGCTGAACGGCGCGGGCGCGGTGCTGATGGGCAAGCTCGCCACGCATGAATTCGCGACCGGCGGGCCGGCCGTCGACCTGCCCTTCCCGCCGGCGCGCAATCCCTGGAACACCGATCACTTCACCGGTGGCTCTTCGAGCGGCTCGGGCGCGGCGGTCGCGGCCGGTCTCGTCCCGCTCGCCATGGGCTCGGACACCTCCGGCTCGATCCGCGGGCCGGCCGCCTTCTGTGGCGTCGCCGGATTCAAGCCGACCTATGGCATCGTGCCGCGCACCGGCGTCGTGCCTCTGGCCTTCAGCCTCGACCATTGCGGGCCGCTCGCCTGGACGGTCGAGGATTGCGCCCTCACGATGAACGCGATCGCCGGACCGGACGGCGAGGATCCCGCGGAGGCCTCGACCCGCATCGCAAGCTTCACCCGCGGCATCGGCGGCGGCATCGCGGGCATGCGCATCGGCGTCGTGCGCCATTTCCACGAGCGCGATGTCGAGGGCGAGCCTGACGCCGTGGCGGCGATCGAGGACGCGATCAAGGTACTGCGGCGCCTGGGCGCCAAGGTCACGACGGTCAAGCTCGCGCCCAACGCCGACTGGGATGCCTGCGTGCGCGTGCTGCTCTATGCCGAGGCGCTGTCGATCCACGAGCGCGACCTCGACACGCGGCCCGAACTCTATGCCGAGATCACGCGCACGCGGCTCGAGGCGGCGCGCGCGATCTCCGGCGCGGACGTCATCCACGCCCAGCGCTGGCGCCGCCAGCTCTGCTCGTCCTACATGGCCGCGACCGAGGGGCTGGACGCGGTCGTCAGCGCCTGCGCGCTTGGCGCCGCGCCGACCATCGAGGCGATGAGCGGCCCGCCCTATTTCTCGACGCGCGGCAAGCTGATCATGACGGCGTTCAGCCTGACCGGTTCGCCCGCGCTCAGCGTCTGCGCCGGGTTCACCGCCTCCGGCCTGCCGCTCAGCGTGCAGATCGCCGGTCGGCCCTTCGACGACGTCAAGGTCCTGCGCGTCGGCCATGCCTACGAGCGCGCCACGCCCTGGCGTGACCGCCGGCCGACGCTTTGAGACATCGGATCCAGATGATCATTCCTCGCAACGGGACCAGACCATGACAAAGACGATCGACTATTATTTCTCGGTCAACAGTCCCTGGATGTATCTCGGGCACGCGCGCTTCGTGACGATCGCGAAGCGCGCGGGCGTCCATGTCAATGTCAAGCCGATGGACTCCGCGCGCGTGTTCGCGGCGTCCGGAGGCCTGCCGCTGCCGCAGCGTCCCAGGCAGCGTCAGCTTTACCGGATGGCGGAGCTGAAACGCTGGCGCGCGCATCTCGGCATCCCGATCAACCTGGAGCCGAAGCATTTCCGCGTGCCGACCGAGATGGCCGCGCGGCTGATCATCGCCGCCGATCTCAAGGACCTCAACGCGCTGGCGCTGACCGGCTTCCTCGGCCGGGCAGTCTGGGAAGAGGAGCGCGACATTTCCAATCCCGAGACGCTCAAGGCCATCGCCGCCGAGCATGGTCGCAACGCCGAGCTGCTCTGGGAAGCCGCGCAGACGCCCGAAACCAAGGCCGCCTACGACGCCTACACGCAGGAGGCGATCGACCGCCAGGTCTTCGGCGCGCCGACCTATGTCTATCGGGACGAATTGTTCTGGGGCCAGGACCGGCTGGACTTCCTCGAACGCGCGCTGGCGGCGTGATCCAGGCGTGGCGCCTGCTCATGCGCGCCCGGCCGGGCGTGGAGGCGGCCTGCTGCGTCGGATCCTGCCGATCGTCCTCGCGCAGATGGCGCTGACGACCGGACGTCCGCTCAGCCTTCGGTTCTGAAGATCCGGACCGACATCCGGTTCGGCGCGCGATGTCCGGCGCGTTGCGCCCCTCACTTCCACCCGGCGCGGTCCATGATCTGAAGCGCGCGCGCGTTGTTGGCGGCATAGACCTGGGCGTTGAGAGGATCTTCGCGGAAGGCGCCGAGATCGGCGAGGACCGAGGACGGCTTGACGCCCTCGACCACCGGGTACTCGGAATTGCCGTCGGCGAAATAGGCCTGGGCCTCCGGGCTCACGAGATATTCGAGGAAGCGGATCGCGGCCTCGCGGTTGCGCGCGCTCGCGGTCACGCCGCCACCGGAGATGTTGATATGCGTGCCGCGGTCCTGCTGGTTGGGGAAGACCGCGACGACCTTCGCCGCCACCGCGCGGTCGGCCTCGCTGCGCGAGCGGATGAGGTTGGCGAGGTAATAGGTGTTGCACACGCCGATATCGGCCTCGCCGGCCGCGACGGCCTTGATCTGGTCGCTGTCGCCGCCGCGGGGCGGGCGGGCGAAATTGGCTACCAGGCCACGACACCAGGCCTCCGTCTTCGCGTCGCCATGGGCGGCGAGCATCGCACCGGTCAGGGACTGGTTGTAGACATTGGTCGAGGATCGGATGACCACCCGCCCCTTGAGCCGCGGCGCCGCGAGCGCTTCGTAGCTTGCGGCCTCCTCCGGTGCGGCGCGGCCCTTCGCCACCACGGCGATGCGCGCGCGTTTGGAAAAGCCGAACCAATGCCCCTGGGGATCGCGCAGATGGGCGGGCACCGCGGCGTCGAGCACGCGGGACGCGACGGGCTGCAGCAACCCCGCGGCGCGCGCGCGTTCGATCCGCCCGGCATCGACGGAGATGAAGAGATCGGCCGGGCTGTTCGCGCCCTCGGCGCGCATGCGTTCGATCAGGGGATCGGCATCGGCCTCGATGCGGTTGATCCGGATGCCCGTCTGGCGGGTGAAATTGTCATAGAGCGCCTGGTCGGTGCTGTAGTGGCGCGAGGAATAGAGGTTGAGCACCCGCTCCTGGGCCACGGCATGGCGCGAGACCGTGCCGCCGAGCGCCGCGATCGCGAAACCGCCGGCGATGACGGCGCGACGCCGGGTCAGCGGGGAAAACGGAGAGGGGGACGGGGTGCGCAGCATCGGAGGGTCTCGCCTTCAGTTGCGAATGGTTTGCAACTGAAGGCGACTATGCGCCGGGCCATCACTCTTCGCAAGTAAGAATGATTTGCAGTTACCGGGCCGCGGCCATGCGCCCCGCGCGCAGTCCATGGCCCGCGCGCCGCGCGACGTATTTTTTGCACTGCAAAACCGCGCTTGGCGACGCGCGGCGCCGAAGCTAGGTTCCCGGCGCTTTCAGGGTCTTTCGCGCCATGCCGCGCGCCGCCCCGTCTCTCCCCTCCGGCCAAGGCCAGCCCCGTCCCATGAACCTGCGCAACCTCGCGATCATCGCCCATGTCGACCACGGCAAGACGACCCTGGTCGACCAGTTGCTGAAGCAGGCCGGGACATTCCGCGCCAACCAGCAGGTCGCGGAGCGCGCGATGGACTCCAACGACCTCGAGCGCGAGCGCGGCATCACCATCCTCGCGAAATGCACCTCCGTCGTCTGGAAGGACGTGCGCCTCAATATCGTCGACACGCCGGGCCACGCCGATTTCGGCGGCGAGGTCGAGCGCATCATGTCGATGGTGGATGGCTGCGTCGTCCTCGTCGACGCGGCCGAGGGGCCGATGCCGCAGACCAAGTTCGTCACCATGAAGGCGCTGGCCGCGGGGCTGCGCCCGATCGTGGTCATCAACAAGGTCGACCGCCCCGACGCGCGGGCGACCGACGTCCATAACGAGGTCTTCGACCTCTTCTCGATCCTCGGCGCAACCGAGGAGCAGCTCGACTTCCCGACGCTCTTCGCCTCGGGCCGCAGCGGCTGGGCCGCGACCACGCTCGACGCGCCGCGCGTCGACCTCGCGCCGCTCTTCGACCTCATCATCGACTATGTGCCGCCGCCGCGGCGCGATCTCGACAAGCCCTTCTCGATGCTCGTGACGATGCTCGACGCGGATCCCTATCTGGGCCGCGTGCTGACGGGCCGCGTCCACACGGGGCGCGCGAAGGTCAACATGGCGATCAAGGCCATGACCCGCGACGGCGCGCTGATCGAGGACGCGCGCGCGACCAAGCTGCTCGCCTTCCGGGGGCTCGAGCGCGTGCCGGTCGACGAGGTGGAGGCGGGCGACCTGATCGCCATCGCTGGCCTGACCAAGGCGACGGTCGCCGACACGCTCTGCGACCCGATCGTGACCGCGCCCATCCCGGCGACGCCGATCGACCCGCCGACGCTGTCGATGACCTTCTCGATCAACGACTCGCCCCTGGCGGGCCGCGAGGGCTCGAAGGTGCAGAGCCGCGTGATCCGCGAGCGCCTGCTGCGCGAGGTCGAGGGCAATGTGGCGATCCGCGTCCAGATGACCGCCGACGCCGACGCCTTCGAGGTGTCGGGCCGCGGCGAACTCCAGCTGGGCGTGCTGGTGGAGACGATGCGCCGCGAGGGCTTCGAGCTGTCGATCTCGCGCCCGCGCGTGATCTTCCAGTCCGACCCGCAGACCGGCCAGCGGCTGGAGCCGATCGAGGAGGCGCTGGTCGACGTCGACGACGCCTATGTCGGCGTGGTGGTGGAGAAGATCAGCCAGCGCAAGGGCGAGCTCGTCGACATGCGCCCCTCGGGCGGCGGCAAGACGCGCGTGGTGTTCCACGTGCCGACGCGCGGCCTGATCGGCTACCATGGCGAGTTCCTCACCGACACGCGCGGCACCGGCATCATGAGCCGCATCTTCCACGGCTACGCGCCGTGGAAGGGCTCGGTCGAGGGCCGGCGCAACGGCGTGCTGATCTCCAACGGCGACGGCGATGCGGTGACCTACGCGCTCTGGTATCTCGAGGAGCGCGGCTGGCTGATGATCGAGGCGGGCACGCGCGTCTATGCCGGCATGATCATCGGCGAGCACAGCCGCGAGAACGATCTCGAGGTCAACCCGCTGCGCGCCAAGCAGCTCACGAACTTCCGCGCCTCGGGCAAGGACGACGCGGTCAAGCTGACGCCCGCGCGCATCCTCACGCTGGAACAGGCGATCGCCTATATCGGCGACGACGAGCTGGTCGAGGTCACCCCGAAATCGATCCGCCTGCGCAAGCGCCTGCTCGACACCCACGAGCGCAAGAAGGCCTCGCGCTCCGCCGAAGCCGGTTAAAAAAACCTCCCCAGCTTTGAATTTCCCCTGCGCGACGCGCCCGGCTGGCACGCCGCCGGCGGGGGGAAATTCAAAGCTGGGGAGGTTTTTGCGAAGGGCGACACGCAATGAGCGGAAAATCTATCTCGCCGAAAATGGCCCGTGACGACATCGCGAAACGCCTGCGTCGTGGACAGAAAAAGACCTCCGGACAGTCGGCGCGGCAGTCC
>CAIOSQ010000275.1 GCA_903860935.1 uncultured Rhodospirillales bacterium | reverse complement strand
GGACCTCTTGTCCGGCGCGGCGCGGGGTATCCGCCATCGTGACCTCAACCGCTCCGGCGCTCCAGGTCGATCGCGTCACCAAGCGCTTCGGCGACCTGGTGGCGAACGACACGATCTCCTTCGCCGTCGCCCGCGGCGAAATCCTTGCCTTGTTGGGCGAGAACGGTGCCGGCAAGACGACGCTGATGAACATCGTCTTCGGTCACTACGTCGCCGATTCCGGGCACGTGGCGGTCGACGGACAGGTCTTGCCGCCGGGCGATCCGCGCGCGGCACTCGCCGCCGGCATCGGCATGGTGCACCAGCATTTCACCCTCGCCGACAACCTCACCGTCCTCGATAACATCATGCTCGGGACGGAATCGCTGTGGCGTCCGCGCTCGGACCGGCGCGCCGCACGCGCGCGCCTCGCCCGACTCGCCACGCAATCAGGGCTTGCGATCGACCCGGATGCACCGGTCGGCCGGCTCAGCGTCGGCGAGAAGCAGCGCGTCGAGATCCTGAAGGCGCTCTACCGCGACGCCAGGCTGCTGATCCTCGACGAGCCGACCGCTGTCCTGACGCCGGCCGAGACCGAGGGCCTGTTCGCGACGCTGCGCCGCCTCGTCGCGCAGGGCCTGTCCATCGTCTTCATCAGCCACAAGCTCGGCGAAGTCGCCGCGATCGCCGATCGTATCGCCGTGCTGCGCCAGGGATGCGTCGTCCTGACCCGGCCCTGCGCAGGCGCCAGCCGCGACGAGCTCGCCGCGGCGATGGTCGGCTATCGGGTCGAGACGCCGCGTTTCGCGCCCGGCAGGCCAGGCGCGACGGCGCTGCGGCTCGAATCCATCGAGGCGCGCAGCGCCGATCTGCGGATCGCGCTGCATGGCGTGGATCTCGACCTTCGCTTCGGCGAAGTGCTCGGCATCGCCGGCGTCGCGGGCAACGGGCAGTCGTTGCTGGCGGACATCGTCTGCGGCATGGCGACGCCGCTCTCCGGGCGGCTCGAGATCGCCGGACGGGACCAAGCGCCACGCTCGCCACGCGGCTTCGTGGCGGCGGGGATCGGCCGCATTCCCGAGGACCGTCACGCGCATGGTGTCGTCGGCGACTTCAGCGTGGCGGAGAACGCCGTGATCGAGCGCCTCGACGATCCGCGCTTCGCGCGCCGCGGCTGGCTGCGCCCCGGCGCGATGCGCGCCTACGCAGCCGATCTGATCGCGCGCTACGACGTGCGCGGCGCCGCACCGCGCACGCGCGCGCGACTGCTCTCCGGTGGCAACATGCAGAAGCTGATCCTCGGTCGCGTTCTCGATGCCGGCCCGCGGATCGTGGTCGCCAACCAGCCCACGCGCGGCCTCGATGTCGGCGCCGTGGCCTATGTCCAGACCAGGCTCGACGAGGCGCGCGCGCGCGGCGCGGCGATCCTGCTGATATCTGAAGACCTCGAGGAGGTCTTCGCCCTCGCCGACCGCGTCGCGGTGATGTATCGCGGGCGGCTCTCGGCGCCCGTGCCCGCGTGCGACACCGACATGCGCCGGATCGGCCTGATGATGGCCGGCGCACAGCCCGAGTTCACCCATGCGACTTGAACCGCGCGCCGAGACGCCGGCTTGGCTGTCGCTGGCGGCGCCCGCCGCAGCCCTCGCCGTCACCTTGCTCGCGACCGCGGGGCTCATCGCGCTCGCGGGGGCCCCGGTCCTGCGTGCCTTCGCGACGATGTTCGCGGGCGCGCTGGGCTCCGGGTTCGCGATCAACGAATTGCTGACGCGCGCCACGCCGCTGATCCTGACAGGCCTCGCCGCGTCGATCGCCTTCCGCGCCAAGCTGTGGAACATCGGGGCCGAAGGTCAACTCTACGCCGGCGCGGTCGCCGCAACCCTGTTCGGAACCGGGGCGCTCGACCTGCCGGCGCCGCTGCTCGTGCCGCTGCTCGTCGCGGCTGGCGCGCTCGCGGGCGCGGCCATGCTCGCGGGCCCCGCATTGCTGAAGACGCGGCTGGGCGTCGACGAGGTCGTGGTCACGCTGCTCTCCAACTTCATCGTGCTGCTGGTCGTCGGCCTGCTTCTCGAGGGACCGCTCAAGGACCCGATGGGCCTTGGCTGGCCGCAGGCCGAGCCGATCGTGGCGGCCGGAGAATTGCCGAAGCTGGTTGCGGGCATGCGGCTCCACGCGGGATTCCTGCTCGCGGTCGCGCTCGCGGTCGTCGCCTGGGCGATCGACGCCCGCGCGACCCTCGGGCTGCGGATGCGCGCGGTCGGACTCAACGCCGGGGCCGCGCGCTTCGCCGGCATACCGGTCGAGCGCACACTGATATGGACCGCGCTGCTCTCCGGCGGGATGGCGGGGATCGCCGGCGTGTCCGAGGTCGCCGGGCTGAAGGGCAACCTGACGCTCGACCTGTCGCCGGGCTTCGGCTACGGCGGGATCGTCGTGGCGATGCTCGCGCGTCTGCATCCGATCGGCGTCGTCGCCTCCGCCATGTTCGTCGCCGCGATCTTCGTCGGCGCGGACGCCATGAGCCGAGGGGTCGGCGTGCCGAACTACATCGCCGACGTGATTGTCGCAACCGCGCTGCTCTCCATGCTCGTGGCGCTGCTCTTCCTCCGCTACAGGCCGCGTTGGCGATGAGCGGGTTCTGGGACGCCATCGCGCTGCTGGCTCAGGCCAGCCTCTGGATCGCGGCCGTCCGCATCGCGACGCCACTGATCTTCGGCACGCTGGGCGAGCTGATCTGCGAGCGGGCCGGGGTCCTCAATCTCGGCATCGAGGGCATCATGGTCCTTGGCGCGCTGACCGGGTGGCTGGCGGTGCATCAGGGCGCCGATCTCTGGACCGGGGTCGCTCTCGCCGCATTGGCCGGCGCCGCGTTCGGCCTGCTGCATGGCGTCCTCACCGTGCCACTGGCGCTGAGTCAGCATGTCGCCGGCATCGGCATCACCCTCCTGGCGACGAGCCTGTCCTACTTCGCCTATCGCCTCGCCTTCCCGCAGATCACCACCCCGCCGCGCATCCAGCCCTTCAAGCCGGTGCCGGTCCCGCTGCTCTCCGACATTCCCGTGCTCGGCCCCGCCCTCTTCGCGCAGACGCCGCTGACCTACGCGGCGCTGGCCGCGGTGGCCCTCGTCGCCTGGGTGCTCTACCGCACCCCGCTCGGCCTCGCGGTCCGCATGGTCGGCGAGAACCCGGAGGCGGCGGAAGCGCAGGGCATCGACGTCGTGGCGACGCGCATCGGCGCCATCGCGGCGGGATCCGCGCTGATGGCGGTCGGCGGCGCCTTCCTGACCTTGTCGGCCTTCGACGCCTTTTACTTCAACATGATCAATGGTCGGGGCTGGATCTGTATCGCCCTCGTGGTGTTCGCAAGCTGGAAGCCGGTCAAGGCGCTTCTGGGCGCGCTGCTCTTCGCCGCCTTCGACGCCTATCAGCTGCGCCTGCAGCAGATCGTCGGCGGGGCGGTTCCCTATCAGGTCTTCCTGATGATGCCCTATGCGCTGAGCATCCTCGCGCTGGTCCTGATGTCGCGGCGCGCCGCCTACCCACGCGCGCTGATGGTCCCCTATGTGAAGGGAGAACGCCGATGACGATGGACACGATCCTGCGCGACGCGACGCTGCCAGACGGGCGCAGCGGCGTCGATATCGGCATCTCCGGCGGTCGGATCGCCGCGATCGAACCGCGCCTCGCGGCGACCGCGGCCGAGGAGATCGGCTGCAACGGCATGCTCGTCGCGCCGCCCTTCGTCGACGCCCATTTCCACATGGATGCGACGCTGTCGCTCGGCCTGCCGCGCCTCAACCGCTCGGGCACGCTGCTCGAGGGCATCGCGTTGTGGAGCGAGCTCAAGCCGCAGCTGACCCAGGACGCCATCGTCGAACGCGCGCTGGCCTATTGCGACTGGGCCGTCGCGCAGGGATTGCTGGCCATCCGCAGCCATGTGGACATCTGCGACCCACGTTTGCTCGCGGTCGATGCCCTGCTCGAGGTGAAGCGCCGGGTGAAGCCGTATCTCGATCTCCAGCTGGTGGCGTTTCCGCAGGACGGCGTGTTCCGTTTCCCCGGCGCGATGGACCTGCTCACGGAAGCGCTGCGCCGCGGCGTCGACGTCGTGGGCGGCATCCCGCATTTCGAGCGCACGATGGAGGATGGCGCGCGCTCGGTGCGGGCGCTGTGCGAACTCGCCGCCGATCGCGGCCTGCGCGTCGACATGCATTGCGACGAGACCGACGACCCGCTGTCGCGCCATGTCGAGACGCTCGCCTGCGAGACACAGCGTCTCGGATTGCAGGGCCGCGTCACCGGCTCGCACCTCACCTCGATGCACAGCATGGACAATTACTACGTCTCCAAGCTGATCCCGCTGATGGCGGAGGCGCGGCTGGGCGTCGTCGCCAACCCGCTCATCAACATCACCATCCAGGGCCGCCACGACACCTATCCGAAGCGGCGCGGCATGACGCGCGTGCCCGAACTCATGGCGGCCGGCCTCACGATCGCCTTCGGCCATGATTGCGTGATGGATCCCTGGTACAGCCTCGGCAGCGCGGACATGCTCGAGGTCGCCGGCATGGCCGTTCACGTGGCGCAGATGACCGGCCTCGATGCGATGCGGCGCTGCTTCGACGCGGTGACGTCGCAGCCCGCGGAGCTCCTCGGCCTGGACGGGTACGGCGTCGCGCCGGGATGCCATGCCGATCTGGTGCTGCTGGAGGCCCAGGATCCGATCGAAGCGATCAGGACACGCGCGGCGCGCCTCGTCGTCATGCGCCGCGGCAAGATCGTGGCCCGCAGCCCGGCGCGGCGCGCGCAGCTCGCGCTCCCAGGACGCCCGCGGGAGATCGATTTCCTGCTGCGGCGGCCCTGACCCGAAAGGGGACGGGAGTACCTCTCCCGAAACGTCGCCCCGGCGACATGGCCGAGCGAGGATGTCTCCATGTCCACTCGGTTCTCGACCCTCAAGGCGCGGGAGCTCGTCGATACCTATGGCCTCCAGGCCGTGGAACTGGCGACGCTCGAAGGCGCGCAGGCGATCACGCGGGGCGACCTGCTCCTGGCGCGTCGCTGGGCGGATACGCTGAACGCGGTCGAGGATCTGCTCGCCGCGCGCGCTCGGGCTGCCGGACGCCTGAACTGAAGCCGACGCGCCATTGCGCCGCCGCGGTCAGTAGCGGACGACGCCCGGTCCCGGGTGGGCCCAATAGGCCTCGGCCTCCTCGAAGCGCTCGATCACGCTGCAGGAGAGGATCATGTTGACGTTGTCGCCATCGTCGGCCAGCGGCAGCAACAGGCGCTTGTAGCGATGCGCGCCGTTGGGTTCGTCCCACTTGATCCGGTGCGCGATGGGTCGGCGTGCCCCGCGCACCTCGCTGTAGGTCGACATCAGCATCTGGCGATAGCCTGCGGCCTCGACCTGGTCGAGGCTGCGCCCGCTGGCGTCGAAACGCGCCCAGTCGGCGATCTGCGTCCCGACGACACGGAAACGGAAGAACGGCGCCGCGTTCAGCACGTCGATCAGCAGGACCTTGCTCAGGATCCGATACATGCGCATCGGGTCGATATCGGCGCGCGCCGGCATCGGCTTTTCCTGCCGGCATTCGTGCCAGTAGATCTGCGCCTGCAGGAATTCCGGTTCGCGCAGGTCCGTCACGCCGATCGGCGCGATCAGAACGCTGTCGATGCCGTCGGCGCGCTCGGCCTCGCCGAACCTCGGCATGCTCGGAATATCGCCGCCATACTCGGTATTGATCACGGGCGTTACCACGGGACTGGAAGAGAGACCCTGTCAGCCTGCCCGCGAGAGCTTAAAATTCGACTTAAATGAAAATCCACAAGATGTTGAGATAACTTCGATTTTGACCCCAGTTCATGTGGTTCGTCCCCCACGCCGCCCCTCCCGGCGCGACCGCCGCCCCGCATCGCCCGCCGCCTTGGGCGGCGGCAAGGCGACACGCCCGCGCAGCCGCGCATACGGATCCTCGGCGTGCGGAATCGCCATCGCCGCGACGAAATGCTGCTGGAAGGCCGGTTCGATCGCCGTCTCGACCTTCTCGATGCGGCGCACGAGCGCCTCGATCTCGTCGCGGGCGGCCGCATTCACCAGGGCGATGCGCGCCCCCGTGCCGGCGGCGTTGCCAGCCGCCGCGACCGTGTCGAGATCGCAGTCGGGGATCAGACCGAGCATCATGGCGTAGGTCACGTCGATATGGCTTCCAAAGGCGCCGGCGAGGGTGATGCGGTCCGGTGCCTCCACACCGTAGCGATCGAGCAGCAGGCGACAGCCCGCATGCAACGCCGCCTTCGCGAGCTGGATCGCGCGCACATCCGTCTGCGTCACGGCGATACGCGGTGCCGCCGCGCGGATCACGTAGCTGAAGCTGCGCCCCTCGGCGACGATCCGCGGCGAGCGTGCCGACTGGCTCCCATCGATGACGCCATCTGCGGTGACGAGGCCCGTGCGGAACATCTCGGCGATCGCCTCGATGATCCCGGATCCGCAGATCCCGGTCACACCCGACCCAGCCACCGCGGCCTCGAACCCCTGTTCATCGGACCAGAGCGGCGAGCCGATCACGCGGAACCGGGGTTCCAGGGTCTGCCCGTCGATCCGCAGCCTCTCGATCGCTCCAGCGGCGGCCCGCTGGCCGCAGGAGATCTGCGCGCCCTCGAAGGCCGGGCCGGTCGGCGAGGAACAGGCGAGCAGTCGCGTCCGGTTGCCCAGCACGATCTCGGCATTGGTCCCGACATCGACAAGCAGCGCGATCTCGTCGTGCAGATGCGGCGCCTGTGCGAGCACGACGCCGGCCGCGTCGGCGCCGACATGGCCGGCGATACAGGGCAGCGCATAGATCCGCGCGCCAGGCGCGAAACCGAGGCCGAGTTCCCGCGCAGCGGCGTCGTAGCCGCCATCGATCGTCAACGCGAAGGGCGCGCCACCCAGCTCGGTCGGGTCGAGACCGAACAGCAGGTGATGCATCACGGGATTGCCGACGACGGTCGCCTCGAGGATGTCGGCCGGCTCCAAACCCGCCATCCGCGTCACATCTCCCGCCAATGTCCGCAGCGCACCGCGCGCCAGGGCGGTGAGTTCGGCAGCGCCGCCGGGGTTCATCATCACATACGACACCCGGCTCATGAGATCCTCGCCCAGCCGGATCTGCGGATTCATGATACCCGCTGACGCGAGCACCTCTCCGGTGCCGAGATCGCAGAGATGCGCGGCGATCGTCGTCGAGCCGATATCCACGGCGAGGCCATGCGCGCGCTCCCGCAGACCGGGCCAGACGGCGACGATCTCGCGCCCCAGGCGCACCGCGACGGTGACGCGCCAGGATCCGGCACGCAACGCGCCCTGGAGTCCGGCGAGGACGGGGAGCGAGGCGTGGAGACCGGCGAGATCCCATTGCGCGCGCAACGCGTCGCACAGGCGCCTGAAATCGCTCGCCGGATCATGCATGTCGGGCTCGGCGACCTCGGCGTAATGAAGCCGCACGACCGGATCGATGGCGACCGGACGTGTGTCCGCCTCCTTGCGGACGACCTGCCGATGCAACTGGCTCTCCGGTGGCACGTCGGCGAGCACATCCCCGCAGAGCCGCGCCTGACAGCCGAGACGGCGCGTCGCGCTCAGGCCGCCGCGCTTTTCCGCATAGCGCGCCTCGGTGACGCCCGGCGTCCCGGCATGCGCCGCGCGTGACTCCAGCGCGAGCTTCGCGAAGCTGCCCTCGGCGATCTCGACCTGGCATCGGCCACAGATCCCCCTCCCGGCACAGACCGAGTCGAGATCGACGCCCAGCGCGCGCGCCGCCGCGAGCAGGGTCGTGCCGGCAGCGAAGCGGCCACGCTTGCCCGACGGGGAGAAGACGACGAGATGGTCGCTCACGCGCGAAGGCTCACGGCGTCGCGTGACCGCCCGCCGCGACCAGCGTCGCGAGGCGCGTCTCGTCATAGGCCGCATCGAGCATCGCGGCCGCCACATTCGCCTCGTCCTCCAGCGCGTCGCCGCAGGCCACGGGTTCGGCACGACGCCATGCCGCGAGATAGGCATCCGTGTCGCGCGCGCCGCCACGCATGGCGGCACGGTCGATCGCCTCCTGGAAGCGTGCCGGCAATTCCCGCTTGGCGCTCGTCCGGCCGGAGCGGACGATCACCTGGGCCGGGATGTCGCGCCAGTAGATCACGGTCAACTGGGCCATCACGCCCCCTCTTCGAGGCTTCGCCCGGCCATGAAATGCGCGATGCCGTCCAGCCCGGTGCGCCGGATCTCGAGGGCAAGGCCGAGCCGCGCGGCGGCGGCGGCGGCGCGCGCATCGAGTTCCTCGCTGGCCGTCTGCGCGAGATAAACGACCCGCCGGTAGTTTCCGAAATACGTCTCAAGAAGTTCCGGATGACGGTCGAGGCCAAGACCACGGACGACCAGCGTCTCGAAATGCCGCACGAGATAGTCGGTGAGGTAGAACGTCCCGGGTTCCGCCTCGTGCAACGCCGCGAATTCCTCCAGCCCCGCATAGAAGGCGTAGCAATGATCCCCCGGGATGCGAACGACGCCGCGCGCCTCGAGCACGCGGTCGAGCAGGCCACCGGTGCCGCAATCGCCATAGAGGCACATGACGCGGTCGTAGCGGTCGCGCGCGGCGTCGATCTTGGCCGCAATCGCCTCGGGGATGCGCGACGGCGCGTTGTGCAGGCTCGCCGGCAGGCAGTCGAGATCGACATGCGTCCAGCCGTTGAGCGCGATGACCGCCCTCGTCTCGCGCGCCAACGCGCCGCACGCGATGACCAGCGTGCGCGGCGGCGCAGCGGCGGCGTCAGTCCTCATCCCGCCGCGGGCCGGTCCTGGCGGCGCGCGATCAGCTCCCTGGCGGTCTGGACCGCGACCGCGGCGTCGCGACAATAGGCGTCGGCGCCGATCTGCCGGGCGAAATCCTCGTTCAGAGGCGCGCCCCCGACCAGCACGATGTAGTCGTCGCGGATGCCCTTCTCGCGCAGCGTGTCGATCACGACCTTCATGTACGGCATCGTGGTCGTGAGCAGCGCGGACATGCCGAGAATGTCCGGCCTGTGTTCCTCGATCGCCGCCAGGTACTTCTCGACGGCGTTGTTGATCCCGAGGTCGACGACCTCGAAACCGGCCCCTTCCATCATCATGCAGACGAGGTTCTTGCCGATGTCGTGGATGTCGCCCTTCACGGTGCCGATGACCATCTTGCCGATCTTCGGCGCTCCGGTCTCGACCAGCAGCGGCCGCAGGATCGCCATGCCCGCCTTCATCGCGTTGGCCGACATCAGGACTTCCGGCACGAAGAGGATTCCGTCGCGGAAATCCTCGCCGACGATCCGCATCCCTTCGACCAGCGCCTTGGTCAGCACGTCGTAGGGCGTCCAGCCGCGACCGAGCAGGATCCGGACGCCGTCCTCGATCTCGCCCTTGAGGCCGTCGTAGAGATCGTCGTGCATCTGCTGCACGAGATCGTCATCGCCGAGCGCGTTCAGGTCGAGATCGTCGGACATGGCATTTCCGTCAGGGGTGGATGACACGTGGACAGAACGTAGCGCATTCCACGGATGGCTGTCGCGGGGACGCTTGACCGGTCATCTCCGAAACCCTTTTTGGGCTGCGGAGATGTGATCCATGATCGCGCGCGTCGGAGCATAGGAGCGCTGAGCCATGAAATCGCATGTTCGTGCCGTCGTCATCGGTGGCGGGGTCGTCGGAGCCAGCGTGCTGTACCATCTCACGAAGATCGGATGGACCGATGTCATGCTGCTCGAGAAGCACGAGCTGACCTCGGGATCGACCTGGCACGCGGCGGCGAACGTCCATACCTACAATTCCGACGCCAACGTCTCGAAGCTCCAGAAATACACGATCGACCTGTACCGCGAGATCGAGGCGATCTCCGGCCAGTCTTGCGGCATCCATGCCACCGGCAACCTCGTGGTGGCCGCGAACCAGACCGTGCTCGACAACATCCGCATGATGCACAGCCGCGGACAATATCTCGGCCTCGAGATGGAACTGATCAGCCCGGACGAGGCGAAGACGCTCAATCCGCTGATCGAACCGTCCGAGTTCCGCGGCGCGCTGTGGCGCCGGGATGGCGGACATGTCGACCCCAACGGCGTCACCCAGGCCTTTGCGATCGCGGCGCGCAAGGCTGGCGCGGAGATCCATCGGTTCACGATGGTCCGGGAACTGCACCAGCGTCCCGACGGCTCCTGGCGCGTCGTCACGGACAAGGGCGACGTCATCGCGGAGCATGTCGTCAACGCCGCCGGATTGTGGGCCCGCGAGGTCGGACGGATGGTGGGCATCGACCTGCCGGTGCTCGCGATGGAGCACATGTACATCGTCACCGACGAGATGCCGGAGGTGACCGCGCTGCAGCGCGAACTTCTGCCCACGACCGACTATTCGGGCGAGATCTACATGCGCCAGGAGGGCAAGGGCGTGCTGATGGGGACCTACGAACGCGATTGCCGCGTCTGGTCGCCGGACACGACGCCGTGGGACTTCAACATGCAATTGCTGCCCGACGATCTCGACCGGCTCAGCCCGCATCTCGAGATCGGGTTCCGACATTTTCCCGCCATCGGGCGTGCCGGCATCAAGAAGGTCGTGAACGGCCCCTTCACCTTCGCGCCGGACGGCAATCCGCTGGTCGGACCGGTACGCGGCCTACGCAATTTCTGGAGCGCGTGCGGCGTCATGGCCGGCTTCGCGCAGGGCGGCGGCGTCGGCCTCGCGCTGTCCCGCTGGATGGCGCATGGCGAACCGGGCGCCGACCTCTTCGCGATGGATGTCGCGCGCTTCGGCACCTACGCCACGCCGCGCTACACCCATGTGAAGGTGCAGGAGAACTACCAGCGCCGCTTCCGCATCGCCTATCCGAACGAGGAACTTCCCGCCGCACGGCCCCTGCGGCGCATGCCAGTCTACGATCGGCTCAAGGCCCGCGGCGCCGTCTTCGGGGCGTCCTTCGGACTGGAAACCGCGCTCTGGTACGCGCCGCCGGGCATGGAACCCGCCGAGACCCCGACCTACCGACGCTCGAACGCTTTTCCGGTCGTGCGCGAGGAATGCCTCGCCGTGCGCGACGATGTCGGGATCATGGAGATCTCCGGCTTCGGCAAATACGAGATCACTGGCCCGGGGGCCGAAGCCTGGCTCGACCGGCTCCTCGCCGCGCGGATCCCTAAAGCCGGCCGCATGGTGCTGGCGCCGATGCTCAACGAGCGCGGAACGATCATGGGAGATTTCTCCCTGGCACGTCTCGCCGCCGACCGCTTCCTGATGATCGGATCCGGCGCCGCGGAGGTCTTCCACATGCGCTGGTTCGAGCGCATCGGCATCCCGCCCGGCGTGACGGTCCGCCCGCTGCCGGGCGCGCTCGCCGGGTTCATGATCGCCGGGCCGAAGTCGCGCATGTTGCTCCAGCGTCTGGTACGTGACGACCTCTCGAACGCCGCCTTCCGTTTCTTCGCGGTGCGCGAGATGGCCGTCGCAATGGTGCCGGCGATCGTCGCTCGCGCCAGCTACACCGGCGATCTCGGCTACGAAATCTGGGTGACGCCGGACTTCCAGATGGCGCTGCACGAGGCGCTGGTCGAAGACGGCGCCGATCTCGGCCTGCGCCATTTCGGCAGCCGCGCGCTGATGTCGCTCCGCCTCGAGAAGGGCTACGGCGCCTTTCTCCGCGAGTTCCGTCCCGACTACACGCCGGTGGAGAGCGGTCTCGACCGCTTCGTCGCCTACGACAAGCCGGACTTCATCGGACGCGACGCCGCGCTCGCGGATCGCGCCACACCGCCGACCCGCCGACTCGTCCCGCTGATCGTCGACACCGATGTGGAGGTCGTCGGCTACGAATCGATCCTCAAGAACGGAGAACCGGTCGGCCAGGTCACGTCCGGCGGCTACGCGCACTGGGCGGGCAAGAGCATGGCGCTCGGCTATGTCGCGGCCGCGCACGCGGTCGACGGCGCCGCCTTCGACATCCGGATCTTCGAGCATGTCAGGCGCGCGACGATCCACATGACGCCGCTCTTCGACGCCAATGGCGGACGACAGCGCGGCTGAGCGGCGACGGCCGCCCGCGAGGGTTCAGTCGAAGCTGCGGAACTGCGCCGCAGCCGCGCGGTCGTAGCCGCGGCTCGCGAGCAGAAGCTGGCGCGTATAGGCCTCGCGCGGGGTACCCGCGCGCAGCGCCTCGGTCGTCATCTCCTCGACGATTCGGCCCGCGTTCATCACGGCGATTCGCTCGCACATATGCCCGACCACGGCGAGGTTGTGGCTGACCAGGATATAGGTGAGCCCCCGCCGACGCCTGAGCTCGACCAGGAGATTGAGCACCTCCGCCTGGATCGAAACGTCGAGCGCCGAGGTCGGCTCGTCAAGCAGCAGGATCTTCGGCTCGACGATCAGCGCCCGCGCGATCGCGACACGCTGGCGCTGACCGCCGGACAATTGATGCGGATAGCGGAAACGAAATCCGGGCCCCAGTTGCACCTCGGCGAGCACGCGCTCGATGCGCGCCTCGACGTCGTCGATGCCGTGGATCGCGAGCGGCTCCGCCAGCGCACGGTCGACCGTGTGCCGGGGGTGAAGGCTGCCGAACGGGTCCTGGAACACCATCTGGACCGCGCGATGGAAGCCACGCGACCGCCGCCTGCCCTGCGGCGCGCCGAGGATCTCGATTCCTCCCGTCCAGTCGGGATTGAGGCCGGACAGGGCACGCAGCACGGTCGATTTCCCGGAGCCGGACTCGCCCACGAGGCCGAAACTTTCCCCGGCCGCGACGTCGAAGGACGTGTCGCGCACCGCATGGATGTCGCCGAATCTGACATCCAGCCCGCCGACGCGGATCGCATGGGCCGTGCCGCTCATGACCCCATCCAGGACGGATCGCGCGTCAACGTCGGGAGCACCGCGGTCGGCTTGTCGAGTTGCGGCAGGCAGGACAGAAGGCCGCGCGTGTAGGGATGCGTCGCGTGTGCGAGATCGCGCGCCGCCAGGGTCTCCATCACGCGCCCGCCATACATGACGAGGACGCGGTCGCAGAAGGACCCGACGAGGGCGAGGTCGTGGCTGATGAAGATCAGCCCCATGCCACGCTCCGTCACCAGATCGTCGAGGATCGCCAGGACCTGCATCTGGACCGTGACATCGAGGGCGGATGTCGGCTCGTCGGCGATGATCACGTCCGGCTCGGGGATCAGCATCATCGCGATCATGATGCGCTGCCCCATGCCGCCCGACACCTCGTGCGGATAGAGATCGTAGACGCGTCGCGCATCGCGGATGCGCACCTTCTCCAGCATCGCGATGCTGCGCGCATGGGCGTCGCGGCGGTTGACGCGATGATGCTGGCGATAGGCCTCCGCGATCTGATCGCCGACCCGCATGACCGGGTTGAGCGAGAATTTCGGATCCTGCAGGACCATTGAGATGTGTCGGCCCCGCAGCGCCCGCAGTTCGGGTCCGGCGAGCGTGCGCAGGTCGCGTCCCTTGAAGGCGAGTCGCGACGCGGTGACCTCGCCGGGCGGCGGCACGAGGCCGAGGATCGCGCGCCCGGTCATCGACTTGCCGGAGCCGGACTCGCCGACGACGCCGAGCTTTTCGCGGCCGAGGGCGAAGGACAGGCCGCGCACGGCCTCGACGATCCCGGTCCGCGTATGGAAGCGGACATGGAGATCGGCGACGTCGAGCAGCGGCGCGCCGTCCATGTCACTGCCCCTGCTTGGGATCGAGCACGTCGCGCAGCCCGTCGCCCAGAAGGTTGAAGCCGAGCGCGACGACGCAGATCGCGACGCCCGGCGCGGTCGCGACCCACCACTGGTCGAAAATGAACTCACGCCCGGCCGCGATCATCGCCCCCCATTCGGGCAGCGGCGGCTGCGCGCCGAGACCGAGGAAGCCGAGACCGGCGGCGGTCAGGATGATACCCGCCATGTCAAGGGTCGAGCGCACGATCAGCGAGGGCACGCAAAGCGGCATGACATGCCGCAGCACGATCCGCACCGGCGACGCGCCCTGCAGCCGCACCGCGGCGATATAATCGGCATTGCGGATGACGAGCGCCTCCGCCCGTGCGACCCGTGCATAGGGCGGCCAAGCTGTGAAGGCGATCGCGATCACCGCGTTCTCGATCCCCGGCCCCAGTGCAGCGACGAAGGCGAGCGCCAGGATCAGCCGCGGAAACGCGAGGAAGATGTCCGTCACGCGCATCAGCGCGGTGTCGATCCACCCTCCGGCATAGCCCGCCGTCGTTCCCACCAGCAGGCCGATCGGCCCGACCGTCACGACGACCAGAAGCACGACGACCAGCGTGATCCGCGCACCATGCACGACGCGGCTGAAGATGTCCCGGCCCAGCGCGTCGGTCCCGAAGTAATGAGCCGCCGACGGCGGCAGGAGCCGACGCCCGAGCGACTGCGCAAGCGGATCATGGGTCGCGATCCACGGCGCCAGCAGCGCCGCAAGGAGCAGCAGCACGACGATCGCAAGCCCGACACAGGCCAGCGGGTTGGTGCGGAAGGCAAGCCAGCGCAGATAGGCCTGTCCCAGCCGCGACTGCAGCCGCGATCCCGGGGTCGGTGCGAGCAGCCAGGCGCGCGTGCTCATGCTCACCGCGCCCGCGGATCGACGAGGCGGTAGAGAATGTCCGCCAGCAAGTTGAGACCGATGAACACGGCCCCGACCACGAGGGTGCCGCCAAGCACGGCATTCATGTCGGCGTTGAGCAGCGAATTGGTGATGTAGCGGCCAAGGCCAGGCCACGCGAAGACGGTCTCGGTCAGCACCGAGCCCTCCAGCAGGTTGGCGTAGCTGAGCGCGATCACGGTGATCAGCGGCACCATCGCGTTGCCGAGCGCATGGCGCCAGACGACCCGCCGTTCCGGCAGTCCCTTGACCCGCGCCGTGGTGACGTATTCCTGACGCAGCTGCTCCAGCATGAAGCTGCGGGTCATCCGGCTGACATAGGCGAGGCTGAAATAGCCGAGCACGCAGGCCGGCAGGATCAGATGCGAGAAGGCATTGCGGAACACCTCCCATTCGCCGCGCAGCGCCGCGTCGAGAAGGATCACGCCCGTGATCGGATCGACGATGTCCTCGAAGGCGACGCCAAGCCGGCCCGGCCCTCCGACCACGCCGAGAATCCGGTAGAACACGAGCAGCCCCATCAGGCCCAGCCAGAAGACCGGAACGGAAAAGCCGAAAAGCCCGACCACGCGCACGACCTGATCGATCCAGGTTCCACGATGGATGGCGGCAAGGACGCCCGCCGGCACGCCGATCGAGACACCGATGATCGTGCCGAGCGTGGCCAGTTCGAGCGTCGCCGGAAAGACACGCCCGATATCGGCCAACACGGTATTGGAGGTCAGGACCGAGCGGCCGAGATCGCCCTGGGCGATCTTCTTCAGGTACAGCCAGAACTGTTCGTAGAGCGGCAGATGGAGGCCGAGTTCGACCTTGACGCGCTCATAGACTTCGGCCGGCGCGCGATCGCCGACCGCCGCGAGCACGGGATCGATCGGCACCACGCGTCCGATGAAGAAGGTCACGAGCAGGAGGCCGAGGAACGTCACCGCGACGGCGGCGATTTCCCGTCCGAACAGCTTCGTGGTGCGCGCGAAGGTCACGGGCGGTGCAGAGCAGATGCCGTGGCGCCGGGCGCGATGCCCGGCGCCACGCGGCGTCAGTTCTTGGTGATGTTGGCGAAGCTGTTCATGTCCGACATGATGCCGAGCGCGAAGCCGTTGACGTTCTTGCGCCGCGCCGCGACCTCGATCTGCTGGAACATGATGACGAAGGGCGACACCTTCTGGTGCTCGCGCTGCGCCGCCTCATAGGTCGCCGAGCGCTTGGCCGGATCACGCTCCAGCACCGCGTCGGAGATCGTCTTGGTCATCGCGGGAATGTCCCAGGCGTTGCGCCACGCCAGCGTCTTCGAAGCCGCGTTGTCGCCATTGTCCTCGTTCATGCCGAAAGTCTGGGCGTTGGTGTGCGGGTCGAAATAATCCGGCCCCCACGAACCGATGAAGATGTCGTGGTTGCGGGCGCGATACTTGGTCAGCGTCTGCCGGCCGTCGCCGGGAAGAAGTTCCAGCTTGATCCCGGCCTGCGCCCAGGTCGCCTGCAGCGCCTGGGCGATATCCGAAATCGGCGCCGTCGTACGCACGTCCATGGTCACGTTGAAGCCGTTCGGCAGCCCGGCCTTGGCGAGGAGTTCCTTCGCCTTGGCAACATCGAGCTTGTAGGGCTTGTCCTCGATCGCGCCGGGGAACCCCTGCGGCAGGAACGATTGATGCTGGAGATAGGTGCCGGCGAGCAGGTTCTTCTCGAGCCCCTCGTAGTCCACCAGCCACTTGAGCGCCTCACGGACCTCGGGCTTGGCGAGGGTCGGGTTCTTCTGGTTGAGGCCGAGATAGAGGATGTAGCCCTTGCGACCGGTGTCGATCGCGACGTTCGCGTCGTTGCGCACCGCGGCGATCTGATCCTTGGAAAGGTTGCGCGCGAAGTCGATGTCGCCCTTCTCCAGTTGCAGACGCTGCGAGGCCGGCTCGGGCACATGGCGCATGATCACGCGGCGGTTCTTCGGAGCACCCTTGATCCAGTTCGGATTGGCCTCGAGCGTGTATTGCTCGTTGGCGCGCCAGGTACGCAGCGCATAGGCGCCGGAGCCGGCCGAGTTCTGCTTCAGCCAGGCATTGCCCCAATCGCCGTCCTTCTCGTTCGCCTTGACGGTTTTGGAATCGACCACCGACGCGACCGCGGCCGTGAGGCAGTAGTAGAAGAACGTCGGCGCGAAGGGCTTCTCGACCTCGATCACCAGCGTGCCGTCATCGGTCGCGCGGATGCGCTGCACCGCGTTGTCCTTGTTGAGGCCGAACTGGGTCAGGATGAAGCCCGGCGACTTGTTGATCGTTACCGCGCGCTGCAGCGAATAGGCCGCGTCATGCGCCGTCAGCGGGTTGCCCGAATGGAACTTCACGCCGCCGCGGATCTTGAACGTGTAGGTCTTGCCGTCTGCGCCGACCGACCAGCTCTCGGCCAGCTCCGGCACGAGCTTGTTCGGGTCCTTCGGGTCGACATTGATCAGCTTGTCGTAGACGTTCGCGACCGCCTCGACGCCCGAGAACTCGAAAGCCTCGGCCGGATCGAGCGAGATGATGTCGTCGATCGCCTTGGCCATGACGACGGTGTCGCGCGGCGTCTGTGCCGAGGCGGGCGTCAGGAACGTCGTTGCCGCCAGCAGGCCGATCGCGGCCGCGGTCATGAAGCGCATCTTCAATCTCCCTCTAGGGTTTGCGGGATCTTTCGTCCCGGCTCCGGCCGGAGTCAAGCACGGGTCCAAGGCCAGGGGCGTCAGACGCTGAGATACTGGCTGCGCAGCGCCTCGTCGGCCCGAAGCGCCGCCATGGATCCGGCGTAGCGGATCGCGCCGGTCTCGATGATGGCGGCATGGTCGCTGACGAGGGTCGCGAAATGCAGGTTCTGCTCGCAGAGCAGCACGGTAAGCCCGTCCCGCTTGAGCGCCAGGATCGCCTTCGCCATCTGCTCCACGATCACCGGGGCGAGACCCTCGCTGGGCTCGTCGAGCAAGACGAGCGTGGGATTGCCCATCAGGGTGCGCGCGATCGTCAGCATCTGCTGCTCGCCGCCGGACATGCGTCCACCGGGCCGATCGCGCATCGCACCCAGATTGGGAAAGAGTTCGAAGAGTCGCTCCGGCGTCCAGCCCGGAATGCCCGGCCGCGCCGCCCGCCGGCCGACCTCGAGATTCTCCATCACCGTCAGATCGGTGAAGATCCGGCGATCCTCCGGCACGTAGCCGAGACCCAGCCGCGCGATCTCGTGCGGCGGCAGCCCGGCGATCGCCCGGCCGGCGAAACGCACGGCGCCGGCGCTCGGACTGACCAGCCCCATGATCGCCTTGAGCGTGGTCGACTTGCCCGCGCCGTTGCGGCCCATCAGCGCCAGCACGCTGCCCGCCTCCGCGCGCAGCCCGACACCGTGCAGGACATGGGCCTGCCCGTAATGGGCATGAAGATCGTCGACCTCGAGCAACGCCATCAATGCCCTCCCGAGGTGGTACCCGCACCGAGATAAACGGCGCGCACCTTCACGTCGGCCCGCACCTCCGCCGGCCCGCCTTCGGCGATCAGCGCGCCGCGATCCAGGACGACGATGCGATCCGCATGGGCGAACACGACGTCCATGTCGTGCTCGGTGAACAGCACCGCCAATCGACGTGCGCGCGCGATCGACGCGGTCAGCGCCATCAGCGCGATCCTCTCGCGCGGTGCCATGCCGGCGGTCGGTTCGTCCATCAGCAGCAGGCGCGGCTGGTTGGCGAGCGCCATGGCGAGTTCGAGCCGCTTGACGTCGCCATAGGCGAGTTCGCCGCAGGCACGGTCGGCCTGCTCGCGCAGCCCGACCTGGGCCAGAAGCTCCAGCGCCTCGTCGCGCGCGAAGCGCCGCGCGCGGCCGAAGGGATCGAAGACGCGCCCGGCATGCGAGATCAGCGCCATCTGGACGTTCTCGGCGACGCTCATCGACGCGAAGGTCGCCGCGATCTGGAAGGTGCGCCCGACGCCGAGCCTCCAGATCGCCCGCGGCGGCGTGCCGGTGATGTCCCGGCCGCCGAGGACGACGCGTCCGCGGTCGGGCCGGAGCTGGCCGCCTGCCATGTTGAAACAGGTGCTCTTGCCGGCGCCGTTCGGACCGATCATCGCCAGCATCTCGCCTGCGGCGACGGAAAAGCTCACATCGCGGACGGCATGGACCCCGCCGAAGGATTTGGAGATGCCGGACACCTCGAGCGCGGTCATCGACGCCCCCTTCCCCAGCCGCAATCGCGCACGAAGCCGGCGATCCCCTGGGGAAAGGCCAGAACGAGTCCGATGATCACGAGCCCCATCGCCGCGCGCCAATGCTCGACCCAGCGCACGAGCTGCTCCTGGAGGCCGTGGAAGACGAGCGCTCCGACGATCGGTCCCGACAGGGTCTCGATGCCGCCGAGAAGCACCATGAGCAGCGCGTCGACGGATTTCGGGATCGCCAGATAGGTCGGGAACACCGATCCCTTCGCATAGGCGAACAACGCCCCGGCGATGCCGGCAAAGGCCGCCGCGACCGCAAAG
>CAIOSQ010000274.1 GCA_903860935.1 uncultured Rhodospirillales bacterium | reverse complement strand
GATCGGTTCGGCGATGATATCGGCGACGCGCCAGCGCGGATTGAGGCTGGCATAGGGATCCTGGAAGATCATCTGGAAGCGCTTGCGCAGCGCGCGCTCCTCGGCGCGCGTCGCGAGGCTTCCCATATCCGTGCCCTCGAACAGGATCTGGCCACGGGTGGGGCGATAGAGCCCCACGATCAG
Organism: uncultured Rhodospirillales bacterium; assembly: GCA_903860935.1. Taxonomy (GTDB): domain Bacteria; phylum Pseudomonadota; class Alphaproteobacteria; order CACIAM-22H2; family CACIAM-22H2; genus CAIOSQ01. The sequence continues at coordinate 48,904 of CAIOSQ010000274.1, read as the reverse complement.
CCGCGCCACGGTCGACTTGCCGCAGCCAGACTCGCCGACGAGGCTGAGCGTCTCGCCCTTGCGGATCGCGAAGTCGATGCCGTCGACCGCCTTCAGCATCAACCGCGGCTGGCCCTCGATGAGACGGTTGAGCAGCGGCTTCGAGACGTCGAAATGGCGCGCGAGATCGCGCACCTCGATATACGGCCGGCCGGCTTGGGCGCTCATGGCGTGTCTCCCTTCGCCGTATCGTAGAGCCAGCACGCGACCTGCGAGGCGCCGGCCGCGAGGGGCTCGGGACGGTCGACGCGGCAGCGATCGAAGGCGCGGCCGCAGCGGGGATTGAACGCGCAGCCGCGGGGAATTGCGTTGAGTCGCGGCATCGCGCCATCGATCTGGGCAAGACGCGCATCGGTGCGTCCGACCTTCGGGATCGAGGCCATCAGCCCGTCGGTATAGGGGTGCTTCGCGGCCTTGATCACGTCGCGGACCGGTCCGATCTCGGCGATACGCCCCGCGTACATGACCGCCACGCGGTCGGCGGTCTCCGCGATCACGCCCATGTCGTGGGTGACCAGCATGACCGCCGCACCATGCTCGCGGCAGAGTTTCTTGATCAGCGCGATGATCTGGGCCTGGATCGAGACATCGAGAGCCGTGGTCGGTTCGTCCGCGATGATCAGCTTCGGATTGGCCGCGAGCGCGAGCGCGATCACCACCCGCTGGCGCATGCCGCCAGAAAATTGATGCGGATAGTGCTCGATGCGCTTGTCGGCGGCCGGAATCCCGACCTGACGGAGCAGATCGACGGCTCGCGCTTGGGCCTCGGCCTGCGAGACCGGCAGATGGGTCAGGATCGTCTCGGTCAGTTGCCGGCCGATCGTGTAGAGCGGATTGAGCGAGGTCAGGGGATCCTGGAAGATCGCGCCGATCTCGCGGCCGCGGACCTTGCGCATCTCCTCGTAGGGCAGATTGTCGATCCGACGCCCGGCGAGCGAGATCGACCCGCCCGCGATACGGCCCGGCGGTTCGAGCAGACCGATGACGGCCGCACCGGTCATCGACTTTCCGGCACCGGACTCGCCGACCACGCCGAGCACCTCGCCTGGCGCGATCGAGAAGGAAATGTCGTCGACGGCGACCAGGGTGCCGCGCCGCGTCGGAAACTCGACGCGCAGGTTCTTGACCTCGAGGATGGGAGTATCGGCCATCAGCGGAGCTTCGGGTTCAGGGCGTCGCGCAACCAGTCGCCGAGCAGGTTGACCGCGAGGACCAGGATGATGAGCGCGGCGCCGGGGAAGATCGTCATCCACCACTCGCCGGAGAAGAGGAAGTCGTTGCCGACCCGGATCAGCGTACCGAGCGACGGGCGCGTCGGCGGCACGCCGACGCCCAGGAAGGACAGCGTCGCCTCGGCGAGGATCGCGAAGCCGAGGCTGAGGGTCGCGATGACCAGCACCGGTCCGAGCACGTTGGGCAGGACATGGCGCATCATGATCAACCCGGGGTGCAGACCGATGACGCGGGCAGCCTGGACGTATTCCTTGTTCTTCTCGACCAGCGTCGAGCCGCGCACGGTGCGCGCGAATTGCGGCCAGTTGGCGATGCCGATGGCGAAGATCACGACGTAGAGGGCGATCTCGGAATGCAGGTCGCGGGGCAGCGCGGTGCGCGCCAGACCATCGATCAGCAGGGCGATCAGGATCGCCGGGAAGGTCAACTGGACGTCGGCGACGCGCATGATCACGGATTCGACCGCACCGCCGACATAGCCGCTGACCAGCCCCAGCGTGATCCCGACGGTCATCGCGAAGAGGACGGCGCAGAACCCGACCAGCAGCGAGACGCGCGCGCCGAAGACGATGGTCGAGAGCACGTCACGGCCCTGATCGTCGGTGCCGAGAAGGAAGCGCGCGCTGCCCTCCGCGGTCCAGGCCGGCGGCGTGAAGGCGTCGTTGAGATCGAGCCCGGCGAGATCGTAGGGATTGTAGGGTGTCACGAAGGGCGCGAACACGGCGGCGAGCACGAATATCGCCGTGATCGCCGCCGAGACGACGACGACCGGGTTGCCGCGGAAGGAATGGAAGACGTCGCTGTCGAGCAGACGTCCGAGGGCGGAACGGGAGGCCATGACTGTCAATGCCCCGAGGCCGCGCCGCGATCGACACGCAGGCGCGGATCGACGACGTAGTAAAGCAGATCGACGACCAGATTGATCGCCACGAAGAAGAAGCCGACCAGCAGCAGATAGGCGGCCATCACCGGCACGTCGGCGTTGTTGACCGACTGGATGAAGAGCAGGCCCATGCCCGGCCACTGGAACACCGTCTCGGTGACGATCGCGAAGGCGATGATGCCGCCGATCTGCAGCCCGGTGATGGTGATCACGGGCACGAGCGTGTTCTTGAGCGCATGGCCGAAATGTACCGCGCGGTTGGTCAGGCCGCGGGCGCGCGCGAACTTGATGTAGTCGGTGCGCAACACCTCCAGCATCTCGGAGCGCACCAGCCGCATGATCAGCGTCAGCTGGAACAGGGACAGGGTCACGGCCGGGAGCACGAGCGCCTTGAGACCGCTGGTGGTCAGGAAGCCGCTGCTCCAGGTACCGAACTTCACGACGTCGCCGCGCCCGAAGGACGGCAGCACGCCGAACTGCACCGCGAAGATCAGGATCAGCAGGATGCCGATCAGGAATGTCGGCAGGGACACGCCAATCAAGGAAATGGTGAGGAAGAACCGGCTGAGCCAGGATTCGCGGTGCAGCCCGGTATAGACCCCCATCGGGACCCCGATGCACAGCGCGAGGATCGCGGCGACAAGGCTCAACTCGAGCGTCGCCGGCAGCCGCTCCATGATCAGTTGCGCGACGGGACGTGCCAGCCGGTAGGAGATTCCGAACTCTCCCTGCAGCGCCGCGACGATGAATTTCGCGAATTGCAGATAGAAGGGCTGGTCGAGGCCCAGCTCGGAGACCAGCGTGTCGTACTGCGCCTGCGTGAAATCCTGCCCCAGCATGATCAGCACGGGATCGCCGACATAGCGGAATAGCGCGAACGAAATGAACGCCACCGTCAGCATCACGAGGACGGATTGCAGCAGGCGGCGGATGACGAAGGCGATCATGGAGCGAGCCGGAGGCTAGGCCGTCCCCGCCCCCGGACGCGCCGGGAGCGGGGACGAAGGGCCGTCAGTCGACCTTGACCCACTTCACTTCGAGCTGGTTGTTCGCCATGTGCACGGTATTCACGGTCTGCCGCATGGCCCAGGGGATCATCTGGTGATGCAGCGGAATATGCGGAACGTCCTCGCGGTAGATCTTGAGCGCCGCGTTGATCGCCGCCGTGCGCTTGGCGGAGTCGAGCTCGGTCTTCATGATGTTGATGAGGCGGTCCATCTCCGCATAGGAGTAGCGACCGTAGTTCCAGATGCCGTTGCCGGGCTGGCCGTCGCGGCTCTGGAGCAGGCTCTGGAACGAATAGAGCGCGTCATAGGTGGGAACGCCCCATCCGAGCAGGTAGAGCGACGAATCGTCCTTCTGGATCTTCGGGAAGAACGTCGCCAGCGGCATCGCGTTCAGCTTCGCGCGCACGCCGATGCGCGTCCACATCGCCACGACCGCCTGGCAGATCTGCTCGTCGTTGATGTAGCGGTTGTTCGGGCAGTCGAGCGTGATCTCGAAGCCGTTGGGATAGCCCGCCTCGGCGAGGAGCTTCTTCGCCCGCTCGACGTCGTAGGCCAGTCGCACGTCCTCGGACTTGATGTAGCCGTTGACCTGCGGCGGGAAGAACGTGCCGGTCGGGATCGACTGGCCGCGCATCACGCGGGTGTGGATCGCGTTGCTGTCGATCGCGTGATAGAGCGCCTTGCGGACGCGGATGTCCTTGAGGGGGTTCTTGCCCTTGACGTCCGAGTACAGAAGTTCGTCGCGATGCATGTCCATCGCGAAGAAGATGGTCCGCACCTCGGGCCCCTCGAGGACGCGCAGCGACTGCTTGAGGCGCGCGACGTCCTGCAGCGGCGGATCGAGGACGAAATCGACCTCGCCGGAGAGCAGAGCGGCGACGCGCGTGGCGTCGGACCCGACCGGCCGGAAGGTGATCTGCGTGACGTTGCCGTCGTTGAGGCCCTTGTTCTCCCAGCCCCACCAGCTGTCGACGCGGGCGAGTTCGGTCCGCACGTCGGATTCACGCGACGTCAGCCGATACGGGCCGGTGCCGTTGGTGTTGCGGACGGTGAACATTTCCTCGCGCTCGCGGGTGTTCTGCGGGCGGAGGGCGTTGTTCTTCTCGGACCACTCCTTGTCCATCATGAACACCGACGAGAGCTTGTCGGGCAGGATCGGATCGGGGATGCGGGTCACGATGTCGACCGTGTGGTCATCGACGCGCACGGCATCGGCGACGGTGTCGACGTAGATGCTGTAGTTCGACGTCGGCAGCAGCGCGCGCTTGATGGAGAACACGACGTCGTCGGCGTTGAAATCCGACCCGTCGTGGAACTTCACGCCACGGCGGAGCTGGAAACGCCAGCGGTTCGGCTCGACCGACTGCCACGACGTGGCGAGGCCGGGGATCATCTCCAGCTTCTTGCCGCGCAGGATGAGCGGCTCGTAGATCTGACGCAGGATCAGGGTGACCTGTCCGGCGTTCTGGGAATGCGGGTCGAGGGTGTTCGCGTCGCCGGACACCGAGAACCGGAACGGCTTCGCCTCGGCTGCCGCGACCAGGCCGATCGCCATGGCGCCAGCAAGCAGGGCGGCGCGATACGCACGCTTCAGGGACATCGTTACGCCTCCATCTGAACGGCCCGGCCGCTTGGTGCGGTGCCGCCGGTGGGGATCCGACGGTCCGGGCATCGCCCTGTGACGTAGCGGCAGGCCCCCCGGGTGTCAACGGATCCCGGTTGCATCTTCCCGCGGCTCTGGCCCCGCCCATGCCGGCTGTCTATGATCCGTCGACCAGTCACCAGGAGACACGACATGACCGTGCGCCCGAATTCGCTCCAGGCCCGCGACGTGGCCGCCTTCATCCATCCCTACACCAATCTCAAGGCGCACGAGACGGGAGGACCGATGGTCATCAAGCGCGGCCGCGGCATTCATGTCTACGACGACGATGGAAAGGAATACATCGAGGGTCTCGCGAGCCTCTGGTACGCGTCGCTCGGCTTCGACGAGGAGCGTCTGATCGAGGCCGCGATACGCCAGATGCGCGAGTTGCCGACCTACCATGTCTTCGCCAGCAAGTCGCACGAGCCGGGCATCGAACTCGCCGAGCGCCTGGTCAAGGCGGCCCCGGTGCCGATGTCCAAGGCGTTTTTCGCCAGCTCCGGATCAGAGGCCAACGACACCGCCGTCAAGATCATCTGGTACTACCACAACGCCATCGGCAAGCCGCGCAAGAAGAAGATCATCTCGCGGCTGCGCGGCTATCACGGCGTCACCGTCGCGACGGCGAGCCTGACCGGCCTGCCCGCGAACCATCGCGATTTCGACCTGCCGATCGCGAATGTCCTGCACACCTCCTGCCCGAGCCACTTCAACTTCGCGCATCCCGGCGAGAGCGAGGAGGAGTTCGCGACGCGCTGCGCCGACGAACTCGAGGCGCTGATCCTGCGCGAGGATCCCGAGACGGTCGCCGCCTTCATCGCCGAGCCGATCATGGGCGCGGGCGGCGTGATCGTTCCGCCGCCGACCTATTTCGAGAAGATCCAGGCGGTGCTCCGCCGCCATGACGTGCTCTTCGTCGCCGACGAGGTGATCTGCGGTTTCGGGCGCACCGGCAACATGTGGGGCAGCCAGACCTTCGATCTCAAGCCCGACATGATGTCGATGGCGAAGGCGCTGACCTCTGGCTACATCCCGCTCTCGGCGCTGCTGGTCAACGAGAAGATCTATCGCGGACTGGTCAGCCAGTCGGAGAAGATCGGTCTCTTCGGGCACGGCAATACCTACGCCGCCCACCCCGTCGGCGCCGCCGTCGCCGTGGAGACGCTCAAGATCTACGAGGAGCGCAACATCGTCGAGCATACGCGCAAGGTCGGCGCCTTCATGCAGGCCGAGCTGCGCAAGCTGGTCGACCATCCGCTGGTGGGCGAGGTCCAGGGCGCCGGACTGATCGCCGGCATGCAGCTTGTGCCGTCGAAGACCCAGCGCGGCAATTTCGAGCCCAAGGAAGGCGTGTCGGCCTATTTCGCCAAGCGTGCCGAGGCGCATGGCCTGATCTGCCGCGGCCTGTTCGGCGACCGCGTCGCGCTTTGCCCGCCGCTGATCATCACCGAGGCGCAGACCGCCGAGATGCTGCGGCGCTTCACGGCTGCGCTCGACGACACCTACGCGATGGTCCGCGACCGCGGTCTGCTCAAGGCTGCCTGAGCGCCCCGGCCGGCGATGCGGCCATGCCGCATTTCAAGGACCAGTCGCTGATCCCCCCGGAGGCCGTGCGGCTCTGCGCCCTCGGCCTCCTGACGGAACGCGACCGCAGCCTCGGCGACCTCGCGGTCGAGGTTCGGCGCTTCGTGTCGCGCATGCTCGGGCCCAGCCTCGACATCCTGGGCACGTCGATCGAGGCCTTGCGCTATCAGGGGCTCGTCGAGCCGCTCGGCGCGCGGGCAGCGCCCGGCCAGAGCCTCACCGGCGACACGCTTCTGCGGATCACCGGCGCGGGCCGGGACGAGTTCCGGACCTTGATCACCAGCCCGGTGCGCGGCCAGATGACGGATCTGTCCCGGCTCGTCGTCGCCCTCAAGCTGCGCTTCCTCGCGGCCCTGGCGACGGACGAGCGCCGCGCCGAACTCGAGCAGCTGCTGTCCGCAAGCGAACAGGACCTTGCGCGGCTGCGCGATCTCGCGGTCCAGCATGGCGCGGCGGAGGATCTTCTGGGCGACTGGCTCGCCCAGGACATCGCCCAGACCGAGCGGCGCATCGCGTGGTACCGGGCGCGGATCGACCTAGCCTGAGGCCTCGACCAGTCCGGTCGGACCCGGCCGTCAGTAGAGGTGCTGGCCGCCGGTGACGAAAATCTCGCTGCCCGTCACATAGCCGAAATCAGCATCGCAAAGCCGGTAGATCACCCCGGCGACCTCGTCGGTCGTGCCCATGCGATGCATCGGGATGCGTGCGATCAACGGCTCGTAATCGGCCGAGATCATCTCGGTCTCGATCTCGCCCGGCGCGACGGCGTTGACGCGGATGCCGAGCGGCGCGAGTTCGCCGGCCATCTCGCGCGTCAGGGCCGAAAGCGCGGCCTTCGACGTCGAATAGGCCGACCCGGCGAAGGGGTGGATGGCGTGACCGGCGATCGAGGTCACGTTGACGATCGCCCCCTTGCCCTTGGCCAGCGCGGCAGCAAAGCCGCGGGCAAGTGCGATCGGCGCATAGAAATTGAGTTCGAAGACGCTGCGCCAGTCCTCGAGCGGCCCGTGCAGCACGCCAAGCCGTTCCTTGTAGCCGGTCTTCGGGCTCACGCCGGCGTTGTTGACCAGCGCGTGGAGCGGGGCATCACCGAACCGGGCGTCGATCTCCGCCACCAGCCGGTCGCGATCCGCCGGAACCGACAGGTCGGCGGTGACGTGCAGGCTCCAGCGCGGATCGCGGCCGCATTCGGGCGGCGGCGCCTCGCGGCTGACCGTGACCACCTCCCAGCCTTCGCGCATGAAGCGCTTGACGGTGGCATGGCCGATGCCGCGCGACGCACCGGTGAGGACTAGCCGCCGCGCGGACCGCCCATCCGCGCCTGAGGCCGACACCGCCTCAGCCAGTCACGGAAACGACGCGGAAGGGCCGCGTCACCCCGTCATGCTCGGTGATCGACACGTACTCTCCGAGCAGGAAACTGTGGCGATCGAACTTGAAGATCGGCTCGTCGTCCTCGGTCCCCGGGGCGTAGGAGAACACCCATCTGCCGCCACGCGTGTGGAGCAGTTCGCCGTTCTCCTCCGCCGCGTCGCGCCAGAAGCGGCGCACCGTGCAGCGGGCCCGGCTTGCGCGCCACGCGGCGGCGTCGAGACGCCCCTGCCCGTCCAGCGGCGCGATGAACTCGTAGCCGCACTCCGGATCACCGTCCGGAGCCTGCGGCGTGCGCGCCAGCTCGAGGCGGATGTTCTGCAAACGCGACATGACCGGCCTCAATGCGCCATCAGGACGGGGATGGTGGCGTGGCGGATGACATGGGCGGTCACCCCACCGAAAATCATCTGGCGCAGGCGGTTATGGGTGTACCCGCCCATCACCAGCAGCGCCGCGTTGACGGCCTCGCACTCGGCCACGATCGCCTGCGCGGCCGGGCGTCCCTTGCCCGACGCAAGACGGACATTGGCGCCGATCCGGTGCCAGGCGAGATAGCGGACGACCGCGTCGGCGTCGGGCGTGTTGGCCGATTCCTCGACCGCGACGACGTGGACGCTCTTCGCCTGCTGCAGGAAGGGCAGCCCGGCCTGGATCGCCCGCGAGGATTCGGCGCTGCCATTCCAGGCGACGACGACAGAGCCGCTGTCATTCGTCTTGTAGCCGATCGGCGCCATCATGACCGGCCGGCCGGTGTCGAGCAGCGCGGCCTCGAAGGCGAGCATGGCCGCGACGCTGCCGCCCTCGCCGGGTTCCGCGACGATAGTCATGTCGGACAGACGGCCGAGCCGCGCGATCCATTTGTCCTCGGCGCCGGCCTCCAGGCGCAGCGCACAGGACGGCTGCTCGACCACGCCAGGGGACGGCGCCAGCGACAGGCCGGATTGCGCCTGCCAGGCCTCGAAATTCGCGCGCGCGCGGGCGGCGCGGGTGTCGGAGTCACGCTCCGCGCTCACCATGACCTGATCGATCAGGGCCGGGGATGCGCCCTCGCCGAGATAGGGCATGCTCTCGCGCGGGTCGGCCTTGGCATGGAACACGTCGACATGCGCCGCGAAACGATGGGCGATCCGCGCGGCCAGCGTCAGGCTGGCGGCGTCGCTGTCGGTGCCGCCGATCGGCGCCAGGATAGACTTGAACTGCATCGGCCTCTCCCCCGATGGGCGCGGCACCGCGGGTCGCTCGTGCCGATCCATCCGCCCATCACAGTCTTCTATCGTGACATGGCGATCCGCGCCCGCGCCAGCACCTGCGACGGCTCGCCGCGGGCATCGATCCGGTGCCAGTCGCCGAGGGCGCCGGGGTCCCTGGCCAGCTGGATGTCGAGCACGGCGACGGTGGCGTCCGAGGCGTCGCCCCGGCGCCCGGCGATGCGCGTCGCGGCGACATCGCGCCCGGCCTCGAGCCACATCCCATCGAAGCGGCACCCGGCCGCAGCCGCCACGGCCGCCGCGGCCGCGCGCTCCTCCGGGCGACCGAACACGGCGTCGAGCACGACCGGGTAGCCTGCGTGGAGGATCGCCGCGGCCCGCGCCATCAGCGCCGCATAGACGCGGGCCGTCGCCGCGACGCCGTACTGATCCGGGCTCAGCGGCGTCGAAGGATCGACGCCGGCGAATTCCTTGCGTATCGCGTCGCTGCGCAAGATCACGGCCCCTGGCGCCACCGCGCCCAAGCCAGGGGCAAGGCCGCGCGCCAGCGTCGACTTGCCGGTGCCCGAGACGCCGCCGACGGCGATCAGGCGCGGCGTCGGCGGCGCGAGGAATGCGGTTATGGCGACCAGGTGACGCCGCGCATCGGCCTCCATGGCGCCACGGCGCGCCGCATCGGTCTGCGCACGCGACGCCACCGCGCGGGTATGGGCGCGGATCCCCGCGCGCAAGGCGAGCATCAGCGGCAGCGCCGCGAGGCCTGCGTCCTCGGGATGGATCTCCAGATAGGCGTTGAGCGCCGCGTTCGCGTGTCCGCGCGAGGCGCGCAGTTCGAGGTCCATGAGCAGGAAGGCGAGGTCGAAAAGGGTGTCGACGCATGCGATCGCCGGATTGAACTCGATGGCGTCGAAGGGCACCGGTTCGCCCTCGAACAGGCAGACATTGCCGAGATGGAGATCGCCATGGCAGTGCCGCACCGCGCCGTCGCGCGCGCGGCGGTCGAGCAGCGCGGCGACGCGCTCCAGCGCCGCGGCACAGGCCTGATCCGCGACGGCGGCCATGCGCGGATCGAGGAGATCGGGCATGGCCGCGCATTCGCGCCGGTTCTCGGCGACGACGGCGGCGAGGCCCGCAGCCCCGCCCCATCCCGGCTCCGGCGCCTGCGCGCCGTGAAAACGCGCCACGACCCCGGCCAGACGGCGCACCAGCGGCAGGTCGAGGGCTCCCCGCGCCGCCAGCGCGTCGAACTCCGCCCCCGCCGGAAAGCGGCGCATCTCGACGACCCAGTCGAGGGCCTCGTCCGCGCCGACCGCGGCCTCGGGGACCAGGGCGAGCGCGCCGCCGCGCCGCACGATCGCGGCCACGCCGAGATAAAGCGCGGCCGCGGTCCGGCGATTGACCGCGAGTTCGGCGCGGCACATCTCCCGTCGGCGCCCGACGGTCGAGAAATCCATGTAGGAAAAAGCGACGGCGCGCTTGAGCTTGTAGGCGCGCTCGCCGGCGAGGAAGACCACCGAGCCGTGGGTGTCGATGCGGCGCGGCACGGTCCCGCCATGCAGGGCAGGGTCGGACAGGAACGCGAGGACCTCGTCCTGCGCGCCGCCCGTCATGGCGCGGCCTGCGCGCGATGCGCCTCCATCTCGCCGGCCGGATCCTGGTGGATGATGATCTCCGCATGCGGGTAGGCGGCGCGGATGTCGTGCTCGACGCCGTCGGCGATCGCATGGGCGCGCGCCAGACGCATGTCGGGATCGAGTTCGATATGCATCTGCACGAAAATATGCGTGCCTGCGGAGCGGGTCCGCAGATCATGCACGTCGCGCACTTCGGGCCGCGCACGCGCGATCGTCAGGATCCGGGCGCGGTCGTCGGCCGGCAATTCGCGATCCATGAGCAGGTCGAAGGACTGGCGCGCGATCCGGATCGCCCCGTAGAGGATCCACAGCGCGATCAGGGCACCGAAGACCGGATCGGCCAACGGCAGGTCGAAGAACCGACCGATCACGATGGCGGCGATGACGGCGCCGTTGAGCAGGGCGTCGCTTCCGTAGTGCAGCGAGTCCGCGGCGATCGCGACCGAGCCGGTCCGGGCGACGACCCGGCGCTGGTAGACGACCAGGGCCGCGGAGAGCAGGATCGACAGCAGCGCGACCGCGATCCCGATTTCCGGCCGCTGCACCGGCTGCGGCGCGCCGAACCTGTGGATCGCCTCCATGAGCAGGATCAGCGACGACCCGCAGATGAACGCGGATTGCGCGAGCCCGGCCAGCGGCTCGGCCTTGCCGTGGCCGAACCGGTGATCGTCATCCGCCGGGGTCAGGGCATGGCGGACGGCGACAAGGTTGATCACCGAGGCTGCGGCGTCGAGCAGGGAGTCCAGCAGGCTCGACAGTACCGCCACGGAGTCGGTCATCAGCCAAGCCCCGACCTTGGCCAGGATCAGCGTCGCCGCGACGACCACGGAGGCCATCGCGGCGCGCCGCATCAGCGCGCCGGCTTCGTGGCGATCGGCACGGGCGGTCACGGAAACAGGCGCTCGGTGCGCCAGCCGGCGCCGTCGCGGACATGAACGACGCGGTCATGGAGCCGGAACGCGCGATCCTGCCAGAACTCGATCCGTGCGGGGACGAGGCGGAAGCCCGACCAATGGGGCGGGCGCGGCACCTCGCCGATCGCATAGCGCGCGCCGTACTCGGCGACGCGGCGCTCCAGTTCGAACCGCCCCTCCATCGGCCGGGATTGGCGCGATGCCCAGGCGCCGATGCGGCTCGTGCGGGCGCGCGACGCGAAATACGCATCCGCCTCGGCGTCGGTCACCGGCGTGACCGGACCTTCCACGCGCACCTGACGCTGCAGCGACTTCCAATGGAACAGAAGCGCCGCGTGCGGGTTCGCGGCGAGTTCCCCACCCTTGCGGCTCTCGAGATTGGTGTAGAAGACGAAACCCCCGTGATCGACGCCCTTGAGCAGCACCATCCGCACGCTGGGCCGGCCCTGCGCGTCGGCAGTGGCCAGCGCCATCGCGTTGGGGTCGTTCGGTTCGCGCGCCGCGGCCTCGGCCATCCAGGCCTCGAAACGCTGGAACGGGTCATGGGCGGGATCGATCAGCGGCGGCTGAACGGGGGGCGCGGAATCGGTCATGGCGGAGCGGATCCTGGAGGATGGACGGGTCTTGCTCCAGCAAAGATAGGTCATCCCGGCCTGCGGCAATCCGCCGCCGCGCGGGGCGGCTGGTTGTTGACGGTCCGGCGTTTGCGTGTAGGATGCCCGACGAATCCCTTCGAAAATTCGGATTTATCAACGGGAGCATGGACTTATGACCAGCACCGGAACCCTGATGGCGGGCAAGCGCGGGCTTGTCATGGGCGTGGCGAACGACCGCTCCATCGCCTGGGGAATCGCCAAGGCCTGCGCCGCGCAGGGCGCCGAACTGGCCTTCACCTTCCAGGGCGAGGCGCTGGAAAAGCGCGTGCGCCCGCTGGCCGCCGAGTTGGGCGTGAAGCATGTCCTGGCCGCCGATGTCACCGATCCCGCCTCGCTCGACGCCGTCTTCGCGACGCTGCAGCAGGATTGGGGCGGGCTGGATTTCGTCGTCCATGCCATCGCCTATTCCGACAAGGAGGAACTCAAGGGCCTCTATGTCGACACGACGCGCGCCAATTTCCTGCGCACGCTCGACATCTCCTGCTTCTCCTTCACCGATCTCTGCCGCCGCGCCGCGCCGCTGATGAACGCCGGCGGAAGCCTGCTGACGCTCAGCTACTACGGGGCCGAGCGCGTGATGCCGCATTACAACGTGATGGGCGTGGCCAAGGCGGCGCTCGAGGCCTCGGTCCGCTATCTCGCCGCCGATCTTGGCCCCCGCGGAATCCGGGTGAACGCGATCTCGGCCGGACCGATCAAGACCCTCGCCGCCTCCGGCATCGGCGATTTCCGCTATATCCTCAAATGGAACGAGCTCAACGCGCCGCTGCGCCGCAACGTGACGACGGAGGAAGTCGGCAATGCCGGGCTCTACCTGTTGTCCGACCTCGGCCGCGGCGTGACCGGCGAAACCCATCATGTCGATTGCGGCTACCACGTCGTCGGCATGATGGCCGTCGACGCCGCGCCCGAGGTGGCCGAGATGCTGGCGGGCTTCAAGCCGCAGAAATGACGCCGGTCCCGGGCCCGCACGATGTCGCATAACAGCTTCGGACACCTGTTCCGCGTCACCACCTGGGGCGAGAGCCATGGGCCTGCAATCGGTTGCGTCGTGGACGGCACGCCGCCGCGCCTCGCCCTGACCGAGGCCGACATCCAGCGCGACCTCGACCGCCGCCGCCCCGGCCAGTCGCGATTCACGACCCAGCGCCGCGAACCCGACCGGGTCCGCATCCTGTCGGGCGTGCTCGACGGCCTGACCACGGGCACGCCGATCGCGCTGCAGATCGAGAACGAGGACGCGCGGTCCAAGGATTACGGCGAGATCGCCGCGAAATTCCGACCCGGCCATGCCGACTATGCCTATTGGCGCAAATACGGGATCCGCGATCATCGCGGCGGTGGGCGCTCCTCGGCGCGCGAGACCGCCATGCGCGTCGCCGCCGGCGCGGTGGCGCGCGTCGTGCTGGGGGCGCAGGTCGAGATCCGCGGCGCGCTCATCCAGCTTGGCCGCCACCGCATCGACCGCGCCCGCTGGGACTGGTCGGCCGTCGCCGAGAACCCGTTCTTCTGCCCCGACCGCCAGGCGGCGCAAGCCTGGGAAGGCCAACTCGACGCGGTGCGCAAGGCAGGATCTTCCGTCGGCGCGGTGATCGAGGTCGTCGCCAGCGGCGTGCCCGCGGGCCTCGGCGCCCCGATCTACGGCAAGCTCGACGCCGATCTCGCGGCTGCGATGATGGGCATCAACGCGGTCAAGGGCGTGGAAATCGGCGCCGGCTTCGGTGCCGCGGAGTTGTCCGGCGAGGAGAATGCCGACGAAATGCGCGCCGGTCCCGACGGCCCGGAATTCCTCGCGAACAACGCGGGTGGCCTGCTGGGCGGCATCTCGACCGGGCAGGACATCGTGCTGCGCTTCGCCGTCAAGCCGACCTCGTCGATCCTGTCGCCGCGGCGGACGATCGACCTCGACGGTTCCGACACCGACATCCGCACGATCGGCCGTCATGACCCCTGCGTCGGCATCCGCGCGGTACCCGTGGGCGAAGCGATGATGGCCTGCGTGCTCGCGGACCATCTGCTGCGCCATCGCGCGCAATGCGGCTGAGCCCGGCACCGCGATGACGGGCACCCCTCGTCTGGTCGTGCGCCATTCGCGCGTCGTCGCGGCGATGAACGGCACGATGGGCCTCGCGGTCGTGCTCGGCGCGCTCTGGTACGTGCGCGCCAATGTCGGCGATTCCGAGACGCCCTGGATCGGCGCGCTGATGGTGGCGGGGCTGCTCGGCGTCCATGTCTGGCAATGCCTGCAGCGCTTTCTCGACCCGACGCCGGTCGTGGCGATCGGCCCCGAGGGGATGGCCCTGCCCCAGGCCACCGACACGGCGATCCCGTGGCACGCGATCACCCGCGTCGGCGCCACGCGCAGCCTGATCCTGATCGGTGGCGGGCGGCTCGACATCGAGATCGACCCGGATGTGTTCGCGCGGATCCGGCTGGGCAAGCGGATGCTCGGCGATCCGGTGGTCAAAGCGGCCGGTATGCCCTTCGGCATCTCGATCATCGCGCAGGGCCTCGACCACCGCGCGACGGACATGATCCCGACGATCGAAGCCTATTGGCCGTCGCGCGAGGCTCCGGAGGGCGACGCTCCCGACGCGGGCTGACCTTGGCCGCCGCCCATCGCGGGCTGCGTGCGCAGGGGCAGGGCCACGACCCGGCTGTACATCGCCCAGCCGACGAAAATCATGATCGCGATCGCGACGAACAGCCAGCGATAGGCCCCGGCCACCATCGCGCGCTCCGCCGTTCCCAGCTGTGCGCGCACGAGATCGTCGAGGCCGCGCAGCTCGCCGCCGCGCGGCACGAGCGCCAGCACCAGCGCCGTGGCCGCGGCCGCGCCGACCGCGCCGCCGAGCGAGCGCGCATAGCCCACCGCCCCGGTGACGGCACCGATGTCGCGCGGCGCCACCGCGTTCTGCGCCGCCACGATCGCGGTCGGGAAGATCGGGCCGATGCCGAGCCCGATCCCCAGCATCAGGAGCGCCGTCGACCACGGCGTCGCATGGTCGACGAAGACCGCGAAGATCAGCGCCGAGGCGGCAGCCAAAGGGAAGCCGAGCAGCGGCGGACGGCGGTAATTCCCGGTCCTGCGCAGGAAACGTCCTGACCAGTAGGCGGTGATGGTCGTCGAGAAGGTGAGCGGAATCATCAACAGCCCCGCATCCCCGGGCGACTGGCGCAGCACGACCTGCAGGAAGACCGGCAGGGTGATGGCCAGCGCGAGATAGGCGCCGAAGCCGAAGAACATCGCCGGCAGCACACGGCCGACCACGGGATCGGCGAGGAAGCCGGGCGCGAAGACAGGCTCGTCGAGCCCGTGCTGCCGGCGCCAGAACATCCAGCCGGCGATCAGCGCGAGCGAGGCCGCGCCCAGCACAGGCAGCGACAGCCAGGGATGGCGCACGCCGCCCCAGGACAGGGCGAAGAGCATCGCCGTCGTCGCAAGCGGCAGCAACGCCATGCTCGGCGCGTCGATCCGGCCGGGCGCCGCGCGCACCGGCAGCTTGCGCAGCACGCTGTCGACCGCGACCAGCGCGACCAGGCCGAGCGGCAGGTTGATCCAGAAGATCCAGTGCCAGCCGACATATTGGGTCAGCGCGCCGCCGATCGTCGGGCCGAGCAGCGAGGCGATCGCCCACATGCCCGAGAAATGCGCCGCGTAGCGGCCGCGCTCGCGCGGGCTGACGACGTCCGCGACGATGGTCTGCGCCAGCGTGACCAGCGCGCCGCCGCCGACACCCTTGAGCGCGCGCGCGGCGATCAGCGCCGGCATGCTCTCGGCCAGGGCGCAGAACACCGAGGCGAGGACGAAGATCGCGAGCGCCGCGAGCATCAGGCGGCGGCGGCCATGGACGTCGCTGAGCTTGCCCGCGACCGCGGTCGCGCAGATCGACGTCACCATGTAGGCGGTGACCACCCAGGACAGCAACGCGACATCGCCGAGATCCCGGGCGATCGACGGCAACGCGGTGGCGACGATCGTCTGGTCCAGCGCCGCCAGGAAGATCGCGATCATCGCGCCGACGATGACGAGCGAGACGTCGCGCGGCGCGAGGCCGGGCGCGGGAGACGCGGAGGGATCGGGCTTGTCCATGGGGGCGATGCGATCGTCGTCGCGCGGGACCGGTCAGTCCTTGCGTGCCGCGATCAGGAACTCCTTGTTGCCTTCAGGACCCAGGATAGGGCTCTCGGCAAGGCCCGCAACCTGCCAACCCTGCGTGGGCAGCCATGCGGCGATGCGCGCGCAGACCTCCTCGTGCAGGGCCGGATCGCGCACGACCCCGCCCTTGCCGACACGCGCGGCGCCGACCTCGAATTGCGGCTTGATCAGCGCGACCAGCCACGCGCCGGGCCGCGCCAGGGCGAGCGCCGCGGGCAGCACCGTTTCCAGCCCGATGAAGCTGGCGTCGCAGACGACGATGTCGACCGGTTCCGGAATGCGCGCGCGGTCCAGATGCCGGGCGTTCGTCTTTTCGTGGACCACGACGCGGGCGTCCTGGCGCAGCTTCCAGGCCAACTGGCCATGGCCGACATCGACGGCATGGACGCGCGCGGCGCCACGGGCGAGCAGCACGTCGGTGAAGCCGCCGGTCGAGGCGCCGACATCGATGGCGACCGCGCCCGTCGCGTCGATCGCGAAGCTGCGCAGCGCATGGTCGAGCTTGAGCCCGCCGCGGCTGACCCAGGGATGATCGCGGCCACGCAACTCGAGCGGCTGGTCGGAGGCGACCGGTGCGCCGGCCTTGTCGATCCGCCGCTCGCCGCTGAACACCAGCCCGGCGAGGATCACGGCCTGGGCCCGCGCGCGGCTCTCGACCAGCCCGCGCTCCACGAGCGCGACATCCGCGCGCTGCCGTCCCGCGCCACTCACGACAGGAGCCCCAACCGCTCGCGCGCCGCGAAACGTCCCGTCGCCAGGAGCGCGACCGCCGCAAGGCCGATCGCAAGGCCGATCCAGACGCCGACGCCACCGAGGCCGAACTGGAACGCGGCGACGCATCCGATGGTGAAGCCGAGCCCCCAATAGCCGAAGGCGGCGATGGCCATGGGCACGCGGGTGTCCTTGAGACCGCGCAGCGCGCCCATCGCGATGGTCTGCGCTCCGTCGAAGACCTGGAAGATCGCCGCGATCGCCAGGAACTCGACCGCGAAGGCCGCGACGACGAGGTTCGCGGGCACGGCGAGATCTAGGAAGAGCCCCACGATCGGCCAGCGCAGCAGCCACAGCGAGATCGCCATGGTTCCCATGAAGGCGAGCCCGAGAAGGAAGGCGGTCCACCCGGCGCGTCGTACCGCCTCGCGATCCCCCGCGCCGGCGGCGATCCCGACCCGCACCGTCGCCGCCTGGGCGAGACCGAACGGCACCATGAAGGTGACAGCCGCGCACTGGATCGCGATCTGATGCGCGGCGAGCTGCGCGGTGCCGATGACACCGAGCACGTAGACGGCGGCGGAGAATACCGCCACCTCGAGCAGAAGCACGCCCGAGACGGGAAGGCCGATCCGCACCAACTCGCGCAGCCTCTGCCAGTCGGCGCGCCAGAACCGTCCTAACAGGCGATACCTGCGCATCCGGCGGTCCAGCAGCACGAAGCCCAGCAGGGCGAGAAAGGCCAGCCAGTTGGCGATCGTGCTGGCAAGCCCGGAGCCGACGATGCCCAACGCCGGCATCCCGAAATGCCCGAAGATCAGCCCGTAATTGCCGACCGCGTTGACGGCGAAGGCGACGACCTGGACCACGAGCGCCGCGCGCGGACGCTGGAGCACGGCCACGAACTGGCGCAGCACCATGAACCACAGCGCCGGCAGCAATCCCCAGGACAGGACCGCGACATAGTCGGATGCGGCGGCGATCAGTTCCGGGTCCTGGCGTAGCAGGTGCAAGATCGGCTCCGCCTGGGCCAGCAAAAGCATGCCCAGGAGCGTGACCAGGCCGGCGGCCCAGAAACCCTGGCGCATGCTGCGCCGGACGTCGCGCAGATGGCCGCGACCGCGCCCGATCGCCTGCGCCATCATCGGCGCCGTCGCCATGCAGATGCCGAAGCCGCTGACCATCACCATGAAGAACAGGTTCCAGCCGACCGCGCCGGCCGCCAGGGCCTCCGCCCCGAGCCAGCCGAGCAACAGGACATCGACCGTCATGATCGAGACCTGGGCGAGTTGGGTGGCGACGATCGGCAGCGCGAGGCGCCCCGTAGCGGCGATCTCGTGACGCCAGGCGCGGTCCTCCGGCGGCGGTATCGCGGCGACGCGGGGGGCGGCTACGGCATCCATGATGCCGCGCTTCTAGAGCAAGATTCGCGCCGATAGAAGCGCGGATCTTGCTCTAGATATCTGTTTTGACGCGTGATTCGCGTCTCCGGCGATCGCGCGCCAGGTGGTGAAGGCGCGCAATCGAAACGGCGCCGGGTCGGCGGCGCTCAGGATGTTCGCTTGACGACCCAGGCGGCGAGGTCGCGCAGCCGTCCAGCGCGTCGCCCGAACGGCGCGAGATGCGCCGCCGCCTGATCGGCGAGCCGATGCGCCTGGTCGCGGGCGCGATCGACACCAAGGAGCGAGACGAAAGTCGCCTTGCCGCGCGCGGCGTCCTTGCCGACGGCCTTGCCCATCGCCGCCGCGCTGCCCTCCACGTCGAGCAGGTCGTCGATCATCTGGAAGGCAAGCCCGAAATCCTGCGCGTAGAACCGCAGCGCGTCGTGAAGCGGCGTGGGCGCGCGGGCGGCGAGCGCCCCGGCCTCGCAGGCGAACTGGATGAGCGCCCCGGTCTTGAGCCGCTGCAGGCGCGTGATCTCGCCGATCCCGGTGACGACATGTTCGACCGCGAGATCGATCATCTGCCCGCCGACCATCCCGTCGGGCCCCGCGGCGCGCGCGAGGGCAAGGACGAGCGCCGCGCGCGTCCCGCCATCGGGATGGGTCGCCGGGTCGGCGAGCACCTCGAAGGCCCGGGTCAGCAATCCGTCGCCGGCGAGGATCGCGGTCGCCTCGTCGAACGCCTTGTGCACCGTCGGACGACCGCGGCGCATGTCGTCGTCGTCCATCGCCGGCAGGTCGTCATGGACCAGCGAATAGCAATGGACCATCTCCAGCGCGGCCGCGATGCGCAGCGCGCCCTCGCCGTCGCTGTCGCAGAGCCGACATGATTCGAGGACCAGGAAGGGCCGCAAGCGCTTGCCGCCCGCCAGACACGCATAGCGCATCGCCTCGAAAACGCGCCGTTCCGGCCCCGCCGGCGGCGTCAGCAGCCCATCGAGCGCGGCCTCCACCCGGGCCGCATCGCTCGCCAGCGCATCCGCGAGATCGGGCGTCATCGCGGCTCGGTCACTCGAAGCGGGCAGGCTGCGCGGCGGGGGTGCCACCCGCACCGAGCGTGATCTGTTCGATCCGCGCCTCCGCCTCGGCGAGCTTGCGCTCGCAATGCGCCTTCAGCGCGGCGCCACGCTCGTAGTTGCGGATCGCATCCTCGAGCCGCCCCTTCCCCTGTTCGAGGGCGCGGACGATCTCCTCGAGTTCCTTGAGGGCGTCCTCGAAGCTGAGCGCAGCGATGTCGCCATCGGTCGGGGGCTGGGCCATGTCCGGTCTCCTTGTCGGCCGCAAGCTACAGCCCCGCCACGGCGCGGGGCAATCTCCCGCGCAACCGACCTCCACGCATCAGGCACGCCCGGGAAAGGATGCACCGAAGGAAACGGTTTGCGGCTAGGATGGATGGGCATGCGCATTCCCCATGTCCTGGCCGCGCTCGCGATCGGCGCCGCACTCATGGCCTGCGCGCCGGCGGAGCAGCCGGTCCTCCACGAACCCGCCCGCGCGGCCCCCGCCCGCGACGCGGCGGCGGCCGCTGCCTTCGAGGACTGGATGCAGCCGCGTCTCGACGCGGTGCAGCGCATGCTGGATGCCAGCCAGTTGGCCGGCGCCTTCGTCGCCCTGGTCGTGCGTGCGCGACAGCCCGGTGCCGGGGTCGAGCCGCCGCCAGTGGAGCCGACGGTCGCCGCCCTTGCCCAGGCTGCGGCGGAGACACGTCACGGCCTTGCCGGCCTTCCGCCTTTCGCCATCGGCGACGACGAGCAATTGGCCCTGGCGGCCGACGTTCAGGAACAGGTCGCGCGCATGCGCGCCGGGCTCGAGGCCTGCGCCGACGGGTTGCCGCGCCTCGCCACGATCGCGATCGCGCTCGGGCCGCTCGCGCGCGCGGACGCCGCCGCCCTGGGCGCGACCCTGATCCAGCTGCTCGACGTCCAGGTGCGCGCCGACATGGTCTTCGCCGATCTCGTCGCCGGGCTCCTGACGCCGGATTCCGACCCGCTGCCGGAGCGTGAGTTGCAGGCGGCGCGCTGGCGCGGCAACGCCATCGTGCTGCGCGCCATCGACGGCTTCGCGAGGCGCGGCCGGCTCGATCCCGTCGCGCGCACGGATATCGTCGCCGTGGCCGAAGAGCGCGGCGAGGCCCTGGCCGCGGCGCTGGCGAAGATCGCCGCCCTGAAGCGGGCGGCGGCGGATCTACCCTACGCGCAGCGCGGCGCCATCGGGCGCGTGATCCGCAGCTACGAGGATGGGCTGGAGGCGGAGACGGATTTCCTCGACGCCGTCGCCCGCTTCGCACCGCTCGTCGAGGATGCCGACACGGAATCGCGGCTGGCCCGCGCCCTGGATGGCGCGCGGCCGCTCATGGAGAGCCTCGTGCTGCGTCTGCGCGCCAATCTCTCGCGGCTGCGGATGCTGACCGAACTCGGCGCCGGGCGGAGGGCCTGAGCGCATGCAGACCGGACGCGCTCCCGACCGGGTGCTGCGCGGCATCGTGGCGATGCTGTCCAGCGTCGTGCTGTTCTCGCTCGTCTTCCTGACGGTGAAATGGCTCGGGCCGCGCTTCTCGCTGGTCCAGCTGATGTTCTTCCGCTGCGCGCTCGCCCTGATCCCGGCGCTGGCGCTCATGCACCGCCATCCGCGCGGCCTCGCGCTCATGCGGCCAAACCGACCGCTGGGGCATCTCGTGCGCGGCGGCTTCGGGATGTTCGCGATGGCGACCAGCTTCGCCGCGTTCCAGTACCTGCCGGCGGCGGACGTGGTGGCCATCAACTTCGCCGCGCCGATCTTCGTCACCGCGCTCTCCGTGCCGCTGCTGGGCGAGGCCGTCGGATGGCGCCGCTGGCTCGCCGTGGTGGCCGGCTTCGCCGGCGTGATCGTCATGCTCCAGCCCGGCGCCATGCTGTCGGGAGCCCAGCACGCGGCGGCGATCGGCGGCGCCCTGGCGCTGTCCAGCGCGCTCGCCTACGCGGTGGTGGTGATCTCGATCCGACAACTCGCGCGTGACGAGCCGGGCGAGACGATCGTGTTCGTCTACATGGCCTTGGTGACGCTGGCGACGCTGCCGATCCTGCCCTTCGTCTGGGTCACGCCGGACACGCTCGCCGACCTCGCGCTTCTTCTGGCGCTGGGACTGGTCGGCGGGGTGGCGCAGATCGCCCTCACCCGTGCCTTTCAATATGCCCCGCCCGCGATCGTGATGCCCTTCGAGTATTTCTCGCTGATCGTGACGGCCCTGCTCGCCTGGCTGATCTGGAGCGAGACGCCGACCCGTGACGCGGCGATCGGCGGCGCGATCGTCATCGCCTCAGGCCTGTTCATCATCCATCGCGAGGCGCGGCGCGAGCGCGTCAAGCCGCCATCAGCGCCGTGACATGGGCCGCGGCCGACTCGCCAAGGGCGACGAGGTCGTACCCGCCCTCGAGGGATGAGACCAGCCGCCCGCCTGCGTGCCGCGCCGCGACCTCGGCGATCGCGGTCGTCGCCCAGCCGTAATCCTCGGTCTCGAGATCGATCGCGGCGAGCGGGTCACGGTGATGGGCGTCGAAGCCGGCCGACACCAGGATCAGTTCCGGCGCGAAGCCATCGAGCGCCGGCAGCACCCGCTCGGTCATGGCGCGTCGGAACGCATCGCCATCCGCGTGCGGTCGCAATGCCACGTTGAGCACGTTCTTCGCCACGCCACGCTCGGCCGGGTCGCCGGTGCCCGGGTAAAGAGGCATCTGATGGGTCGAGGCGAAAAAGAAGCCGGGATCGCCCTCCAGGATCGCCTGGGTGCCGTTGCCGTGATGCACGTCGAAATCGACCACCGCCACCCGCCTCACCCCATGGGCGCGCCGCGCGTGCAGCGCGCCGATCGCGACCGCGTTGAACAGGCAGAAGCCCATGGCGGTACCGGCCTCGGCGTGGTGACCGGGCGGGCGAACGGCGCAGAAGGCATTGCGGGCGGTCCCCGCCATCACCGCGTCGACGGCGGCCACGACGGCGCCCACGGCGCGCAGCGCCGCCTCGCCGGACCCCGGGCTCACCACCGTGTCGGCATCGACCCGCGCGTGACCGGAGGCCGGAACCGCCGCCAGCAGCGCCTCGGCATGGCGACGCGGATGGGCAAGTTCGAGCAGATCAATCCCGGCGCGCGGCGCCTCGGCGCGGGCGAGCCCCGCGAAGCCCGGCGCGGAGAGGGCCGCGAGTACGGCGCGCAGGCGGGCCGGCGATTCCGGATGTCCGGGCCCCGGATCATGGTCCAGGCAAGCCGGGTGGGACAGAAGCAGTTGGTCATTGGCGGGCTCCGGCGTGCTGGATGCATGGCAGCCGCCAATGTCGGTCGAATGCAGGACACCGGGCAAGTTCGCTAAATCCTTTTCCGGAATCGCCACACGCAATAACCTGTTGCCTGCGACATGCCGGCACATGGGCCGACGATCCCGCGCGCGCGGCCAGAGATGGACGGCGCGTGAGGCCCGCGGGCGGGCGTAAATCGTGCTGGCGGCAGGGATGGCTGGCGGCAGGGATGGCTGGCGGCAGGGATGGCTGGCGGCAGGGGATGCGTGGAGGCAGCGATGAGCGGCGACGACATCTTCGAAATTGCCATTGTCGGCTCGGGGCCGGGCGGGATCGCCGCGGTCACCAGGGCCGCCGCGCGCGGCGTCAGCCACGTTTTGCTCGAGCGCACCGGGCACCTGTCGGACACGATCTACAAGTACCAGCGGCGCAAGCACGTCATGGCGACGCCGGACATCCTGCCGCTGCGCGCCGATGTCGGCTTCGCCGAGGGTTCGCGCGAGACCGTGCTGGAGACCTGGGATCGCGGCGTCGAGGCGGCAGGATGCAACGTGCGGCTCAACGCGGAGGTCGTCGGCATCAAGGGCGAACGCGGCGATTTCCGCCTCACCCTCGCCGATCGCAGCGTCGTGCGCGCGCGCGCGGTCGTGCTCGCGATCGGTCTCCAGGGCAATCTGCGCAAGCTCACGGTGCCCGGGGCCGAGTTGCCGTCCGTCCAGTACCAGTTGGACGATCCCGACGAATTCCAGGACGAGCATATCGTGGTCGTCGGCACCGGCGACGCCGGCATCGAGAACGCCCTCGTCCTGTCCAACGCCAACACGGTGACGATCCTCAACCGCGGTGCAGAGTATCCCAACGCCAAACCGGCCAACGTCCAGCTCCTCCAGACGGCGATCGCCGACGGCCGTATGCAGGCGATGGTCCGCACCGCGCCCAAGCGCCTCGAACCAGGCTGGATGACCGTCGACACGGCGGATGGCGAGACACGAATCCGGTGCGACCGCGTCATCGCGCGGCTCGGCGCCTTGCCGCCGCGCAAATTCGTCGAATCCTGCGGCATCGTGTTCGGAAGCGACAGCCCGTCGGCCTTCCCGGTCGTCAGCGACCATTACGAATCCAATGTGCCCGGCCTCTACATCATCGGCGCGCTGGCCGGCTATCCGCTGATCAAGCAATGCATGAACCAGGGCTACGAGGTCGTCGAGTACATCCTCGGCAACCCGGTGGCGCCGGCCGACGAACCGCTGATCCAGGCCAAGCTCGACGCCGCGCAACCCGGCCTCGCGGTCAGCCCGTTCATCGCGACGATCCGCGAGCAGGTGCCGGTCTTCGCGGAACTCTCGCCGCTGCAGATCCGCGAATTCCTCCTGACATCGGAGGTCCATCTGGCCGCGCCAGGACAGAAGATCTTCGAGCGCAACGACTACACCAACAGCTTCTACGCCATCGTCGACGGCAGCGTGGAGGTTCTGATCGGCGAGGCCGGCGCGCCAGCAAACCCGGTGCTGCGCGGCGGCGAATTCTTCGGCGAGATCGGCCTCCTCTCGGGCCGCCGTCGCGGCGCGACGGTGATCGCGCGCGATGGCGCGCTGCTGCTCGAGGTGCCGCGCAACACCATGCTGCGACTGCAGCGCTCGGTGCCGAGCGTGGCGCGCGCGATCGACGAGGTCGCGATCGTGCGCGTGGTGAAGAGCTATCTCGGCCAGGATCTCGACAGCGCCATCCTGGCGCCGGTGATCCGCGAGGCGGAGATCGTCTCGCTCAAGGCCGGCGAGATCCTGATCCAGGAAGGTGCCACCGACGACGCGATGTACCTGATCCGCTCGGGATCGGTGCTGGTCTCCCGCATGGTCGGCGGTCAGGAAGTCGTCCTCACCTATCTCGCGGCGGGCAACTATGTCGGCGAGATGGCCCTGCTGCGCAACGCGCCGCGCACGGCATCGGTCAAGGCCGCCGTGGCCACCCAGGTGATCAAGCTGCCTGCGGCCGCGGTGCGAGACCTGCTGGACGCGGCCCCCGAATTGCGGCGCCGGGTGGAGGAAAAATTCAGCGAGCGCGTGCGCAGCAGCGCGCATCAGACCGCCGACAGCGAAAGCGGTGCCCTCGTCAACTTCCTCATGCGCGAGGGCCTCGGCGAAGCCACCGACGTGCTGCTGATCGACGAGACGCTGTGCATCCGCTGCGACAATTGCGAGAAGGCCTGCGCCGAGACGCATGACCGGATCTCGCGGCTGGATCGCGAGGCCGGGGCCACCTTCGCCTCGATCCACGTGCCGACCTCATGCCGCCACTGCGAGCATCCGAGTTGCATGAAGGAATGCCCGCCCGACGCGATCAAGCGCGCGCCCAGCGGCGAGGTGACGATCGCCGACACCTGCATCGGCTGCGGCAATTGCGAGCGCAACTGCCCCTATGGCGTGATCAAGATGGCCGCTCCGGCGGAAGAAAAGCCCGGCCTGCTGAGCTGGCTGTTCTTCGGCCGCGGCCCGGGCCCCGGAGAGAACAAGGCGGCGAAGAAGCACCATGGCGGCGAGTCCAGCCGCAAGAAAGCGGTGAAGTGCGACATGTGCCATGGCATCGAAGGTGGCGCGGCCTGCGTGCGTGCATGTCCGACCGGCGCGGCGATCCGCGTGCGGCCAGAGGAATACGTCGCCATGATCCGTCGCGGAGGTGCCTCGTGAGCGCCGCGACGGCCAAGCCGGGCGCCGCCGCGGCCGGCAAGCGGATCCCCCCGGGCGAGATCCACCAGTCCTTCCTGGCCTATCGCGGGTTCCGCTTCCTGAAATGGGGCATCTGGCTGTGCCTCGCGACCATCCTGGCCTACGCACTGCATCGCCCGCTCACCGCGCCCAACGGCGGCACCTGGCTCGGGTACACGCTGGGGACGATCGGCGCCGCGCTGATCCTCTGGTTGATGTGGTTCGGGATGCGCAAGCGCTCCTACGGCCGCATCGGACGCCTGCAGGGCTGGCTGTCGGCGCATGTCTATCTCGGCCTCGCGCTGATCGTCGTGGCGACGCTGCATACCGGCTTCGAGTTCGGCCTCAACATCCACACCCTCGCCTATGCGCTGATGATGGCGGTGATCGCGAGCGGCGCCTTCGGCATGATCGTCTATGCCGCGGTGCCGGAGCAGATGACCCGCAACCGCCATGGCGCGACGGTGTCCGATCTGATGGCGAAGATCGCCGCGCTCGACGGTGACATGCGTCAGGCCGCCCTTGGTCTCGACGACCGGCAGGCGGGCCTCGTCCTCGCGGCGATGAACCAGGTAGCGATCGGCGGCTCGGCATGGCGCCAGCTCTCCGGCACGCGCCCGAACTGCGCGACGCGCCTCGCCCTGCGGCGCATCACGGCCGCCGACGCGGTGCCCGAGCAGCGCGCACAGGCGCAGCGCGTCCTTGGCCTGCTCGGCGAGCGGCTGGAGTATCTCGACGTGATCAGCCGCGACCTCCGCTACAAGGCGCTTATGGACATCTGGCTCTATCTGCACGTGCCGCTGTCCTTCGCCCTGCTGGCGGCCCTGACGGCGCATGTCGTCGCCGTCTTCTTCTACTTCTGACGGTGCGGCGGGGGGCGGGAACCGATGCGCGCTGAACTCGGCTACATCACCCGGCGCGAACGCGGCGCTCCCGCGCGGCGGACGGCGGAAGCCGATGCGCCGGTCCTGCATCTCGGGCGCGGCCCCGGCAACGAGGTCGGCCTGCCCGACCTGCGCGTCGCGCTGATCGCCGCCGAGCTGTCGCCGGACGCCGGCGGCATGCGGCTGCGCGCGACCGCGCCGGGCGACGTGCGCGTCAACGGCAAGTCCACGACCAATGCCCTCGTCGTGTCCGGCGACGAGATCCGGATCGGCCCCTACAAGCTGACGCTCGATACGCCAGGCGCGGGATACGACGCCGCGATCGCGATCGAGTTGGTCGATCCGCCGGGCGACGATCTCGCCCGGCTGCGCAAGACCAGCCGCATCGGGCTGGAGCGGACCCGGCTGGGCAAACGCCTGCCGTCCTGGATGCTGTTCCTGCTCCTGGTCGTTTTCGGCCTCGCCATTCCAGTCGGAAGCTTCCTCGGCTGGGGCCCGCAACGTGCGGACCATGCGGTGCCGAAGCCAGGCTGGACCCGCGTCGCCGATCTCAGCTGGACCGTCGGCGAGATCTCCGACGCCCATAAGCACTTCGCCGCCGATTGCGGCGCCTGCCACCAGCGGGCCTTCGCCTCGGTGCCGGATTCGGCCTGCGCGGCATGCCATACCGGACTGCCCGGCCATGCGATCGGCGACGCGGTGCGCAAGGCGGGGCTGGACAATGCCGGCTGCGGCGACTGCCACACCGAGCATCGCGGCGCCCAGGCGTCGATCCTGCGCGACGACCGTCTGTGCACAGACTGCCATACGGGTGGCGACGGACGCATGGCGGGAAGCCATCTGCGCGCGGTCACCGGCTTCCCGGATGGCCACCCGCCCTTCCGCGTCACCGTCGTGAAGGACACGACGGGGCCGGTCCTCGAACGCGTCGACCTGAGCGGCCCGACCCCGCCGAAGAACCTCGCGACGCTCAAATTCCCGCATGACGCGCATCTCAAGACGGGTGGCGTGCTGTCGCCCAAAGGGCTGGTCAAGCTCGACTGCGCCAGCTGCCATGCCCCGGATGCCGGTCGCCAGGGCTTCATGCCGACGCGCTTCGAAACCGATTGCGGCTGGTGCCACACGCTGAAATTCGACCCGAAGGCGCCCGAGCGCACGGTTCCGCATGGCGACCCCGAGGCCGTGCACGCCTATCTGCGCGACGCCTATGCGCGCATCGCGCTCGAGGGCGGCGACGCCGAGATCGCCGCGGGCCTGCCGCGCCTGCGGGTCGGTCAGCCCGTGACCGAGGCGGAGCGCCTGGAACTGCGTGCCTGGGTCCAGCAGCGCGTCGACGCCGCCGTCGACCTCGTCTTCGATCCGCGGCGCGGCTGCGCCTCGTGTCATATCGCCACGCGCAAAGGTGCGACGGTCTCGATCGAACCCGTCATCGTGCTCGACAGCCATCTTCCCAAGACGCGCTTCGACCACGGTCAGCACTTTACAATGGGCTGCGGCGAGTGCCACAAGGCCGAGCAGTCGACCAGCAGCAGCGACGTGCTGATACCCGATCTCGGCACCTGCGTCGCCTGCCATGGCGCCGCCAACGCGACCCTCAAAGTCCCCAGCGACTGCACATCCTGCCACGGGTTCCACATCCACGGGACGGCACCGATGACCAAGATCCGACAGGAGCGCTAGACCTTGTCCACGCCAACCGGATCGCGCGCCAGCAGGCGCATGCTGCCGCCGGCGCTCTGCCTCCTGGCGGCGCTGTTCCTTGGCGCGCCATCCTGCGGCGGCGGCGGCGGCGGATCGCCCGATTCCGTGCCGGCCAGCAGCAACGATCCGGCACCCTTCCTTACCGTCGCCAACGTCAACACGATCGTGCTGCAGGCGATGAACGAAGCGACTGCGCGCAACCGACCCGCCACGATCGCGGTCGTCGACCGGGTCGGCAACGTCCTCGCCGTCACACGCATGGCGGGCGCGCCGGCGACGGCGCGGGTGACATCGCAGCGCGGCATCACCGGGGCTGGCCTCGAGGACGCGGACGTTCCGGGCGAACTCGCCGCGATCGCGAAGGCGATCACGGGTGCCTATCTGTCCTCCGGCGGCAATGCCTTCTCGACGCGCACGGCCAGCCAGATCGTGCAGGAAAACTTCCTGCCCGGCGAACTCAACCAGATGGGCGGGCCGCTCTTCGGCGTGCAGTTCAGCCAGTTGCCCTGTTCCGACGTCGTGCGCGCGACGCCGGGCGCGGGGCCGATGCGCTCGCCGCTCGGTCTCGCCGCCGATCCCGGCGGATTGCCGCTGTACAAGAACGGCACCCCGGTGGGCGGGATCGGCATCGTCGCCGACGGGGTCTACACGCTCGACCGCAACATCTTCGACTTCGATACCGACACCGACGAGCTGATCGCGATCGCCGGAACGTCCGGTTTCCGGCCCGCCGGCTCCATCCGCGCCGACAACATCACGGTGGTCGGGCGGTCCCTGCGCTATGTCGACAGCGATGCGCTCGCCGCCGCTGTCGCCGCACCCGGCGCCTTCGCGGCCGTTGCGGTCACCGGCTATTTCGACGGCACGGTCCGCGCCGGCCAGGAATACGGGACGATCGCGTCCGGGATCCGGCCGGACAATGGCACGACCTATCCGGGCCTGAATGCCTTCGTCCTGGACGATGGGACGGGGGCGAACCGTTTCGCGCCGCGCGCCGGGCTCGCCCCGGCCGGCGGCGCGGGGCTTACCGCCAACGAGGCCAGGCTGCTCGTCCAGCGCGGCCTGGAGACGGCGTTCCGGGCGCGCGCCCAGATCCGCAAGCCGACCGACAGCTTCGCGCAGGTGACGGTCAGCGTCGTCGACGCCGACGGCAACGTCCTTGCCCTCGCCCGCACGCCCGACGCGCCGGTCTTCGGCACGGATGTCGCGGTGCAGAAGGCGCGCTCCGCGGCCTTCCTGTCGCGCCCGCAGACCGGCGCCGAGCTCACCGCGCTCGGCGGCGGCTTCGCGACCACCGTGACCGACACGCGCGCCTTCCTCGGCGCGGGCGCCCTCGCCGACGGGATCGCCTTCACGACGCGTGCGATCGGCAACATCGCGCGCCCCTTCTATCCGGACGGCATCAATGCCGGTCCCAGCGGTCCGCTCAGCCGTCCCTTCGCGACCTGGAGCCCCTTCGCGACGGGGTTCCAACTCGATCTCGTCGCAGGCAACATCGTGGCCCTGCTCGGAGGCAACGCTCCGCCCGCCTCCGGCTGCGCCGGACCCGGTGCGGCTGGGCTCGCGGTCGCCTCGGATGGCCGCACGCGCCTCGCCAACGGGCTGCAGATCTTCGCCGGCGGCGTGCCGGTCTATCGCGGCGCGACGCTGGTCGGCGCGGTCGGCGTCTCCGGCGACGGCATCGACCAGGACGACATGATCGCCTATCTGGCGATCCAGAATGCCGGCGGCACGCTCAACCAGGCGCCGCTGCGCGCCGACACGCTGGAGCCCCAGGGCACGCGGCTGCGCTATGTGAATTGCCCCTTCGCTCCCTTCCTGGATTCCCTGGAACAGAGCCCATGCCTGCCATGAAACCGATCCCGGCCACCGCCGCGGCGCTCCTTGTCGGCCTGAGCCTTCCGGCGCTGGCTCGGTCCTGGCCGCCGCCACCGCCGCCGCCCGCGCCGCCGGTGCAAGGCAGCGAACTCGCCCAGGCGAGCGAGGATCCGCGCCGTCGTCCGGCTCAGGCGCCCGCCCCCAGACCCGCGGCACAGGATCGGGTCGAGCCGGTCACGGATCCCAACGCCGTCCCGCCGCCCGCGCCGGTGCTGCCGCGCGAATTCCTTCCCATCCCCGACCGCTGGCGCCTGCTCGACACGCTGCTCGGTCCGGAGAAACTCTACGACCCCTACAACACGAACACGATCAAGGGCGACAAGCCGGTCTTCGGAGAGGACTGGTTCGTCAGTCTCACGGCGATCTCGGATACGATCTTCGAGCCGCGCCGCGTCCCCATCCCCGTCGGCAACCAGGGCACCGCCACGCCCGGCGCCAACAACACCTTCGGCCGCTACACCCAGACCGTGTTCAGCCAGAGCGTCATCGCCAGCGTGGCGCTCATCAAGGGCAACACGGCCTTCAAGCCGCCCGATTTCGAGATCCGGCTGACGCCGGTCGTCAACTACAACCGGGTCAAGGCGGAAGAGGTCGGCGCCCTGTTCGCGGATCCCGGGCGTGGAACCCAGCGTACCGACGGGTTCACCGGGCTTCAGGAAGCCTTCGTCGACTACCACCTGCGCAACGTCTCCGACCGCTACGATTTCGACTCGCTGCGGGTCGGGATCCAGCCCTTCTCGACCGATTTCCGCGGCTTCCTGTTCCAGGACAACCAGCTCGGCGTGCGGCTCTTCGGCAACCGCTACAACAACCGGTTCCAGTACAATGCCGCCTATTTCCGTCGCATCGAGAAAGAGACCAACAGCGGCCTCAACGACATCTCGGCGCCGCTGCGCAACGACGACATCGCGATCTTGAACCTCTACGGCCAGGATCTGCCCGTGCTCGGTCACACATCGCAGATCACCTACGTCCTCAACCGCAACAACGAGGGCGACACCCAGCACTACGACCAGAACGGCTTCCTGGTGCGGCCGGCGACCATCGGCGACCAGCGCGGGCGCGATTACATCGTCAATTATTTCGGCTTCAACGGCGACGGGCATTTCGGCCGGATCAACCTGACCTCCTCGATCTACTACGCGCTGGGCCGCGACGAGCGGA
The DNA here is from genome assembly GCA_903860935.1 of uncultured Rhodospirillales bacterium. GTDB lineage: Bacteria > Pseudomonadota > Alphaproteobacteria > CACIAM-22H2 > CACIAM-22H2 > CAIOSQ01. The sequence goes on along the minus strand of CAIOSQ010000274.1, from coordinate 17,817 downwards.
ACCAGTTCGCCGGCAACAACAAGCCCCAGGACATCCGCGCCTATTTCGGCGCAGCCGAGGCGTCGATGGATTTCGACTGGCTGCGCGTGCGCCTGTCCGGGCTGCATGCCAGCGGCGATCGCAACCCGCGCGACCGCGTGGCCACAGGCTTCGATGCGATCTTCGAGAACCCGGTCTTCGCCGGCGCGGACACAAGCTACTGGATCCGGCAGGCCATGCCGCTGATCGGCGGCGGCGGCGTCACGCTCTCGCCGCGCAACGGATTGCTGCCCGCGCTGCGGTCGTCGAAGGACGAAGGCCAGTCGAATTTCGTCAATCCCGGGCTCAATCTGCTCGGCGTCGGGACGGACATGGACCTGCTGCCGGAACTGCGGCTGTCGACCAACCTCAACCGGCTGAGCTTCGTCGACACGTCGTCGCTGGAATATCTGCGCAACCAGGGCAAGATCGACACCGCCATCGGCTGGGAAGTCTCGGCGGCGCTGATCTACCGTCCCTATTTCACGCAGAACGTGGTGGCGCGGCTGTCCGGCGCCATCCTGGTGCCGGGCAAGGGGCTGGAGGCGCTTTATGACACGTCCGGGAACGGCACCCAGTCCGACGGAAAGCTCCTCTATTCCGTCCTCGGCAACCTCGTGCTGACCTTCTGACGATGCGCCTTCTCCTCCTCGCGCTCCTCCTGATCGTCTTCGCGGTTCCGTCGAGCTGGGCGGCCGATGGCCCTGGCCCGCGCGTCGCCTCGGCACCGCTCTTCCCGCCGGCTCCCGATCGGCAGCATCCCGACCGCGCGGCGGAAAAGAGCGCCGGATGCCTCACCTGCCACGAGAAATCCGATTCCGCGAACATGCACAGCAATCCCGCCGTCGTCCTCGGCTGCGCGGATTGTCATGGGGGTGACGCGGGCGTCATGCGTCCCGCCGGAAGCAGCAAGGACGGCCCCGCCTATGGCGCCGCGATGGCGAAGGCGCATGTCCAGCCGCGCCTGCCCGAATTCTGGACCGCCTCGGGCAGCGCCAACCCCATCCGCAGCTACACGCTGCTGAACAAGGAATCGCCCGACTACATCCGCTTCGTGAACCCCAGCGACTACCGCGTCGCGCGCGAGGCCTGCGGCGCGTGCCATCTCACGGTCATCCAGGCCGCCGAGCGCAGCCTGATGGCGACCGGCGCCATGCTCTGGGGCGGCGCGTCCTACAACAACGGAATCCTGCCGTTCAAAAACTACCTCCTTGGCGAGGGCTACACGCGCGACGGACAGCCCGCGAAGCTGGTGGCCCCGGTTAAGCCCAGCCCCGAACTGACCCGCAGCCGCGGATTGCTGCCAGAACTCTATCCGCTCCCGGCCTGGGAAGTGACGCCGCCGGCCGACGTGTTCCGCGTCTTCGAGCGCGGCGGGCGCAACATCCTGACCCAGTTCCCGGAAATCGGCCTGCCCAACGTGACCGGCCAGATCCAGCGCCTGGAGGAGCCGGGACGCCCCGATCTCAAGCAATCGAATCGCGGCCCCGCGACCGGTCTGCGTGTTGCGATCCCCGTACTCAACATCACCAAGACGCGCCTGAACGACCCGTTCATGTGGTTCCTCGGCACCAACGACCAGCCGGGCGACTATCGCAGCTCGGGCTGCGCGTCGTGCCACGTCGTCTACGCCAACGACCGCGACGTGAAGCATTCGGGCCCCTACGCCCGCTTCGGCAATCGCGGCACGTCAAAGACGGTCGACCCGACGATCCCGCATGACCGCTCCGGCCACCCGCTCAAGCACGAGTTCACGAAAGCGATCCCGACCAGCCAGTGCATGATCTGCCACATGCACCAGCCGAACATCTTCCTCAACAGCATGCTCGGCTACACCATGTACGACTACGAGCCGGACGCCCCGAAGATGTTTCCGGCCGAGCAGAAATTCCCGACCGACGAAGAAATCGCCAAGACCCTGCGGCGCAACCCCGAGGGCGCGTCAGTCCGCGGCAATTGGGCGGATCCGGCCTTCCTGCGCGAGGTCAGCGCCCTCAATCCCGACTTGAAGGACACGCAGTTCGCCGATTACCACGGCCATGGCTGGAATTTCCGCGCCATCTACAAGCGCGACCGCAAGGGCAACCTGCTCGACGCCGCCGACAACGTGATCCCGCCGGAGGACCCCGAGAAGTTCAAGAAGGCGGTCCACATGTCGTCGATCCATGTCGATGCCGGCATGCACTGCGTCGACTGCCATTTCGCCCAGGACAGCCACGGCAACGGCCACATCTATGGCGAGGTCGCCGCGGCGATCGAGATCGGCTGCGCCGATTGCCATGGCACGTCGAAAGCCTATCCGAGCCTGCGGACCTCCGGTCCCGCGGCGCGGCCCGGCGGCACCGACCTGTCGCTCATGCGCACGAGCTTCGGCCGCCCCCGCTTCGAGTGGATCGACGGCAAGCTCTTCCAGCGGTCGTCGCTGTATCCGGACCTCGAATGGGAGGTGTCGCTGGTCAAGGACAGCGTCGATCCGGCGAACGCCAAGTACAACGCGAAATCCGCGCGCGCCAAGCTGATGAGCAACGACGGCTCCATGAAATGGGGTCCCGGCATCCCGGCGGCGGATCTCGCCCACAAGGACGAAGAACTGGCCTGCTACACCTGCCACCTCTCCTGGACGACGAGCTGCGGCGGCTGCCATCTTCCGATCGAGGCGAATTTCAAGACCGAGCGCCATCACTACGAGGGCGGCGAGACGCGCAACTACGCCACCTACAATCCGCAGGTCGCGCGCGACGACATGTTCCAACTCGGCCGGCACGGCACGATCAAGGGCAACATCATCGCGCCGATCCGCTCGACTTCGGCCCTGGTCCTGTCCTCGACCAACATCAACCGCGAGCGGATCTACGCGCAACAGCCACCGATCTCCGCGGCCGGCTATTCGAGCCAGGCCTTCGCGCCGCATTATCCGCATACCGAGCGTCTGACGGAAACCAAGGGCTGCGCCGACTGCCACATCTCCGAAGCCAACGACAACAACGCGATCATGGCGCAGCTGCTCCTGCACGGGACCAACTACGTCAACATGGTCGGGCTCAACGCCTGGGTCGGCGGCGAGCGCAGCTTCGAGGCCGTGCGCGTCACCGAATGGGACGAGCCGCAGGCGGTCATCGGCAGCTACCTGCACCGCTATGCCTATCCGAAATGGTACGGCGAGCATCTCGCGCGCGGCCGCGCCCTGGCCGAGACCGATACGCGCGGCACCGCGGCGCAGGTCGGATGCCTGCAGCTGCGCGGCGAATATCTCTTCGTCGCCGAAGGGTCGAGCGGCATGCGCGTCTACGACGTCGCCAGCATCGCCAACAAGGGCGTATCGCAACGGATCATCTCCGCGCCCTTCGCGGCGCTCGGTCACGACACGCATATCGCCTCGCGCGACGCGACCTGCGTCGTGCTACCGACGACGCAGCCGATCCATCCGGCGCGCGGCGCCGATCCGAAGATGCAGGAGCTCAACCAGGAGCAGCCCTTCCACCCGATCTACGACTACGCCTTCATCACGGATTCCGTGGAAGGCCTGATCCTGACCGACGTCAACACGCTGGCCGACGGGGAGCCGCGCAACAACTTCCTGCGCCGCGCCTTGACCTGGAACGCGGGCGGCATCCTCGACGGGGCCCGTCACCTGACCATCGCCGGCCGGTATTTCTATATCGCGGCACGCGCCGGGCTGGTCGTCCTCGACATGGACAAGCCGCTGGAGCCGAAGGTCCTCGCGACGCTGCCCTTCGCGGATCTGCGGTCGACCGCCATCCAGTTCCGCTACCTCTTCGCGCTCGACACGAAGGGCATGCACGTGATCGACGTCACCGCGCCGGCGACGCCGCGCCCGGTGCCCTCGGCGCATCTCCCGATGGCCGACGCGCACCGCATGATGGTCGCCCGCACCTATGCCTACGTGGCGGCTGGCCGCGAGGGCCTCGTGATCGTCGACGTCGAGCGCCCCGAGCATCCGCGCGTCCACCAGCGCTTCACCGATGGCGGGCGCCTCAACGACGCGCGCGACGTGGTGATCGGCGCGACCAACGCCTCGGCCTTCGCCTATGTGGCGGATGGCGCCAACGGGCTCAAGGTCGTGCAACTGACCTCGCCGGACAGCCAGCCGAATTTCTACGGCTTCTCGCCCGAGCCCAAGCCCGAGTTGGTGGCTTGGCGCAAGACGCGCACGCCCGCGCTGTCGCTGTCGCGGGGGCTGGAACGCGACCGCGGCGTCGACGAGAGCGGCGGTCAGGTGGCGGTGTTCGGGCGCATCGGATCCCGCCCCTTCACCCTGGAGGAACAGCGCCGCCTTTATATCGACCGCGACGGCAAGCCCTACGCGGTCTCCCCCACGGGTCGGCCGGGTGATTTCGTGCCGGCTGCAACGCGACGCTGATACGATAAGGCATGCTCGCCGAACTCGGACATTTCGCGCTTATCCTCGCGACCATGCTCGCCTTGGTCCAGGCGGTGGTCCCGCTCTGGGGGGCGCAGCGCGGCGACCCCAACCTGATGGCGGTGGGACAACCCTCCGCCCTGCTCCAGGCGGGGTTCGTCGCCTTCAGCTTCCTCGCCCTCGTCCACGCCTACGCGACCTCGGATTTCTCGCTCGCGAACGTCGCCGAGAACAGCCACAGCACGAAGCCGATGCTCTACAAGATCACCGGCGTCTGGGGGAACCATGAGGGCTCGATGCTGCTCTGGATCCTCATCCTCGCGCTGTTCGGCGGGGCCGTCGCGGTGTTCGGCGCGGAACTGCCGCAGACGTTGCGCGCGCGGGTGCTCGCGATCCAGGGCATGGTGGCCACCGGCTTCGGGATCTTCATCCTCGCCACGTCGAACCCGTTCCTGCGCGTCTTCCCCGTGCCCGCGGACGGGCGCGGCCTCAACCCGATCCTGCAGGATCCGGGCCTCGCCTTCCATCCGCCCTTCCTCTATCTCGGCTATGTCGGCTACTCGATCACCTTCGCCTTCGCGGTCGCCGCGCTGCTCGAAGGGCGTGTCGACGCGCTCTGGGCGCGCTGGGTCCGCGCCTGGTCGCTTGCCGCCTGGATCCCGCTGACCATCGGCATCGCCACCGGCAGTTGGTGGGCCTACTACACGTTGGGCTGGGGCGGCTGGTGGTTCTGGGATCCGGTCGAGAACGCCAGCTTCATGCCCTGGTTGGTCGGCACGGCGCTGATGCATTCCGTGATCGTGGTGGAGAAGCGCGAGGCGCTGAAGACCTGGACGGTCCTGCTGGCCCTCGTCGCCTTCAGCCTGTCCCTGGTGGGTACGTTCCTGGTCCGCTCCGGCGTCCTCACCTCGGTCCATGCCTTCGCCGTCGATCCCGCGCGCGGAAGCTTCATCCTGCTGCTGCTCGGGGCCGCGATCGGCGGCTCGTTCACGCTCTACGCTCTGCGCGCGCCGTCGCTGCGCGGCGGCGGGATCTTCGCGCCGGTCTCGCGCGAGGGCGCCATTGTCCTCAACAACCTCCTGCTCTCGACCGCCACGGCGACCGTCTTCATCGGCACCATCTACCCGCTGATCGTCGACGTGATGGGCGGCGGCAAGATCTCGGTCGGACCGCCCTTCTTCAACGCCACGTTCTCGCCGCTGATGGTTCCGCTGCTGCTTGCGCTTGCGGTCGGTCCGTTCCTCGGCTGGAAGCGCGGCGATGCGCTGGGGGCCCTGCAACGCCTGTGGCTCGCCTTCGCGGCAGCGATCGTCCTGATGGGCGTCGCCCTCTACGCCACCGGCGGTGGTCCTCTTCTCGCCATCGGCGGGCTTGGCCTCGCCTGCTGGCTCGCCGTCGGCGTGCTGGTCGAATGGGCGGACCGCATCCATCTCTTCCGCGCGCCGCTGGCCGAGAGCCTGCGCCGCGCCCGCCACCGGCCGCTGGCGGCCCATGGCATGGCGCTCGCGCATCTGGGTGTCGCGATCACGACCTTCGGCATCGCCGCCTCGGCCTGGGAGGTCGAGCGGATCCAGGCCATGCGCCCGGGCGACACGGTGGAGATCGGTGGCTACGCGCTGAAGCTCGAGGCCGTCGACAAGCGCACCGGCGAGAACTACCTCGCGGACCGTGCCACGATCACGCTGTCGCGCGACGGAACGACGATCGCGACGCTTCATCCGGAGCGGCGCCTGTTCACGGTGCAGCGCCGCGTCACCAGCCACACCGCGATCCGCACCAACCTTCTGTCGGACGTCTATGTCGCGCTGGGCGATCCGGATCCGTCCGGAAGCTGGGTTGTACGCGCCTATTGGAAGCCGCTGGTCCCCTGGATCTGGATCGGTGCCGGCCTGATGGCGATCGGCGGACTGACCGGCCTCGCCGACCGCCGCTGGCGCGTCGCGCTGCCCGTGCGTCGGCCGCGCCGCGACGACGCGCCGGGCGCGTCGCCCGCCCACGCGGCGGAGTGACAGCGCCGTCAGCGCGCCGGCAGGACGAGTTCTCCGGCCGGCGAGACGAGCACGACCCTGTCCGGCGAGATCGCGCGCACGACCCATCCATCGACCGTGTCGCCCTCGGCAAGGTGCAGGCTGGCGGCGCTCCCTTCGCGCCGGAGAATGGCCCGGCGCCTGCCGCCCGCGTCGACCACGCCCTCGACACGCAGCGCGGACCGCGGCGCGGCGGCGGGCGCCCCCCCCTCGGCCGCAGCCGGACGGCGACCGGCGGAAAACAGCGGGCGCTCCAGCACGGTCGCGAGAGCCTGCGGATCGACGGCGGGCAGCGCGACCGGCGCGGCGGCGCCAGGCGCCGCGGCGATCGCGACCGGAGTTTCGGTCGCCAGCCATGGCCACGCCGCCGCCCCGACGAGCAGGGCCGCGATGACGAAAAGAGCGCCGGTGGATGCCGCGCCGTTCATGTCGGCTCCCGGAAGCCGACGATGTCCATCTGGATCTCCAGTCGCTCCTCCTGTGTGGCGCCGGTCCCCTGGCGCGACTGGACGCGCAACCCGTCGACGATCAGGAGCGGCATGCCGCCCTCCACCGTCGCCAGGAACCGCGCCAGCCCGGCGAGCGTGGCCGTGCCGCGCACGCGCACCCCGCTGCGCTGCAGGCCGAGGACGCTCTCCTCGCCCAGGCCTTGCAGCCCCTGCACCGCAAGACCGGCCGCATCCGCGGCCTGCTTGATGGTCTCGCTGAGCGCCGCGAAGGACTGCGCGGCCGGCAGGTCGGCAAGCAGAAGGCCGGACGCCGCGCGCGGCACCGCGCCATCGGGCGGCCCCGCGGCCAGGAGACGATAGCGCGCCGCCAGCGCCGATGCCTGGGCGACGCGGGTGTGCGACGCGTCAAGCGCCTCGCGATAGATCGCGACCGGACCGGCCCAGAGCGCCGCCGCGAAGCCCGCGAGCAGCCCAAGCGCAGCGACGCGCGCGACCATGCTCCCCGCGCGGATCACGGCCGCGCCTCGGCCAGGATGGCTGCGATCTGGAAACGCTCGAGCCCCGTGGCCGGATCGCGCGCGATCGGCGCGCGGAACGAGACGCGCTCGAAACGCCCGGTGCGCTCCAGCGCCGCCGCGACGGCAGCCGCGGATGGCGACCGGCCGTCGATCACGACCTCCGGCCCCGACAGGGCAAGGGAGACGAGCCAGGACGCATCGTCGATCGCCGCGGTGAGCAGCGCCAGCGTCGCGATCGCATCAGGGCGCGCCTGGCGCATCCGGCGCAGGGCCTCGCCGCGTTCGCCGTCGCGCAGCGCCTGCTCGCGCACGGCAAGGCCACGCTTCGCCGCCGGTTCGAGCCGCGCGATCTCGTCACCGAGGGTCTGCATCCGCGCGCGATCGGCGAGCAGCGGCGAGGCGAGGCTCGCGCCGCCGGCGGCGATCACGAGGACCAGTGCCACCATCCGCGCCACCGATCCACCACCGGACGCCGCTCCCGCCGTCGGCGGCAGGAAGGACAGGCCGGACCGGGCATCGGCGGGCAGGTCGGCGGCGACGAAACCGTCGGCGGCGATGCCGAGCGCGGCCAGTTCGTCGCGTATCGCCACCGCGAGGGCGAGCGGCGCCACGCTCACCTCGACCTCGCGCGCGGCGCCGCGGCCCGGCGCGGGGCCGACGGCACGGAAATACCAGCACGCCTCCTCGATCGGGAAAGGCAGGTGCTTCGCCAATTCGAAACGCAGCATGCGCGCGAGATCGGCCGGTCCTGCATCCGGCAGACGCAGGCGCCGCGTCAGCGTGTCCGCGGCCGCGAGTTCGACGATCGCGCGACCGCGCGCGGCGGCAAGCGTGGCGCGCAGGCCGGGATCAAGCGCCGCGCGGCTGGCGACCGGACGCGCCACGCGTCCCAGCGTGGATCGCCGCGCGCCCGACTGGCGATGGATCGTGAAGCTCTCGGCGCTGGCCTCGAGCACAAGCCCGTCGGCGCCATGCGGCGCGCGGACCAGGAGTGCGCGCGCATCGCGCCACGCGCCATCGAGTTCGCCGAGCCACCACCGGATCGCGCGCAAGGGGGCCGGGGCGGCCCGGCCGCGCTCCGTCCCCGAAGGTCGCGCTTGCTGCATGTCGATCATGGCCGAAGCCGCACCGCCTGACGCCTCACGGATGCGATCCTATCAGAGGTGCCGCGCCGCACGCATCAGCGGGCGGCCTGAGACGCGAACCGCGGCGGCGGCTGCGCGCGCCAGGCGAGGGTCCGGTACGGCCGGTCGTCGCCCCCACCGAGGCGAACCACGTGTTCGACGCGATAGACCGCGCCGCCGGGCACGACCGCCTCGGCATGGATGACGAAGACCACGCCGGGGCTTGCCGTCAGATAGCGCGAGGGCGGCAGCACATCGTAGACCGAGCCGCCCTCGCCGAGCGGCGCGCGCGCGGCCCGGCGCAGGAGGAATTGCGCGACGATCCCGGGGCTGTGCCCCGGCACGGCCAGCAGCGCCTCGCGCGTCGCGGCGGCGGGATCGATCCCGAACGCGCCCGAATGCACCGTGACATGCGGCACGAGGGCGGCGACCAGCGCCGGATCCGCGCCGGGCAGCGCCGCCAACTGCGCCGTCGCGGCGAAGACCTGCCCGGCCTGGATGGACGAAACCGCGGCGCAGCGCGAATCGATCGCGCCCCGAAACCCGAGGATCGCGCAGGCCAGGGCGGAGGCCTCCGCCTCGCCGCGCCCCACGGCCTGGACGAGGCCGGCGAGCATCTCGAACGACGCCTCGTTGATGTCGATGCGGCCGTTCTCGTCGATCACCGCGACGCGGCCCGCGATGTCGCCATCGGACCAGGGCTCCGGATCGCCGCTGGCGCTCGGGCGGCCCTCCGCGCGCCGGATCAGCAGCCGCGCGAGGGCCAGCTGCGCCGCGCCCTCGGCGGCGAGTTGCGCGCGCGCCTGGTCCACCGCGTTGCGCGCGACCAGCGCGTCGGTCCGGCCCGTACCCAGGGCCGCGAGCAGCAACGCCGCCACGAGGCCCGCACACCACAGCACGACGATCAGCACGGCGCCGCGCTGGCGGTCCGCCCGGGGATGCGCGGATCCGGTCATGGCGCCGACGCCCGGGAATCGGCGGCGCGCAGGCGCACGACGATCGGCAGCGCCTCCTCAGCGCCGGACCGCGTGATCGCGACCCGCACCAGCACCGGGACCTCGCGCGGATCGCTCCAGCTGTCGGCCCAGCGCGCACCCTCCGCCTCGGCGTGCCGTCCCCAGTAGGAGAACCGCAAGGACGCCAAGTCCCGCGCCAGCACGACGCGCGCCGGCAGGCCACCATCAAGAGGGCGCCGCACCAGCACCAGCCGACCGGACGTGCCGTCGAGCGCGGCCTCCAGCGCGAGCGAGACCTCCGTCGCGCCTGCGGCGTCGATGGTCAGGAAACGCAGCGCCGCGGCCTCGCCCACGAAGGGCAGCCGCGCCAGACCACCGCGATCCGGCGGCAGCGCGACCTCGATCTCGCGCCGCAGCCAGAGCGCGAGCTGGCGCCGCTCGTCGACCCGTTCGCTTCCGGACGCGAGCTGCGCGACACCGCGTACGGCGATCGCCATCCCGCCGAACAGCGCGAGCAGGACGAGCCCGGCGAGCGCCATGGCCACGAGGAGTTCGACCAGGGTGAAGCCGCGCGCTACCGCGCGACACCGGCGCCGCGTCCCGGTCATCGTGCCCCCAAGGCGAGGCGATGGGTGGCAAGGTCCAGACGACGCTCGGCGCGGCCCTCGCGCCATGTGACCACGATCGCGATGCGGAAAACCTTCGCGGCAGGCCCGGCGACGGGCAGCGGCAGATCGACGGATTCGATCGTCATCTCCCAGGGATAGCGCTCCGCGGCGAGCCCCTGGCTCCGCCCGGGAGACAGCGGCTCCTCGGTTCCCGCGGCGGCGAGCCGCCCCTGGGCGACGAGCAGCGCCTCCTCGATCCGTCCGGCGCGCAGCGCGGCCTCGCCACCGCGCCGCAGCGTACCGGCGACCGTGCCGAGCACGGCGCCCGCGATCGCGAGCGCGACCAGGATCTCGATCAGCGAGAACCCGGCGCGGCACCGCCCCCGGCGGGGGTCAACCCGCGTCGCGGATGCGGCCGGTGACCGGTTCAACCAGGATCTCCCTGCGCCTGTCCGCGGCGCGCAGCAGGATGCGCCCGCCGGACGAACCGCCGACGGCATGGAACATGATCGGCGATCCGGCGGAGGCCAGGATGTCGGCGGCGGCGCGGCCACCGAGCACCCGCCGCTTCCCGTCGATCCACAGCGCACGACCACCGGGATCGATGGCGACGGCGACGTCGCGCCCCTGGGCGAGGGCGACGCTGCGGGCCTCGCGCAAGGCGTCGTGGACCTGGCGCGTGATCGCGGCGAGATCGCCGGCGGTCGCCGAAGATCCGAAACGCGGCAGCGCCAGCATGGCCGCGACGCCGAGCAGGGCGAGCACGACGAGCATCTCGATCAGGGAGAACCCGCGCCGTCGCGCGCGCGCGCCGCCACTCACGGACGGTTGACGATGGCGCCTCGCGCCGGGGCGCCCTCCCCGCCCTCCGCCGACGGACCGGCCGAGTAGACGTCGAAGGCACGCCCCTCGGTGCCCGGGATCCGGTAGCGATAGGGCCGCCCCCAGGGATCCAGCGGCACCGCGCCGCCCTTGAGATAGGGTCCCTGCCAACGCGCCGCGCCGCTCGGGGCGACGAGCGCCTGGAGGCCCTCCTGCGCCGACGGATAGCGACCGACATCGAGGCGGTGCAGTTCCATCGCCGCCGCGATGTTCTCGACCTGCAGCTTCGCGGTATCGACCTTCGCGCGCCCGAAATACTCCATCACGCGCGGCGCCACGAGGCCGGCCAGCATCGCCATGATCGCGAGCACAACCAGCAGTTCGACCAGGGTGAATCCGGCCTGGGACGCGCCCGCGGCGCGGCGCGGCGGAAAGGATGCGGACGGGCGGTTCATGACGCGATGTCGTAGACCTCCAGCACGGATCCGAAAACCCCCCAGATGATGGCGCCGATCGCGAGGCCCAGGGCAAGGATGCTGACCGGTGTGACGAGGCCCAGCACCAGGGCGGTCGTGGCCTCGGCCTCGCGGCGCGCGAGATCGGCGCCGCGCCGCAGCATCCCCGGCAGGTCGCCCGTCTCCTCGCCGATCCGGATCAACTCGAGCGCGAATTCCGGCAGGATGCCGCCGTTGGCGAGCGCCGCGCCCGGCCCCTCGCCGCGTTCGAGGGCGGCGCGCGCATCCTCGAGCGCCGCCGCGGCGACGCGGTTGCCGATCGCGGCCGCCGTGGCCGCGAGGGCGAGCCGGAACTCGACGCGGGCCGCGAGCAGATGTCCGAGCATGACCATGATCCGCTCCGCCAGGATCTGGCGCAGCAGGGAGCCGACCAGCGGCAACCGCAACAGGAACCGGTCGCGCGCCAGGGCGAGCCGCGGGTCGCGACGGCTCGCGGCGGCAAGCGCGACCATCGCCGCGAGCGCGAGCACGAACACCGGCGCGGCCCATGCCGCGGCGTCCGACGCGCCAAGGAGGATCCGGGTCTGCAGCGGCAAGGCGCGGCCGAGATCGCGCAGCAACGGCTCGAAGCGCTGGACGAAAAACACCAGGAGGAAGGCGAGCGTGGCCACGCCCACGACCAGAACCGCCGCCGGATAGGCCAGCGCGGCGACCAGCGCCTGGGCCGTCTGGCGCCAGCGCTCCTGCAGGGCGGCGAGGTAATCGAGAGCACCGGCGGTGTCCGCTCGCGCCTCGCCGGCCGCCACCACCAGGGCGAAATGGGGCGGAAAGGCGCGGTGGCTGGCGCAGGCCGCGGAGAACTGGCTGCCGCCGAGCAACTGACGATGGAGTTCACCGGCGACCCGCCGCGCCCGCGCGGGACCGCGGCCGGCGGCAAGAAGGCTCAGCGCACGCTCGAGCCGGATGCCGGCACCGGTCAGGCTGGCGAGCTGGCGAGTGAACAGCGCCAGATCCCGCGCGCGCAGGGCGGTTCCTGCCCGCGCCGCCGCGGTCGCGGGCATGGGGTCCGCCGCGGCGGGCACGATGTCGGTCGGGAACACCCCGCGCGCCTGCAGCGCCGCGATGGCCGCCGCCTCGTCCGCGGCCTCGATCTCGCCGGTGATCGCGGCACCCGAGGGATCGACTGCGCGATAACGAAAACCGCCCATCACGCGCCTCCGGTGACGCGCAGGATTTCCTCGAGGGTCGTCGCACCGTCGAGGGCCTTGCGCATCCCGTCCAGACGCATCTCGACCATGCCGGCATTTTGCGCGCAGCGCCGCAGCGCGGCGAGATCCGCGCCACGCAGGATCTCCTGGCCGAGTTCGTCCGACATCGTCAGCAATTCGCCGATCGCGACGCGGCCGCGATAGCCCGTGCCGCCACAGGCGGGACAGCCGACGGCGCGATGCAGCGTCGCGCCATCCGCATCTGGCGGCAGCAGCGCCGCCATGCCCGCGCGCGCCAGCGCGGCGCGGCCGACGAAGACAGGCGCGCGACAGGCGGTGCAGAGCCGGCGCACCAGACGCTGCGCCAGAACCGCGCGCAGCACCGAGGTGACGAGCAGCCCCTCGAGCCCGATATCGAGCAGCCGCGCGATCGTGCCGACAGCATCGTTGGTATGCACCGTCGACAGCATCAGATGGCCGGTGAGGCTGGCCTGGGCCGCCACGCGCGCGGTCTCCGCGTCGCGGATCTCGCCCACCAGCAGCACGTCCGGATCCTGGCGCAGAAGCGAGCGCAGGACATGGGCGAAATCGAGCCCGATCGCGGCGTTGACGGCGATCTGGTTCACGCCGGGCAGCTGGTATTCGACCGGGTCCTCGACCGTCAGGATCTTGCGCTCCGGCGCGTTGAGCCGCTGCAGCAAGGCGTAGAGCGTCGAGGTCTTGCCGCTGCCGGTCGGGCCGGTCACCAGGACCATTCCACTGGCGAGGCCAAGCAACCCCTCGAGCCCGTCGCGCAAGCCTTGCCCGAAGCCGAGTTCGGCGAGGTCGAGCGGCGCGCGCTGCCGGTCGAGCAGGCGCAGCACGACGCTTTCGCCATGCAGTGTGGGAACGGTGGAGATCCGGATGTCGATCTCGCGTCCCTCCGCCGTGACGCGAAAGCGGCCATCCTGTGGCAGCCGTCGCTGCGCCACGTCGAGGCCCGACAGGATCTTGATGCGGTTCACGATGTTCGGGGCCAGCGCCGCAGGCGGCGGCTCGATCGGCCGCAGCAGCCCGTCGATCCGCAGACGCAGGGTCACCTGGGCCTCGGCCGCCTCGACATGGATGTCCGAGGCGCGGGCGGCGACGGCGCGCGCGACCAGCGTATTGACGAACCGGATGACCGGTTCGTCGCTCGCGAGGTCGCCGAGCCGGCGGAGATCGTCGGCGCGCGCGGGTGCAGCCTCGGCCGTCGCCGCGGTCGCGGCACCGCCCGGCCTCTCGAGGCGATCGAGCGCCGCCATGATCTCGCTGGGGACGGCAACGCATGCACGCACCGGACGCCCGGTCGCCAGCCGCACGGCCCGCAGCGCATAGGCATCCGTCGGATCCGCCATCGCCAGGTCGAGCGCATCGGCGCTCTCGGCGAGCGGCAGAATGCGCGCCCGGCGCAGGAACTCGGGTGCGATCCGGGCGACCTGCACGGGACGGGACGGAAAATCCTCCGCGCCGACAAGCGGAAGCCGCAGGAACTCGGCGAGGGCCGCGGCGAGGGCACGCTCGTCCGCGAGCCCCAGCGCGACGAGCATCGCCGCGTCGCTCTCCTCGCGGCTGGAGCGCAGCGCGCGGACCCGCGTGGGCGCGCCCTCCGCGACGACGCCGCGCGCGACCAGGAATTCGAGCAGATCCTCTGCCGTCGCCGCACCCGATGGCGGATCTCGGTCGGAGATGCTCATCCCACCCCCTCGCCCGACGCCATCCGCCAGATCAGAACCAGCCAGGCGCAGATGCAAAGGAACGGGCCGAACGGCACCGCATCGCCGCCCCCCGGACCACGCCCCGCGAGTCGCAGCGCGCCGGCCAGGGCGAGACCGAGCAACGCCGCGCCAAGCAGCACCGGCGCGATGCCCTGCCACCCGACCCAGATCCCAATCGCACCGAGAAGACGCGCATCGCCGCCACCAAGGCCGTCGACACCGCGCGCGCACCGATAGAGCGCCGCGACCGCCGCCAGGATTCCAAACCCGAGCAATCCGCCCGCGAGAGCCATCGCGACCGCGGCGACGAAATCGCCGGATGCCAGCGCCCAGCCAAGCCCGGCGACGGCGGTCACCCCGGTCGCCACGTCAGGCAACACGCCCTTGCGCAGATCGATCCAGGCGAGGGCCAGCATCGCCCAGCCGAAGACGCTCGTCGCGGCCGCCTCGAGCGGCGGGAGCGATGATGCGCAGACCAGGCCGATCAGGGCCGCACCGCAGACACGCGCGGCGAAGAAGGACCGCTCGATGCGCCACGCGAGGGGCGGCAGATCGTCGGCCCAGGCGACACGCCGCAGCACCATGTCGGTCATCCATGTCGTCGCAAGCGCGCCGAGCGCTGTCCCCGCGATCGTCGCGGCAGCCGCGAGGGACCCGGCGATCGGAATGGAACCCGTGTCGATGTCGGCGGCTCCCCGGCGGCGAAGACCAGTCATCCGCCAAGCTACATTGCGACCGTCGGACTTGACCAGTAGGATGAAATTCGAGGCCATTCGAGGGTTCGAAGGCGGAGCGGTCGGGAGGGGCAATGCGCGGCTGGATGGTCCTGGTTCTGGCGGTACTCCTGCCGGCTCTCGCGAACGCCGTCGAACTTCCGCATTATGCGAAGGCGACGCATCTTGGCGTGACCTCCTGCGCCGGCAGCACCTGCCACGGCGCGCAGGAGCCGTTCAAGACCTCGAACGTGCTGCAGAACGAATACACGACCTGGCTGCGCCAGGACCCGCACGCGAAGGCCTACAAGGTCCTGCTCAACGATCTGTCGAAACGCATCGCCCGCAATCTGGGACTACCCGATGCGCATACCGCGAAGGTGTGCCTCGACTGCCACGCCGACAATGTCGCCGCGGCCCAGCGCGGTCGCCAGTTCCAGCTCACCGACGGCGTCGGCTGCGAGGCCTGTCATGGCGGCGGCAGCACCTGGCTCGGCATCCACATCTCCGGCGCCAGCCATGCCGACAACGTCAAGGCCGGCATGTATCCGACCGACGATCCGGTCGCGCGCGCCGAACTCTGCCTCTCCTGCCATTACGGCAACGACCGCAAATTCGTCTCGCACCGGCTGATGGGCGCGGGACATCCCCGCATCGGCTTCGAGTTGGACACCTTCACCGCCACGCAGCCGGCGCATTTCGCCATCGACAAGGACTATGTCGAGCGCAAGGGCAGACAGAACAGCGTCCAGGTCTGGGCGATCGGCCAGGCGATGGCCCTCGCGAAGACGATGGACCTGATGCTCGATCCCGAAGTCGGGACGAGCGGCCTGTTCCCTGAACTCGTCTTCTTCGACTGCCACGCCTGCCACCACCCGATGAGCGACCTCAAATGGAACCCGCGGCCGTCGACCGGCCTCGGTCCGGGGATGATCAAGCTCAACGACGCCAACGCGATCATGCTACGGATCGCCGCCGCGCGCGCCGCGCCCGAACTCGCACGCAGCCTGGGCGAGAAGATGCGCGGCCTGCATCGCGCGGTGACCCAAAACCGCGAGGAAACCCGGCGCCTCGCCGGCGAGATCCGGACCCTGTCGCGCCAGCTGGTCGGCGTCTTCGGCAAGCGCGATTTCGGGGCCGAGGACATGCGCGCGCTCCTCGCGGGGATCGCGGCGAGCGGCAATGGCGGCGATTTCTTCGATTATGCGGTCGCCGAGCAGGCCACGATGGCGATCGGCTCGATCCTCAGCGCGATGCGCGCGGGTGGCCATGTTCCCGAGGACGGCTACAAGCGGATGAACGACGCGCTGCAGCGCATGTTCGCGGCCGTCGCGAAGGACGAGGCGTTCCGGCCGGGCACCTACCGCGCCGCGCTGCGCGATTTCGAGCAGACCATCCCGCGCTGAGCCGACGGCCGCACGCGGTCACAGGCGGTAGAACGCCTCGGCATTCGCGCGCAGAAGCCGGCCCCGCGACGCCTCGTCGAGATCCTCGACGAGCGCGGCGAAGGCCCGCCAGAGCGACGGATAGTCCCGGGCCAGCCGGTCGACCGGGAAATTGGACGCGAACATCGCCCGGTCGGTCCCGAACGCATCGATCGCCTCGAACACATAGGGACGGATGCTCTCCAGCGTCCAGTCGCGCTCGAACATGCCGAAGCCGCTGATCTTCACATGGACATGCGGCAGCGCCGCCAGCGCGCGCAGTCCCTCGCGCCAGACCCGCCACGCGGCAAGGCCCCGCGCCTTGGGCCAGCCGGCATGGTTGAGCGCGACGGGGATCTCCGGATGCCGGGTAAGCAGCGCCGCGGCCTCGCGCATCCGCTCCGGCGCGATCTGCAGATCGAAGGACAGCCCGTGTCGGGCCAGAAGCGTGAACCCGTCTCGCCACCGCGGATCGCATAGCAGGTCGCGCGTCTCGTCGGCGCGGTTCAGCGCCTGACGAATACCGCGAACCCGAGGCAGCGCCGACAGCGCCGCCAGCGCGGCGTCGGCATCGGCAGATGCAAGATCCGCATTCGCGACGATGCCCTGCGGGAGGCCATGTCCGGCCGCCTCGGCGAGCGCCGTCACATGCCTCGCCTCGGCGAGGCCATCGGTCGGGAACGCCTCGACATGGACGGCAGACGCGACCACCACCGGACCGCAATCGGCGCGCAGATCGGCGATGTGATAGTCGCCGATCCCGGGTTCGCCTGCATCGCGGCGGCGTTCGCGGGCCGGGTAGAGCCTCGTCGTGAGATCCCAGATATGAACGTGCGGATCGCAGACCACCAGCGACACGCCACCGGACACCGCGCCAGAGCCCATGCTCATGCTCATAACGAGCCCGTGCTCATGGCTTGGGGGCGGTCTTCTCGAAATCCTTCAGGGCGAGACGATAGGCCGGGGCGCGATAGGCCTCGTCCTTCTCGACCGCTGCGTTCAGCTTCTGCAGCGCGGCATTCATGGCGGCGAAGACGTCGTCGCTCACATGGCCAGCCGCCTTCATGGCGTTGACGATCGACGAGATCGCCATCGTCGCCTGCTCGGCGGAGGCGAAATCGATGAATTCCTGCGCCTCGCCGTCGGCGATCACGCCAGCGAGCAGCGCCTGCATGTCGGCGCGACCGAATTCGTGACGACCGAAGGCCTCGACCAGCTGGCGCGCCACCACGCGGATCTCGCCCGCGAGGCGCCGCGTCTCGTCGCGGCTCTCGCCGACGGCGAAATGCATCGCGCGCATCTTCTCGCCCAGCGCCTTGGCCGCCTCCGGGGCGACGCGCGCCGCGATGAGGCGCAGCATGATCGCGTTCGAATCGTT
>CAIOSQ010000273.1 GCA_903860935.1 uncultured Rhodospirillales bacterium | reverse complement strand
AGGTTTCCGACGTCGAGGGATGCGCGTGCGCCGTAGCGGGCAAGGTCGCGGGCCGCCGCGGCGGCGATCTCGGGATCGAGGGCAGGATCGGTCATGGGCGGGCTCAACTCGGGAAGCGACGATGCAAGTCGACGATCTGGGCGCCGTCGAGGAACCGCGTCGACCGTCCCGCCAACAAGAGAAAAAGCTTCGCGGTCTCCTCGAGTTCCTCGGCGTTGTAGACCGCGTCGTCGAGCGATTTTCCGGCGACCACAGGGCCGTGATTGGCCAGGAGAAGCGCGTGATGTTCGCGCGCCTTCGCACGAACCGCGTCGGCAAGCGCGAGATCGCCCGGCGGAAAATACTCGACCAGCGGCAGCTTCCCGATGCGCATCACAAAATAGGCGGTGATCGGAGGCAGGACGCTGGACGGATCCGCGTGGCAGAGACACGACACCGCAACGCAATGCGTCGAGTGCAGATGCACGATCGCCTTCGCGTCGGGACGTTCCTCGTACATCGCGAGATGAAGGAACGCTTCCTTCGAGGGCGGGTCACCGGAGAGGAGCCGTCCGTCGGGCGCGACCTTGGAGATACGCCGCGGATCGAGCCGGCCGAGGCAGGAATTGGTCGGTGAGAGAAGTATCCCGTCGTCAAGTCGCGCACTGAGATTTCCGGAACTGCCATGCGCGAGCCCGCGCTGGTGCAGGGACTCGCCGTGGCGGCACATCCAGTCGCGCAGCGCTGCCTCGTTCACGCCCGGCCTCCCCGTGGATCGATGGCATAGCGGCTCACGGCATCGTCCCGCAGATCGACGCCAAGCCCCGCACCCTTGGGCATCACGAGTTCGCCGCCGTCGATCCGGATGGGCGGCGTGAACACCTCGGTGTAGAGCGGATTGTCGTTGGAATCCGTCTCAAGCCAATGCGCGCCATCCAGCGCAGCGGTCAGATGGGCGCTCGCGATCACCCCGAGTCCGCCGCCGTACATGTGCAGACACAGCTTGCGACCGGCGGCAATCACCCGCCGTCCGATGGCGAGCCCCTCTGTGATACCCGCGGTCTTCGTGATGTCGGGCTGGACGACGTCTGCCCCGAGGGCGATCACCTGCTCGAGGCCGGATAGACCCCGCGAATTCTCGCCGAAGGCCAGTGGCAGAAACCCGTCCCGCGGCCATGAACGATAGGCCTCGATATCGTCGACGGGGAATGGCTCCTCGACCCAGAGAAGGCGCGCCGCCATAAGGTCGTCGCGCAGGGCGGACAGCGTTTCGCGCGTGAACGTCTGGTTCGCATCGGTCATCAGCGGCGCGTCGGCTGCCGCCTCGCGGCCCTCGCGCAGGAGGCGACGGTTGGCCTCCATCGAAAAGGCGGTCTGCAGTTTGAAGCGCGTGTGGCCGCGCCGGCGCGCCGCCTCGATCGTCCGCGCCGCATCGACCCGGATACCGCTGGCATAGACCGGCAGCCGCTCCGGCATCCTGCCGTCGGCGCGCAGCAAAGCGGCCAACGGCCGCCCCTGCGCACGGGCGAAGGCATCCCAGAGGGCGATGTCGACCCCGGCGATCGCCTGATGGACCGGCCCCGGCGCCCCCCACTGGTTTGCAAGCAGTCGCAGACGGGTCTGCAGGAGCGGATAGAACCGCGCCGGATCGTCGAGCGTCTCGCCTTCGAGGATCGGGCGGATCGCCTCCTCGACGATCGCCGCGCGCTCTGCGGGTCCCCAGGGCGGAAAATTCGCCCAGATCTCGCCAAGACCGCGAACACCCGCGGAGGTCTCGATCACCGCGATCAGGTTCGGCCGCGACGTCAGGCGTCCGAAGGGGCCATTGATGGCTTCGGCCAGCGGAAGCCGCAGGAGCAGGCAGCGAACGGATTGTATCCTGGCCGAGGTCATTGCCTCGCCCCGGTCTTGCGGCCATGTTCCACGGCGTGGGTCCTCCGAACGAAAACGAACCGCCTCAGGTTGCGAAGGCGACGGGCCGAGGTCAACCGTGCCGAAGAAGTCGGCGCGGGAGTGCGCCATTCTCGAGAACGGCGATGCGCGCCCTGATCGCGGCGCTCGTCGTGTTCGGCGGCGCAACGCCAGACACCGCCCTGGCCCAATCGTCGATCCCGGGCGTCCAGACCGACGAGATGGCGCAGGCGATCGCCACGGCACGGCGCAGGCTGCCGGTGTTCTGGGAGCGCGTACGCGCGAACGAACCCACGGAGACGGGATATGCCGTCAAGGTGATCGCCAGCGACCAGAACGGCGTCGAACATCTCTGGCTGACGCGGATCACGCTGCGCAATGGCCGCATCTACGGCATGATCGACACGGCACCACGCATCGTCAGGTCGCTGCGCGCCGGCCAGATCCTCGACGTCCGCCAGGACTCGATCGTCGATTGGCTCTATTTCGAGAAGGGGCGCATGGTCGGCAACGAGACCGGACGCGTCATGCTGCGCTACCTGGCGCCGGCGGAGCGCGAACAGATGCTCAAGCTCTATAAATGAGCGCGCCCCGCGCTTCGCCTCGATTCACTTGCCCCAGCGCAATGCCAGTGGATCGGCCGCGCGCGCCAGTTCGATGAGGCCAGCGCGCGTCGCCGGATGCAGTTTCTCGAGCGGATGGCGCACGGCCTCGGACCGGATGACACCGCCTTCGGCCATGACGGCCTTGGTCGCCCTGAGGCCACATTGCCGGTTCTCGTAGTTGATCAGCGGCAGGATCCGGGCATAGCCCGCGACCGCCTCATCGCGACGTCCCGCTCGAAAAGCGGCGAAGACAGGCTTGATGAGGTCGGGAATCATCGCGCTCGGCATCGTGCCGTTTGCGCCGGCGTCGAGGTCAGCCATCAGAGTGATCGATTCTTCGCCGTCCCATGGGCCGGTGATGAGACCGGGACCGCCCGCCTCGATCAGCGCGCGCAACTTCGCCGCCGCCTGCGGGACCTCGATCTTGAACCAGCGCGCCAGGGGGACCTCGCGTGCGAGCCGGACGAGGAAGGACACCGACATGGCAACGCCGCTGAGCGGCGCGTCCTGGACCACGATCGGCAGACGCGAGGCGTCCGCGATCGCCGCGAAATGCTCCAGCATGCCCTTCTCGTCGGCACGCAGCCCGGTTCCGTGATAGGGCGGCATGAGCATCAGCATCTGCGCCCCCACCTCGGCGGCACGCTTTGCGCGTGCCGCGGCGAGACGCGTGCTGAAATGGCTGCAGGTCGCGATCACCGGCACACGCCCGGCGACATGCTCGACGCTGAGCCGCAGCAGGGCATCACGCTCGTCGTCGGAGAGCAGAAACTGTTCCGAGTAGTTCGCGAGGATGCAGATTCCGTCGACGCCCTGATCGATCATGCAGTCGATGACGCGCTTCATACCGGGAAGATCAACGTCGCCATTGTCGAGGAACGGGGTCGGCGCGATGGGGTACACGCCTTCGGCCAGGGATACGGACGACATGGTGCTCTCCTCGGATGAAATCTCTGTGCGGGCGAACTAGGCTTCGTCACCGCACCGCTTGTCAACCGCGCAAAGGCACCGGACATGAACGAAGCATCGATCTCTCCGCAGACGGAGACACTGGCCTTCGCCCTCCATCTCAAGCCGGGCGCGGCCGAAGAATACCGCAGGCGCCACGACGAGATCTGGCCCGAGTTGGTCGATCTGCAGCGCCGCTCCGGGATCGTGCGATACGAGATCCATCTCCATGAACCGACCGGGCTCCTGTTCGCGCATATCGAGCGGCGCGTCGATCATCGCATGGACAGGTTCCCCGATTCCGAGGTGTGGCGCCGCTGGCAGCAGCACATGTCGGGGCTGATCGAGCAGCGCGACGGCATACCGGTGCGCGACCCGCTGGTCCGCGTGTTTCGCATGCCCGCAGATTGAAGCCGTGGCACGGGCTGGATTCGGCTCAAGCCGTCTGCCCTCGGATCACCCCGCGAAGCGACTCTCCGGCAAGCCGACGACACCGGGACGCACGACCAGCACATGACCCGCACCGGGCTCCAGCCGCAATTGCTCGGGAGACAGGCGCTGGGCGGCGGTGGTGATGTAGAGCTCGTCGAGACGCGGGCCACCGAATGCGCAACAAGTCGGTTGCGATGCCGGCAGCGTGACGACGCGATCGATCCGACCATCCGGGGTCACGCGGACCACGCATCCGGCGCCATAGCGCGTGCTCCAGAGGCAGCCTT
>CAIOSQ010000272.1 GCA_903860935.1 uncultured Rhodospirillales bacterium | reverse complement strand
CGGGATGATCCCGCGATAGATATGCGCGGTCGTCACGAGACGCGAGGCGACGCCGCGCAGATAGAACAGCGCGAAGCCGAAAGGCGGCGTCAGGAAGCTGGTCTGCAGATTGACGCCGATCATCACACCGAGCCAGACCGCATCGATGTCCATCTTCAGGAGAACCGGCCCCGCGATCGGCACGGTGATGAAGATGATCTCGAAGGTGTCCAGGAAGAAACCCAGAACAAACATCACGAACATGACGGTGGCGAGCGCGCCATACGCGCCGCCCGGCATGTCCACCAGGGCCCGCTCCACCATGTGGTCGCCACCCAGGCCGCGGAACACCAGCGAGAAGATCGAGGCGCCGAGCAGGATCACGAAGACCATCGAACTGATCAGCGTCGTGCCACGCACGGCGCCAAACATGGTGGTCACGACCTCGCGGCGGAGTTCCGGCACCGACAGGCACCAGACGAGGCCTGCGATGACCGAAATGACGAGCGCCGTCAGCAGACCGACCGCCCCCATGACCCAGCCCAGGGCGACGAGCAGGCCGATGAAGCCGATCCAGAACCAGAACAGCTTGCGCTCGAGATCCTCGGCCGCCGTATGGCGTCCGAGACGCTCACTGATCGCCTTGCTGAGCGTCAGCATGATCGCACCCAGCGAACCCACCGACGCGGACTCCGTGGGCGTCGCCACACCGGCGACGATCGACCCGAGCACCGCGATGATCAGCAGGATCGGCGGAATGAGGGCGATGACGACACGACGTGCCAAGCCCTTCTTCTCGTCCTCGGTCATGCCCAGCGGCGGGCAGGATTTGGGGTCGGTCACCGCCTTGAAGACAACGTAAACGATGTAGAGCAGCGCCAGGCCAATGCCGGGGATCATGCTCCCGGCGAAGAGGTCGCCGACCGACACGGTGTCGGGCGAATAATTGCCCTTGGCCGCCTGCGCGGCCGTGTTGGCGCCCTGCAGGATATCGGCCAGAAAGATCAGGACGGTCGATGGCGGAATGATCTGGCCGAGCGTGCCCGATGCGCAGATGACGCCGGTAGCGAGCCGAGGGTCGTAGCCGGCGCGCAGCATCGCGGGCAGCGACAGCAATCCCATCGTGACGACCGTCGCGCCGACGACCCCCGTGGACGCAGCGAGCAAGGCACCGACGATCACGACGGAGATCGCGAGACCGCCGCGCAGATTGCCGAACAACTGTCCCATAGTCGTCAGGAGGCGTTCGGCGATGCCCGATTTCTCCAGCACCATGCCCATGAAGACGAAGAGCGGCACCGCCACCAGGACTTCGTTGATCATGGTGCCGAAGAACCGCGACGGCAGCCCTTTCAGAAGCGCGAAGTCGAAGGCACCGAACTCATGCCCGATGAAGGCGAAGATGAGCGAGGTGCCGCCGAGCGTGAAGGCGACCGGGAAGCCGAGCATCAGCGTCCCGACGATGCCGAAGAAAAGGAGAACCGAGAGGATCTCGCCGATCAAAGCCGCGTCCATGATGCGTCCCCCCTCAATGCGTCGAGGCTTGCTGGGCGTATTGCGTCCGTCCACCGAGGACGAGCAATCCGCGTGCGACGACCGCCATGCCCTGGATGAAGATCACGGCGCAGAACACATGCAGCATGGCCTTGAGGAACCACACGGCCGGCATGCCGCCCGGTTGCTGCGAGACCTCGTTGTTGGTCCAGGACAGCACGACCATCGGGGTCGACTCGTAGGCGATCACGAGCGCGAACGGCCAGAGCAGAACCAGGGTCCCGAAGATATCGACCAGCGCGCGCCGCCGATCGCTCATCTCGCCGTAAAACAAATCCACACGCACATGCCCCCCATGGAGCAGCGTGTATCCGGCACCGACAAGGAACACGATTGCATGCTGCCACACGTAGAGTTCCTGGATCCAGGGCCGCCCTGTCTCCAGCGCATAACGCAGATACACAGTGGCGAAGCAGACCAGGACGACACCGAGGGACAGCCACATCACAACGCGGCCGATGAACTCATTCACCGCATCGACGACGCGGACGACATGCGCCAGGAAATCCATGAACTCGCCTCCCATGAACGGTCGACGGACGCGCAAACGCTACTCCGGTCGATCTCGCCGCAAAGCCGCGCCTTGTACCCTTCGGCCCCCGCGAAGGCAAATCAGGTGAACCGGCGAGCCCGCGGAAATCCTGGCGGAGGCAGGCGGCCGGCCTGGCCGCGTTCGCCACGCCACGGCTTGAGGTCGACCTCTCCGCCACCGCGCCACCAGCCGCCATCGGCCCAGCGCCAGACCTTCACGTCGGCGAGTTCTCCGTCCTTGTATTTCTGGAGCGCCACGCCTCGACCGCGCGCCATCTCGGGGAGTTCGGACAGGCGGAAGAAAAGCAGCTTCCGATTGTCTCCGATCACCGCCACCATGTCGCCATCCACGACCGTGCAGACCCTCGCCTTGGCGCCTTCGCCAAGATTGAGGACCTGCTTGCCGGCGCGGGTCTGGGCGAGGACCTCGTCCTCGGGCACGACGAAACCACGCCCGTCGCTGGACGCCACCAGCAATTTTCGACCGCCCTTGAAGAGCATCATGTGAACGATTTCGGCGTCGCCCATGTCGAGCATCATCTTGAGCGGCTCGCCGTCGCCGCGCGCCCCCGGCAGCTTGTCGGCACCCAGGGTGTAGAACCGGCCATTGGACGCGAAGACCAGGATCTTGTCCGTGCTCTCGCAGCGCAAGGCCTGGCCGAGCGAATCATCGGTCTTGAACCGCAGGTCCGACAACTCCTCGAGATGTCCCTTGAATGCCCGCACCCAGCCCTTTTCGGAACAGATCACCGTCAGGTTCTCGCGCTCGATCAACGCCTCGACCGGTACGGCCAGTTCGGCGGGAGCATCGCCCAGAACGGTCCGGCGGCGGCCTAGCGCCGTCTTCTCCCCGAACTTCGTACGGATCTCGCCGATCTCCGCCGCGATCCGGTCCCACCGCAACTTCTCGTCGGAAAGCAGGCGTTCGAGACCGCGACGCTCGGCGGTCAACCGTCCGTGCTCGCCTCGGATCTCCATCTCCTCGAGCTTGCGCAGGCTGCGCAGGCGCATGTTGAGGATCGCCTCGGCCTGGTTGTCGGTGAGGCCGAGACGCGTCATCAGCACCGGCTTCGGCTCGTCCTCGGTGCGGATGATGCGGATGACCTCGTCGAGATTGAGATAGGCGATCAGGAAGCCATCGAGGACCTCGAGACGCTTCTCGATGTTGCCCAGTCTGAATTTCGACCGCCGGACGAGAACGACATGGCGATGGTCCAGGAAGGCCTGGAGCACCTCGCGCAGGTTCATCACCCGCGGCATGGTCCCACCGTCGAGCACGTTCATGTTGAGCGAGAAGCGGATCTCCAGGTCGGTCTGACGGAACAGCGATTCCATCAGGACCTGGGGATCGACGTTGCGGCTCTTCGGCTCGAGGACGATGCGCACGTCCTCGGCGGATTCGTCGCGGACATCGCCGAGCAGGGCCAGTTTCTTGTCCTGAAGCAGTTCGGCCATGCGCTCGATCAGCCGGGATTTCTGTACCTGGTACGGGATTTCCGTGACCACGACCTGGAACTGTCCCAGGGCCAGCTTTTCTACCATCCAGCGAGCCCGCACGCGGAAGGCACCGCGGCCGGTCGCATAGGCCTCCTCGATCGCGGCACGGCTTTCGACCAGTTCGCCGCCGGTCGGAAAATCCGGACCGGGCATGAGATCGACGAGCTTGGCGATCGAGGCCTTGGGAAACCTGACGAGATGCAGCAGCGCCGCACAGACCTCGCCGACATTGTGCGGCGGCACGGATGTCGCCATGCCGACCGCGATCCCCGCGGCGCCATTGGCCAGAAGATTCGGGAACGCCGCCGGCAGGACGACAGGTTCCGCGCCCTCGCCGTCATACGTGTCGCGAAAATCGACCGCGTCGTCGTCGATCCCCTCCAGCAGGGCCTGCGCGACTTCGGTCAGGCGCGCTTCGGTGTAGCGCATCGCCGCCGCGTTATCGCCGTCGACATTGCCGAAATTGCCCTGCCCGTCGACCAGCGGATAACGCTGCGCGAAGGACTGCGCGAGACGGACCATCGCGTCGTAGATCGCCTGATCGCCATGCGGGTGATACTTGCCCATCACGTCGCCGACGATGCGCGCGCATTTCTTGAACCCCTGGTCGGGATCGAGACGCAACTGCCGCATCGCGAACAGAAGCCGCCGATGCACCGGCTTGAGACCGTCCCGGACATCCGGAAGCGAGCGCGCCATGATCGTCGAGAGCGCATAGGACAGGTAGCGCTCTCCCAGCGCGTCGGTGAGGGCGACGGGCTGGATCTCGGAAACGGGAAGCGGCTTCGCGGCCATGGACGACTCGATGCGGTCGGAGGATCAGGGGGCGGGCAGTCTAGCCATGCGCGCCGCGCGTTCAACGACGCGAACGCGCGCCGGAAGATCCTGTCTGCCTGCCGGCGCGAGCAAGTGGCGAGACAGGAAATGCCCGGTCAACACAAGCCCGGCCGCGACATCGCCGGCGGCGATCGCGGCACCGGGGTCGCGCAGGAAGGGCGGCAGCGCAAGCAGCCTGTCCGCGTGGAGCCGCCCGCCCACCCGCGACACGGCCCGGCCGCTGCGCGGGCTCACATGGACCAGATCCTCCGTCGAGCCGGTCGCCGCGCAGCAGGACAGGTCCAGACCGAAACCAAGCGCCGCCAGCACACCAGCTTCCCAGCGCACGAGCAGCGCACCGGCCGGAACGTCCTCGTCGAGCGCGTCGAGGAAGGCGCGCGTCGCGTCGTAGAGTTCGCGATGCGGTTGGCGCTCCGGCAGCACCGCGTCCAGCAACTCCGCCGCCGCGACCAGGATGTCGAGACGTCCTGCGTCGTCCATGAAGGCGGCAGCGGTAGGAACGAGGATCTCGAGGGCGAAGGTCCCGAGTTGTTCCTCGAGACGCGCGCGCCAGCGGGCGACGGCGATGGATCCGGGCTGCAGCGAAGCACCCCGCCGACGCCCTGCCCCGCCGCGGATCAGCCCGAGATGACGTCCATGGTCGCGCGTGAACAGCGCGACCACCGCGTCCGTCTCGCCCAGCCGCCGTCGCGACAGGATCAATCCTTCGTCGGTCCATTCCACCTCCGCAGGCTTAACCCAAAGACGGAACCGAGACGAGAGCCCGCGGCGCGATGCTAAACTGCCGCATCGCAGGATGATCGACGGGGAAGACGGGATGCGGTTCGCGGTCGGGGCGCTTCTGTTCGAGGGCAACACGTTTTCGCCGGTGATCGCCACCCGGGCGGATTTCGCGTCCAAGTACCTGTTCGCCGATGCGCAGGTGCTGGATCGGTTGCGTGGAACGGGCACCGAGATCGGCGGCGCGATCGACGAGGCAGAGGTCGCGGGCGACGTCCTGCTGCCGCTGATCGCCACCCATGGCGGCGCCGGTGGCCGCGTCGAAGCACGCACGAGCGCGGAGTTCGTGGACGCTCTGGTCACCCGCATCGCGGCGCTGCCGCCGGTCGACGGCATCTATCTTGCGCTGCACGGGGCCTTCGTGTCCGAGGACAGCCTCGACGTGGACGGCGAAATCCTCGCACGGGTGCGCGCCCTGCGGCCGGACACGCCGATCGCGGTCAGTTGCGACCTGCATGCGCATGTCACCGACCGCATGCTCGACAATTGCGACATCCTGACCGGTTACCGCCACTATCCGCACGACGACACGCATGAGACCGGGCGGCGGGCGCTCGCCATGCTGCGCGACATGGCGGGCGGGCGCCTCAAACCGGTCATGCTGCGCTGCCGCCTGCCCCTCATCGTACCCGCCCAAAAACAGCGCACACGCGGCGACGGACCGATGGCGGAGATCCGCGCCCTCGCCCAGTCGCTGATCACGGGCCCTGTGCGCGACATCGCGCATTTCTGCGTCCAGCCCTGGATCGATGCGCCAGGGCTGGGTTTCACGACCGTCGTCACCGCGCATGCCGACGAGGCGGCCGCGGCAGACGCCGCGCGTCGCGTCGCCGAGGCGATGTGGGAACGGCGGCATCGTTTCCTGGTCGAAACCCTTCCTCCGGCGCGAGCGATCGCGGCGGGCCTGGAGACCGGTGGGTTGGTGATCCTCGCCGATGCGGCGGATTGCGTCGGCGGCGGCGCGAGCGGCGACAGCGCGGCGGCCCTCGCCGCCCTTCTCGCCCATGCGCCGGAGAGCCCGGCCGCGATCCATATCGCCGACGCGACCGCCGCCACCGCGGCGCTTTCCGCCGGCCCTGGCGCGCAGATCCGGCTCGGCCTCGGCAACCGGCGTGACCCGTCCTATGGGCCGCCACTCGAGGTCGAGGCGCGCGTCCTGCGCGCGGCACCCGACAGCTTCGTGTATGCGGGCGGACTGATGCGCGGCGTGCGCGCGCAAACCGGGCCGTCGGCGGTGCTCACGGTCGGCGCCGTCGAGATCCTCGTCACCAGCAACGCCTGCTACGAATACGCGGACGAAGCCTTCGTCGCCGCCGGCATCGACCCGCGCAGCAAGGCCTTCGTCGTCGTGAAGAACCCCATGAACTACCAGCAGGCCTATGCCGGCGCGGCGGCGATGACGATCCTCGACACGCCAGGCCCGACGACCCCCAATCTCGCCGCCCTGCCGTTTCGCGCGGTCGGACGTCCCCTCTTTCCGCTCGATCCGAACACGCCCCGAAGCCTCGCCTTCCGCACGCGGACCCGCGCATGGACGACCTGACCGGACTTGCCCTCGGCGCCGCCCGCGCGCCGGAGGCCTATCCCGAGGCGCTGCGTGCGATCCTCGACGAGCGGGCGGTCGCCGCCGCCCGGCGCATGATCGCCAGTTGGCCCGGCTACGCGCCGACGCCCCTCATCGACATGCCGCGCCTCGCCGCCGCGCTCGGCATCGCGCGGCTGCGCATCAAGCACGAGGGCCATCGCTTCGCCGTCGGCAGCTTCAAGGCGCTCGGCCCACCCTATGCACTGGCGCGCGCGATCGAACGTCGCGGCGAACCGGCGCATCGCTTCATCGCGATTGCCGCGACCTCCGGCAATCACGGGCGCGCCCTCGCCTGGGGCGCCGCGCGTCTCGGCGCCACGTGCCGCATCTTCATGCCAGCCCATACCAGCACCGGGCGCGGCGATGCGATCGCCGCGTTTGGCGCCACGATCGAACGGGTGCCCGGGAATTTCGACGCGGCGCTTGACGCGGCCAGGACCGAGGCATCGCGCGGCGACGATCGTATCCTGATCGCCGACATCGCCTTCGCGGGTGCCGACGCGATCGCGCGCGACACGCTGGCCGGCTATGCGGTCCTTGCCGACGAGTTGGTCGAAACCCTGGCCGGTGGGCCGCCCAGCCATGTTGTCGTCGCCGCCGGCAACGGCACGCTGATGGCCGCGACCGCGGCGCGATCCTGGATGGCCTGGGGCGGCACCCGCCCCCGCATGATCGCCGCCGAGCCGGCGCGTTCGGACTGCCTGCGCCAGAGCCTCGCCGCCGGGCGCCCCGTCGCCCTCGCCGATGCCGGCGACTCGGTGATGGACGGGTTGGTGGTCGGGTCGCCGTCGCGCATCTCGTGGCCCATCCTCTCGGCCGCGGTCGACGCCGCCGCGACGGTCACCGACGACGACGCCATCGCCATGCTGCGACGCCTTGCGGACGGCGCCGATGGCGACACGCCGGTCGAGATCGGCGAGACCGGAATCGCGGCGATCGCCACGCTCGCGCGCTGCTGCGGTACGCCGGGATGGCGCGACGCGCTCGGAATCGGGCGCGACGCCGACATGATCGCTGTCGCCTGCGAGGGCGTGACCGATCCCGAGGTCTTCGCCAGGCTGCGCCGATGAGGCGCGACGCCGGTCAGCGTGGGCGCGGCCCCGCGGCGGCGAATTCGAGCCCCCAGTCGCGATAGAAATCGGGCCGCTCGCCCCAGTCCGGCGCGACCTTCACATGCAGGAACAGATGGATGGGGCGCCCCAGGGCGGTCGTCAGCTCCGTGCGCGCCGCCGTTCCGATCGCCTTGAGCCGGGCCCCGGCGGCGCCGATGACGATCGCCTTCTGGCCGTCGCGCTCGACATGCACGGTCTGATCGACCCGCGCCGATCCATCGGCGTTCTCGGTCCACCGGTCGGTGGTCACCGCGACGGAATAGGGAAGTTCCTGGTGGAGTTGGCGAAAGATCTGCTCGCGCGTCAGTTCCGCCGCGAAGAGCCGCTCGGACAACTCCATGAGCTGGTCCTCGGGAAACAGCCACGGACCTTCGGGCATATGGCTGGCAAGCCAGCCACGCAGGTCGGCGATTCCGTCCCCGCTCTGCGCCGACACCATGAAGACCCGTTCGAAGCGACCGGCGGCATCGATCTTCTGCGCCAGTCCCAACAGCGCCGGGCGCTTCACCGCGTCGATCTTGTTGATCACCGCATCGGCCGGCCGGCCCGCGCGCTGCGAAAGCCCTGCGATCGCCGCGAGAGCCGCATCATCGAGCCCTGCGACTGCATCGACCACGAGCAGGACACGATCGGCATCCTCGACGCCGCGCCAGGCCGCGTCGACCATCGCATGGTCCAGGCGCCGGCGCGGGGCGAAGATACCGGGCAGGTCGAGCAGCACGATCTGGCTTTCGCCCTCGATCGCGATACCCGTCACCCGGGCGCGCGTCGTCTGTGCCTTGGCCGAGACGATCGCTACCTTCGCGCCGACAAGCGCGTTGGCGAGGCTCGATTTCCCGACATTCGCGGCGCCCAGAAGAGCGACGTAGCCGCATCGTGTCATGAAGTCTCCAGTCTGCCGAGCAGCGCCGCGGCTGCGGCACGTTCGGCGATGCGTTTCGCGCTGCCCGATCCCGCGGCCGTTTCTCCCGCGACCTCGACCTCGACACGGAATTCGGGGGCGTGGGCCGGTCCCGCGGAGGATAGCAGCCTGTAGGTTGGAAGCCCGAGCGCGCGGCCCTGCGCCCATTCCTGCAGCGCGGTCTTCGGATCGCGCGGCGGATCGCGCATCGCCGCGATGCGCGGCGCGAAGCGCGGGGACAGCACAGCCTCGGCGGCCGCGAAGCCGCCATCGCGATAGACCGCGCCCAGCAGGGCCTCGAACGCGTCCGCAAGCACGGAGGGATTGGCAACCTCCCCCGGTCCTTCGCTGATGCTCACGCGCAGCGCGCGCGACAGCCCGATCTCCAGCGCGATCGCCGCGAGGCTGGGCGCGCTCACCAGCGCGGCGAAGCGGCGCCCGAGTTCGCCTTCGTCCTCGGCCGGGAAGGCAGCGTCGAGCGCATCCGCCACCGCGAGCCCGAGCACGCGATCGCCGAGAAACTCCAGGCGATCGAAGCCGCGCTTGCCGCGGCGTCCGCCCGCGTCGAGGGAGGAATGGGTCAGCGCACGCTCCAACAACCGCTTGTCGCGGAAGACATAGCCGATGCTGGCTTCGATCTCACTCAATGCCGGTGAACATCCTGCGGAAGCGCAGGCCGGTCGGCCAGCGCCAGATCTCGAACCAGCGCATGTCCTCTTCCAGGGACAGCCAGACGATCTCAGCGCGGCCGACAAGATTGGCCGCCGGAATGAAACCGACCGGACGCGAACCGTCGGGTGCGCGATAACGGCTGTCGACCGAGTTGTCGCGGTTGTCGCCCATCGCGAAGTAATGGTTGGGCGGGACGATGAATTCCGGCGTGTTGTCGAGTTCGTCGCGGTCGCTGCGCTCGAAGATGCAATGGCGCTTGTTGCCGGGCATGACCTCGAGATAACCGGTCTTGTCCGGCTCGGCGCCGCCAGCGACGGCACGGCAGGGTTCGCTGCGTTCGCGACGCACGGCCTCGCCGTTGACATGCAGGATCCCTGCCTTGACCTGGATCCGGTCTCCCGGCACGCCGACGAGACGCTTGATGTAATTCTCCGACGGGTTGCTCGGCAGGCGGAACACCGCAACGTCGCCGCGCGCCGGTTCGCCCTTCGGGAAGCGATCCGGGATGGGGACCACGCCGAAGGGAAAGGAATAGCGGCTGTAGCCGTAGCTGTATTTCGACACGAACACGAAATCGCCAACCAGCAGTGTCGGCACCATGGATCCCGAGGGGATCGTGAACGGCTCGAACAGCAGGCTGCGGATACCGACCGCGATCACGACCGCCCAGGCGACCGTCTTCACCGTCTCGATGAAGCCGCCTTCGGAGGACTGGGGGGATCGGTTGGACATGATCGTGCGGTATGACCGAAAGGTTGCGGGCGTGGGCTTAGTGACCGCCGGCCCCCCGGATGTCAAGCGCGGGCGGTGCCGGGCGAGATGGCGGAGATGATGACGATGGCCTGCGCCATGGGCGGATCGTCGGTCAGGGAGACATGGATCACGGGCTCCCAACCCGGCGGGACCAGCCGGGCGAGATGCGCCGCGGCGGCGCCGGAGAGCCGCATCGTCGGTTGCCCCGACGGCAGGTTGACGACCTCGAGGTCGCGCCAGTAGACGCCCCTGCGGAACCCCGTTCCCAGGGCCTTGGCGCAGGCTTCCTTGGCGGCGAAACGGCGGGCATAGCCTTCCGCGCGCGCGGCCCGACGGTCGCAGCGTCGCCGCTCGCCTTCGGTGAAGACCCGGGACGCGAACCGGTCGCCGAAGCGCTGCAGCGTCGCGTCGATGCGGCGGATGTCGATCAGGTCGGATCCGAGGCCGAGGATCATCCGCGCACCCGCTCGACGGCGTTGATGGACGGCGTCGCGCGCAACGCCGCGATCACGTTGGTCAGATGCTTGAGGTTCCGGACCTCGACGTCGATCGTCATCTCCCAGAATTGCGGGGTCCGGTTCACGATCTTGAGATTGCTGATGTTGCCCTCGTTCTTGGCGATCACCGTCGTCAGGGCGCCGAGCGATCCCGTCTCGTTGGCGACCACGAGGTGGATACGCCCGACCATCTGGCTCGGCGGGTCCGATGCGGCGTCCCAGGCGACGTCGATCCAGCGGTCGGGCTGCTCGCCCAGTTCGGACAGGGCATCGCAATCGATGGTATGGATGACCGCTCCGCGCCCTGGCACGACGATGCCGACGATGCGATCCCCCGGCAGGGGGTGACAGCATTCGGCATAGTGGACGGCCATGCCCGGGATCAGCCCCTTGATCGGAATGCCGGGCTGGGAACTCGCCGGCTTGCCGCCCGCCGGCTTCTCGCCGCGCCGGGGCGGCGCGGGCGGCCGCGAACCTGGAAAGATCGCGCCAAGAACCTGTCGCTCGCCGACCTGCCCCTCGCCGATCAGCGCATAGAGGTCTTCGGCGCTCTGGCACTTGAAGCCACGCAGGACATTCTCGACCGCCTTGTCGGCGAACTCATAGCCTTCCGCCTGAAAGGCCTTCTGGAGCATCGACCGGCCGAGCGCCGCGAATTGCGAGCGTTGCTGGCTGCGGATGAACCGTCGGATCCGCGCGCGGGCCTTGCCCGTGGCGACGAAACGCTCCCAGAGCGGCGACGGCGTCTGCGCCTTCGACGTGATCACGTCGACCTGATCGCCATTGGCCAGTTGCGTGCGCAGCGGCATCATCCGCCCGTTCACCTTGCCGCCGACGCAACGGTCGCCGACCTCGGAATGCACCGCATAGGCGAAATCGACGATCGTCGCGCCGCGCGGAAGGCTGATCAGCGCGCCCTTCGGCGTGAAGCAGAACACCTGATCCTGGAACAGTTCGAGCTTGGTGTGTTCCAGGAACTCCTGGGGATCGGACGCGTTCTCGAGCAGTTCGAGCAATTCGCGCAGCCAGCGATAGGACCCGCCCTCGCCCGCCGAGGGTCGGCCGTCCTTGTAGCTCCAATGCGCGGCGACGCCGAACTCGGCGACGTCGTGCATGTCGCCGGTCCGGATCTGGATCTCGATACGCTGCTGCTCGGGCCCGATGACGCCCGTATGGAGGGACCGGTAGCCGTTCGGTTTCGGCGTCGAGATGTAGTCCTTGAACCGACCCGGTACGAGCGGATAACGGCCATGCAGGACGCCGAGCGCGCGGTAGCAATCGGGCACCGTGCCGACCACCACGCGGAACGCCATGATGTCGGACAATTGCTCGAAGCCGACATTCTTGCGCTGCATCTTGCGCCAGATGGAGTACGGCGATTTCTCGCGGCCGGACACCCAGATGTCCATGCCGTCCTCGGCCAGCACCCGTTTGATCTGATCGACGATGCGCGTGACGAGGCTGCCGCCCCGATCGCGCAGGAACTGCAGGCGCGTGACGATCGAGGCCCGGGCTTCGGGGTTGAGCTGGGCGAAGGCGAGATCCTCCAGCTCCTCCTGGATCTGCCGCATGCCGATCCGCTCGGCCAGCGGCGCGTAGATCTCCATCGTCTCGCGCGCGATGCGCTGCCGCTTCTCGGCGCTGGCGATGTATCCGATCGTCCGCATGTTGTGCAGCCGGTCGGCGAGCTTGACCAGCAGGACGCGGATATCCGCGGACATCGCCAGAAGCAGCTTGCGGAAATTTTCCGCCTGCTTGGTCTGGTCGGATTGCAGTTCGATCCGGCTCAGCTTGGTTACGCCGTCGACGAGGCGGCCGATATCCGGGCCGAAGACCCGCTCGATCTCCTCGACGGTGGTCAGCGTGTCCTCGACCGTGTCGTGGAGCAGCGCCGTCGCGATGGTCTGGGCGTCAAGCCGGTACCGGGTCAAGATCCCGGCGACTTCGAGCGGGTGCAGGAAATAGGGATCGCCCGAAGCACGCTTCTGCGTGCCGTGCATCTTCATCGAGAATATGTAGGCCCGGTTCAGGACGTCTTCGTCCACGTCCGGGTCGTAGGCGCGAACCTTCTCGACGAGTTCGTATTGACGGATCACGTCGCGGCCCGCCCCTCGATCTCAGGAGCAGGCGCGGCGGCGCGGCGCGTGGCCGCGCCGCGCGGGATCACGCGTCGCGGTCGGCTTCGTCCGCGGCTCCGGCATCTTCGCCGCCTTCCACGCTGATGTCCTCCTCGGGCGGCTCGGCCGGGGCCTCGTAGGGCACGCCGGCGACCTGGGAATCGGCCGCGAGGAGTTCCATCATGTCCTCTTCCGGTTCCTCGACCTCGCTCTGCTTCTGCAGGCCGGTGATGAGGGACTGGTTGAGGTGGCCGAGATCGACAGCGCTGTCGGCGATTTCGCGCAAGGCGACAACCGGGTTCTTGTCGTTGTCGCGCTCCACGGCCAGCGGGGCGCCGGCCGAAATCTCCCGGGCACGCTGCGCCGCGAGCATGACGAGGTCGAAGCGATTGGGGATCTTGTCGACGCAATCTTCGACGGTGACGCGAGCCATCGTTGGGGATCTCCAGGCCGGTTCGGAGGGGCTAAGACTATAGCGGTGGCCTACCCGCCGCGCAACCCGCCTTGATGCTATTCCGGTTGCCGATCAAGCGGTTCCAATCCGTCCTGCGATGGAAGCGCCGCGATCAGGGCTGCGATGCCCATGCCCGAGACCGGATGACGCCACTCCGGCGCGACCTCGTGCAACGGCAGCAACACGAAGCCCCGCGCGGCCAGGCGCGGATGCGGCAGCGCCGGCCCGCCCTCCGACCCCGTCGCGACAAGGCCGTCATGGTCGAGCAGATCCAGATCGATGCTGCGCGGCGCGTTCGTGCGCTCGCGCCGGCGCCCGAGCAAGGCTTCCACCGCATGGAGTTCCGCGAGCAGCGATGCCGGCGCCAGCCCCGTGCGGATCCGCGCGACACCGTTGACGAAGGGCGGATCCGCGGGATCAGGCCATGCGACCGAGCGCCACCAGCGGCTGCGCCGCTCCACGACGACGCCCCGTGCCGCCAGGGCCGCGAGCGCCGCGTCGAGTTGCGCCGCCGGTGGCCCCGCCGGGCCGGCCAGATTGCTGCCCAGCGCGATCAGGATCATGGCGGGGATCCCGCTTGTCGGCGCGCGCGACCATCGCTAGCGTCGCGCGTCTTCTCCTCGGGAGACAGCATCAGTGAGATTCCACAGCAACTAACGCGTTGCCCTCTTCATCGATGGCGTCGCTCTCTACCATGCCGCGCGGACGCTCGCCGTCGACATCGATTACCGTCGGCTGCTCGCCGTGTTCTCGGGCAAGGCGCGGCTGATCCGAGCCCTCTACTACACGGTCCTGCCCGAGGACCAGGATTACTCGCCGGTGCGGCCGCTCATCGACTGGCTCGGCTACAACGGCTTCACCGTCGTCACGAAGCCGGCACGCGACTTCGCCGACTCCTCCGGCCGGCGCAAGCCGCGCGCCTCGATGGAGGTCGACATGGCGGTCGACATGATGGAACTCGGCGACACCCTGGACCATGTCGTCCTCTTCTCCGGCGACGGCGATTTCCGCCGTCTCGTCGAGGCGCTGCAGCGCCGCGGGCTGCGCGTCAGCGTCGTGTCGACCCTGCGCGGCAACGCGCCGATGGTCGCCGACGAACTGCGCCGCCAGGCGGACCAGTTCATCGACCTTGCCGACCTCGCTCCCGCTGTCGCGCGCGAGACGCAGCGCCGGGACACCAACGGGGATTCAGGACCGGCATGACGCTCTGCGCACCCGCAGCCGATTGCGCCCTCTGCCCGCGGCTGGAGCGGTTCCGGGCCGCGAACCAGGAACGGTTTCCCGCCTGGCATAATGCGCCCGTGCCCAGCTTCGGAGCCCTGGATGCGCGGCTCCTCGTCGTCGGCCTCGGGCCGGGCCTGCGCGGCGCCAATCGCAGCGGTCGCCCCTTCACCGGCGACTACGCCGGCGACCTTCTCTACATGACTCTCGCCGCGCATGGTTTCGCGAATGACGGGTTCCGTGCGCCGCGCGAAGATGCGCCCTGGACCGGCGACACCCTTGCGCTGCGCGATGCTCGCGTGACCAACGCGGTGCGCTGCGTGCCGCCGGGCAACAAGCCCGAGCCGGCGGAGATCCGCGCCTGCAACGGGTTCCTACGCGCCGAGATCGCCGCGATGCCGCGCATTCGTGTGATCGTCGCCCTGGGGCGCGTCGCGCACGACGCCGTCCTCTCGGCCCTCGGGCGCCGCCGCGGCGACGCCGCCTTTGCCCATGGGGCCGTCCACGATCTTGGCGGCGGTCTGAGGCTCGCGGACTCGTTCCATTGCTCGCGCTACAACACCAATACGCGTCGCCTCACCCCGGACATGTTCGACGCTGTCTTCGCGAAGGTCAGCACCCTGGTCGGCGCGTGACGCGCGCCGCGGCTCACGCGTGTTTGCGCGTCACCCGCGCTCGCGCATCACCCGCGCCTTGTCGCGCTTCCAGTCGCGCTCCTTGATGGTCTCGCGCTTATCGCCCTTGGTCTTGCCCTTGCCGAGCCCCAGCAGGACCTTGGCCCGACCGCGCTCGTCGAAATACAGCTCGAGCGGGACGATCGTCATGCGCTGTCGCGAGACGGCGCCGATCATCTTCTCGATCTCCTTCTTGTGCAGGAGCAGCTTGCGCGGCCGCTTGGGCTCGTGATTGAGCCGGTTGCCGCCGGCGTATTCGGGAATGTGGGCGTTGACCAGCCACATCTCGCCGCCGCGCGGATCGGCATAGGCCTCGGCGATCTGCACGCCAGGACCGCGCAGCGCCTTGACCTCGGTGCCGGTCAGCACGAGGCCGGCCTCGAGCGTCTCGTCGATGAAATACTCGTGCCGCGCCTTGCGGTTCTGGGCGACGAGCTTGCGCGGCAGGGGGGCCTTTGCCATGGCGCTATGCCTCCGGCCGGGCGGCGAAGCGCCCGGCGCCGGGCGCGAGACGCGACGACGGCGCGGTACGGCGGGTCAGTTCAAGATCCCGGCGTGGATCATCGCCGCCTTCACCTTCTCGCGCGTCGCATCGCCCGGTTCGACGAGCGGCAGGCGGATCTCGGCGGTCGACTTGCCCAGCAGGCTGGCGGCGAACTTGACCGGCCCGGGGCTGGTCTCGACGAACAGCGCCTCATGCAGTGGCGCAAGACGCTCGTGGATGGCGCGCGCGGCGGCGAAATCGCCGCGCTGGCAGGCCAGATGCATCTGCGACAATTGCCGCGGCGCGACGTTGGCGGTCACCGAGATGCACCCATCGGCGCCAGCCGCCATCTGCGACAGGGCGAGATAATCCTCACCGGACAACTGGACGAAGGACGGGCCGATCGCCAGACGGTGCTTGGTGATGCGCGAGACGTCGCCCGTCGATTCCTTGACGCCCACGATGTTCGGGAGCTTGGCGATGCGGGCCATGGTCTCGACGGAGATGTCGACGACCGACCGTCCGGGAATGTTGTAGACGAGGATCGGGATGTCCACCGCGGTTCCGATCGCTTTGAAGTGCTGGAACAGCCCTTCCTGGGTCGGCTTGTTGTAATAGGGCGTGACGATCAAGGCGCCATCGGCGCCCGCGTCACGCGCGTGCCGGGTCAGGTCGATGGCTTCATCGGTCGAGTTCGATCCGCTGCCGGCGATCACCGGGATACGCCGCGCCGCAGCCTCGACGCAGAGTTCGACGACGCGCTTGTGCTCGTCATGGCTGAGAGTCGGCGATTCCCCGGTCGTGCCGCAGGGCACCAGACCATGGGTTCCTTCCTGCACATGCCACTCGACGAGGTCCTGGAACGCCCGCTCGTCGACCTTCCCGTCCCGGAACGGCGTGATGAGCGCAACCAGCGAACCCTTGAACATGGACTTCTCCCGAACAGAACCGGCTGGACGATACAGTCGGGCCATCACAGCGGCAAGCCGAGCCGCCCATCGGATTCCACGGCCAGGATCAGGGCGCTCCCGCAGCGGTGGTTCCTTCGTTTAGGATCGCCCGCGATGATTCGGTCCCTCGGCCTCGCGCTCGCCTGCGTCCTCGCCCTCGTCGCCGCGGCCGCCGCGGAGCCGCGCGTCGCCGCGCTTCCCGG
>CAIOSQ010000271.1 GCA_903860935.1 uncultured Rhodospirillales bacterium | reverse complement strand
GCGCGGTCGAACGCGGCATCCAGCGCGGCCGGGGCGGGCCCGCCGAAGCGCGCGCGCACCGCGACGAAATGCTCGGGCGAGACCGCGGTGGCGAAGCCCGCCGCGTCGAGGCGCGGCGGCCGACCTGTGGCCTCCGCGAAGGCGGCCTGGAAAGGTGCGAAGCCGGCGGCGCTGAGGCTGCTGGTGGCCGCGACGACATGGCGCCCGACATGCGCCGCGATCTCATGCGCCTGACGGAAGGACAGGCCTTCCTCGCGCACCAGCGTGTCGGCGAGTTCGGTGATGGTGATGCATGCGGCATCGATGTTGCGACGGACACG
The DNA here is from genome assembly GCA_903860935.1 of uncultured Rhodospirillales bacterium. Lineage (GTDB taxonomy): Bacteria > Pseudomonadota > Alphaproteobacteria > CACIAM-22H2 > CACIAM-22H2 > CAIOSQ01. The sequence goes on along the minus strand of CAIOSQ010000271.1, from coordinate 14,030 downwards.
CGCGGGATCGATGCGCACCGCCGCGATCAGTCCGGCGAGCAGCTCCAGCATGCGTTCCGCGCTGTCGAAGGCGGCGTAGCCGGCCTCCTGGACGGCGCCCTCGCTGTCGTTCATGTCGGTGAAGGGCGTGTTGTGCATGGTCGAGAGAATCGCATCGGCGCGGCCGGCTGCGAGCGACGCGGTCAGGCGCAGATGCTCGATCGGAACGGGGTTGCGCTTCTGCGGCATGATCGAGCTGATCTGCACGAAGGCGTTCGGCACGTGGAGCTGGCCGACCTCGAAGGAGGACCAGAACTGCATGTCCTGGATCAGGCGGCCGAGATGAAGCGCCATCAGGCGCAGCGCCGCGTAGGGCGCGGTGACGTAGTCGACGCTGGCGATGCAGCCGTAGGAATTCTCGAGCGGCGCGGCGAAGCCGAGCAGATCCGCCATCCGGTGGCGGTCGAGCGGGAAGCCGCTGGTGGTGATCGCCGCCGCGCCCATCGGACAGAGATCGACCACCGCGCGCGCCGCGGTCAGGCGGTCAAGATCGCGCAGCGCCACCTCGATCGCGGCGCCCAGGTAATGTCCGAAGGTGGAGGGCTGGGCGGGCTGTCCATGGGTATAGGCGACGATCAGCGTGTCGCGGTCCCGCCGCGCGGTCGCCAGCATCGCGTCGACGAGATCGGCCGTCAGCGCCAGGGCACGGTCGAGGCGCGCCTTGAGGACGATGCGGAAATTCGTGTGGTCGATGTCGTTGCGGCTGCGCCCGGTATGCAGACGGCCGGCGAGATCCGGTCCCAGCCTGCGCCGCAATTCGCCTTCGACCAGGAAGAAGAAATCCTCGACCGACCCGTCATAGGTCAGGGACGCGACGTCGAGCTCGCGCTCGATCGCGGCGAGCGCGCGGGCGATCGCGGCGGCGTCGGCGCGCGCGAGGATCCCTGTCTCGGCCAGCATCACGCAATGGGCGCGGTCGATGCTGCGGAAGCTTTCGAGATAGTGGCGCTTCGCGCCGTCGAAGAGCGGCGCCAGGATCGTGCGCTTGTAGACCGGGGCGGGGAAGACGCTGTCGTCGTGGAGGGTCACCTGTCGGTCATCCTTTCACACCCGAGAGGATCACGCCCCGGATGATGTATTTCTGCAGCAGAACGAACACGGCCAGCACCGGAAGCGTCGCCACCGCGGCGCCCGTCATGATCATGTTCCATTCCGTGGCGAACTCTCCGGCGAAGGCGGCGAGACCGACGGGCACGGTGAAATTGGCCGCGCTGTTGGTGACGATCAGCGGCCAGAGGAAGGCGGTCCAACTGCCGAGGAAGGTGAAGATCGCGAGCGCCGACAGCGCCGGCGTCACCAGCGGCAACGCGATCTCCCAGAAGATGCGGAACTCGCTCAGGCCGTCGATGCGTCCGGCATCGATGAGCGCGTCGGGCACGCTCTCGAAGAACTGCTTCATCAAGAACACGCCGAACCCCGTGATCAGGCCGGGAAACGCGATCCCCCAATAGGTGTCGAGCCATCCCATCGTCTTGCTCATCACGTACCAGGGAATGACCAGCATCTCGGTCGGGATCATCAACGTCGACAGGATCGCCACGAATACGATCTCGCGACCGCGGAACCGGTACTTGCACAGGACGTAGCCGGCGAGGCTGTCGAAGAACAGGACGGAGGCCGTGCTGGCCGTCGAGATCGCGAGCGAATTGGCGAACCAGCGCAGGAAGCGGCCCTCCGAGAAGAGAAGCGCGTAGTTCTCGAGCGTCGGCGCGCGCGGGATGAGCCCGAGCTCGTAGATCGCGTCGCTGCCCTTGAGCGAGGTCGAGATCATGAAGGCGAAGGGCATGATCATGACGATCCCGCCCAGCGCGACGCAGGTCCAGATCGCAACGCTGCGCGGATCCCAGACCGCGCGGAACCCCTGCGCGCCGGGCCTCATCGGGCCCTCATCGCGCGCAGCTGGATCAGCGTCACGAACAGCAGGATGGCGAACAGCACCATCGTCTGGGCCGCCGCGTAGCCCATGCGGTAGTCGACGAAGGCGAGTTCGTAGATGTTGAGCACCAGCGGCCGCGTGCTGTTGAGCGGCCCGCCCTTGCCGTCGACTGTCATGTTGTAGACCTTGTCGAAGATGCGCAGGAAGCCGATCGAGCTGACCACGACCAGGAACAGGATCGTGGGCCGCAGCAGCGGCAGCGTGATCTCGCGCAGGATCGTCCACCGCCCGACGCCGTCGATACGCGCCGCCTCGTAGTAGGTGTCCGGGATCGCGCGCAGCCCGGCGAGGAAGACGACCACCTGGAAGCCGAGCCCGGCCCAGATCGCCGGCGCCAGCACCGCGCCGAGCGCCTGGCTGGTGGAACGCAGGAAGGGCTGCTGCGCAAAGCCGAGATCGACGAGGATAAGGTTAAAGATGCCGATCGGCACCGGCTGGTAGAACCAGCGCCAGACCCAGGCCATCGCTGCCGCCGTGGTCAGGAAGGGGATGAAATAGAGCGCGCGGATCAGCCCCTGCAGGAAGCGGACCTGGTCGAGATAATAGGCGACGAGGAAGGACAGCAGCAGGCTGATCGGGGTGCCGATCAGCAGGTATTTGAAGGTGTTTCCAAGCACCTGCCAAAACACCGGATCGCGCCACAGCCGCGCGTAGTTGTCGAAGCCGACGAAGCGCTTCGGCCGCAGCAGGTTCCACTCGGTGAGCGAGACATAGCCCGTGTAGCCGGTCGGCGCGAGGCGGATGGCGATGAAGAAGAACAGCGGCAGGGCAAGGAAGATCCAGGCCCAGAGCGCCTGTTTCTGTCCGACCGACCGCGACCCGTACCAGTCGCGCATGGCGCCGTCCCGCGACCCTCCGCGCCCGCTTTACCGGCGGAAGAATTCGTCGAGCAGCGCCTGCTCCTCCTGGGCGGCGATGCGGATCGCCTCCTGGACCGGCATCTTCTTGATGTCGATGCGGTCGATCATGTCGAGGAAGATCTGGCGCTGCTTGACCTCGTTCACGAACTCGGTCGTGCGCGAATAGGCGAGGCCCATGATGAAGGGGCCGTAGACCGGGTCGTTGCGGTTGGCGTCGGTCAGCGCGACCGAGGGCTTGGCCGGCAGTTCGCCGACGGTCTTCAGCCAGAGCTGCATCGCCTCGTCGCTGACGAGGTGGCGCAGGAACTTCATCGCGGCCTCGCGCTTGGCGCCTTGCGTCTTGCTGGAGACGCCGTTCACCCAATAGGAGGCGAAATTCGACTGCACGCCCTGATGGGCCGGCAACTCGGCGACGCCCCAGTCGAGGTTGCGTACGACCTGGAACGTGCCGATGCGGAACGATCCGTCGATATGGAACCCGGCGCGACCGGCGCGGAAGGCGGCATGGGATTCGTCCATGAACCCGAAGGTCGTCAGCCGGTTGCGTCCCGCGATGTCGTGGTAGAACTGCATCGCGGCGATGCCAGCGGGCGCGTCATAGGCGATCTTGCGGTTGTCGTCGCTGAAGGGCTGGCCGCCGAACTGACGCACCAGCACCTCGCGCCACCAATGATGGTCCTGCGAGATCGGGCCGACCGTCAGGCCCGCGGTCAGAAGATTGCCGCCCGCGTCGCGCTTCACCAGCTTGCCGGCCTGGGCGATCAACGCGTCGAGCGTCGTCGGCGGCTTCGTGGGATCGAGCCCCGCCTCGGACATGAGCTTGCGGTTGTAGAACAGCGCCAGCGAGCGGACGGCGGTCGGCAGGCCCCAATAGGCGCCATCCGCCTTCATCGCCTTCACGATCGGGAAGAACTCCTTCTCGATCGTCGCCGGGTCGAACTGATCCTTGGGCAGCGGCGCGATGAGGTTCGCCTTCCGGTATTCCTCCAGCCAGCCGTAATAGAGCTGGACCACGTCCGGCCCTTCGCCGGCGGGCACCGCGGCGGCGACCTTGGTCTGGTACTGCGCGTAGGGGAAATGCGTGTGCTTGACGCGGATGCCGGGATTGGCGGCCTCGAAGCTCTTGATCAGCGCGTCGACGGCCTGGACCCGCTCCTTGAAGAAATACTGCCAGTATTCGATCTCGACGGTCTGCGCACGCGCAGCCAGGGGCGCGGTGGCCCAGAGCGCGATTGCGACCACGGCACCAAGAAACGATTTCACGAGAGGTCCTCCCCGGATCAGGCTGTCCGCGACATTCCGACGCACGATGTCGTCAAGTCAAGCCAAGGTGGCGCGCGGCTCCCAGCGCCAGCCCGCGCCATCGCGACGGACATGACCGAGATCGACCCCGCGCGGAAAATGCCCGAAGGCGAGCAGGGTGCCGTCCTCGGCGCAGGTCTCGAAGACGTGCCGGCGCGACAGGCGCCCGGCATCGGGCTCGACATCGGAGCGATGCGACCAGTGTGGCGCCGCCACCTGGGCCGGGCAGTGGCAGAGATCGGCGACGAAGAGCGCGCGCGCCCCGCCGGACTCGATGCGCAAGCCCTGGTGTCCGGGCGTGTTGCCAGGCAGCGGGACATAGGTCGCGCCGGCGACCGGCGAGGATCCGTCGGCGACGACCTCGAGCACCCCGGCCGCCGAGAGCGGCAGGATCGCGCGCGCGAAGGCCTCGCGGTGATGCGCCATAACGCCGGCCGGCCCGGCGCTCCAGAACGCCCACTCTGCGGCACCGACGACATAGCGCGCGCGCGGAAAGGCCGGGCGCGGCACGCCGTGGGCGTCGGGCAGGCTCGCCCAACCGATATGGTCGAAATGGAGATGCGTGAAGAGGACAGCGTCGACATCCGCGGGCGCGACGCCAAGCGCCGCGAGGGCGTCGATCAGGCAACCGTCCGCATCGCCGAGATACGGAACCGGGCCGGGGCCGATCCCGGCGTCTATGAGCACGACCCCCATCGGTCCACGCAGCAGGAAACAGCCGAGATCGGGCTGGAACTGGCCCTCCGCGGTCAGCCACCGGCGATGCGGCTCCCAGTCAGCGGGGCTGGTGGCGGGATAGGAGCGGCAGGGGTCGACCGGCGCCGGCCGCGCATCGGCGATGCCGGCGATCTCGAAATCTCCCCATGCCAGCCGCGATATCCGCACGTATCCCCCCTTGCCGACTGGATCGCCGACGCAGCGCACCATAACGTCGCGCGCGGCGGATGGCATCCGATCGGTGAGCCAGGACCCGGTGAGGCAGGACGATGACGGTCGAGACACTCGCGCAGGCCCTGGCCGTGCTCGCGACGCAGCGTGGGCAGGCGGCGCGGCGACGCGCGCGCTGGCGCGGAACGGCGCGCATCCTGGTGACGGGAGCCCATCCCGACGACGAGATGAGCACGATGCTCGCGGCGCTGGTCTGGCGCGACGGCGCCCATGTCACCTATGCCTGCGCGACACGCGGCGAGGGCGGCCAGAACGCCATCGGTGCCGAGGCGGGTCCGCTGCTCGGCGCGCTGCGGACCCGCGAGATGGAGGAGGCGGCGCATCGCCTGGGCATCGGCCTCGTCTGGCTGAGCGAGGCGCCGGGCGCGGCACCGGCCGATTTCGGGTTCGCGCGGAGCCCAGAGGCGACCTTCGCGCGCTGGGGGCGTGCGCATGTCGTCGCGCGGCTGGTCGACGCGATCCGGCACTCGGCGCCGGACATCGTGTGGACCTGCTTTCGCGATGTCGACGGACAGCATGGCCACCATCGTGCCATTGCCCGCGCGACGACCGAGGCGGTGGCGCTGGCCGCCGATCCGTCCTTCGCGCCCGCCGGGGTCGTGCCGACGCCCTGGGCGGTCGCGAAGCTCTACAGCCCCGCCTGGTCGGGCGGCGGCGCGAGCTACGACGACGCGGAACCGCCGCCGCCGCCAAGCGTGGTCTACGACGCCGGCGGCCGCGATCCGGTGACCGGCCTCGCGCATGTTCAGATCGGCGAGGTCTCGCGCGCCGCCCATGCGAGCCAGGGCATGGGGATCTGGCGCGACGGCGACGCGCCCGCGCTCTACAAGCTGGAGCGGATCGATCGTCGGCTGCGCGAAGACGACCTGTTTGCCGGGATCGCCCGCGATTTCGGGGCCCTCGCGGCGGAGGGCGCAGGCACGGCATCCGCCGCCCTACGCGCGGCGGATGGCATCCTCGCCGAGATCGCCGCGCCGGAGGCCGGGAGTCCGTCCGCGGACGCGCTGCGTGCCGCGCTCGGTCAACTCGATGCGGCGCGCGGCGCCTTGCGCGACGATGCCCCGCCGCGATTGCGCCATCGCATCGACGTCCATCGCGCGGCACTGTCCGCCGCCATCGACGGCGCCCCGGAGCCGGGCGCCGCCGGGCGTGCGTCGCGTCCGGCTCCGCCACCTCTGTCCGTGCGGGTCGAGCCGCGCGCGCTCGTCGTTCCTGTATCGCCCGATGCGGCGGCCTCATCGGCGCGGATCCAGGCGGCGCTGTTCGTCGTCGCGCGCGACGTGGCGTCGCCGCGCGATGCCGTCGGTATCGACCTCCGGCTACCCGAGGGATGGCGGCGGATGGACGATACGCCGCGCGTCGCGCCCGCGGCGGGGGAGGGTCGCCGCGTGGCGGTGGAGCTGAGCCTGCCGCCGGGCCCGCCCGGTGGCGATGCGGCGCCGCTCGACATCGCGATCGCGCTCGACGGTGCGCCCGCGCGGCATGTCGAGACATTTTCGCATCCGCATGTTGGCGCGGGTTTCGTCGCGGCGCCGGCGCTTCTGCGCGTGCGGCGGGTCGCGGTGGCGACGCCGCATGGCGCGCGGATCGCCTATTGCGGCGACGGACCGGATCGCACCGACGGCGTGCTGCGCCAACTCGGTCTCGACACGACGACGATCGACGCGCAGGCGCTGGCCGACGCCGTCCTCGACGGTGTCGACACGCTGGTTCTTGGCATCGGTGCGCTGCGCCGCCTGCCCGCGCGCGACGTGGCGCTGGCGCGCCTGCATGGCTGGGTGCAGGCCGGCGGTCATCTGGTGACGCTGCATCACAAGGCGGGAGACGGGTGGGATCCGGCGCGCAGTGCGCCCGGGTTCCTCGCGATCGGCACGCCGTCGATCCGCTGGCGGGTCTGCGATCCCGCCGCGCCGGTGCGCGTGCTGGCTCCCGACCATCCGCTCCTGTCGGCGCCGAACCGCATCGGCGCCGCCGACTGGCAGGGCTGGCGTCACGAGCGCTGCGTCCATGCGGCGATGCGCTGGGACCCGGCCTATGTGCCGCTTCTGGCGACGGCCGATCCCGGGATGCCGGACATTTCCGGCGCGCTGTTGAGCGGCGTCTTCGAACGCGGACGCCACACCCATATCGCGCTGGCGCTGCATCGTCAGTACGACGACCTCGTGCCCGGCGCGCTGCGTCTGCTCGCCAATTTCGTCCAGCCGGCACGCGGGTGAGCCGCGCGCCGCCGTGGCGATCAGAACCGGCCGAACCGCCACCAGCGTAGGACATTGAGCACGCTCGCGACGGCGGCGGCCACATAGGTCAGGGCGGCGGCGCGCAGGATGCGGCGTGCGTCGGGAAGGTCGCGCTCCGCGACGAGCCCGCCATCGCGGAGCATCGGCAGGGCGCGTGCGAAGCTGGCGTCGAACTCGACCGGCAGGGTGACCGCGTGCATCGCGAGCGCGATGGCGAAGAGGACGATGCCAGCCGCGACCTGCGCCCCCGCCAGCGCCGGCGCGCCCGTCAGCGTCAGGACGATCGGGGCCAGGATCCAGATCGCGGCGCCGAACTGCACGATCCGATGGGCGCGGCGTGCGATCCGTATGCGCAGCATCAGCGGCGGATAGTGCTCTGCATCCTGCAGCGCATGGCCGACCTCGTGGGCGGCGATCGCGGTCGCGGCGAGCGAGCGGCCATGGAAATGCGGTGCAGACAGGCGGACAGCCTTGGCGTCGGGGTCGTAATGGTCACCCTCCCGGGTTTCCTCGACCGTGACGCCCACGAACCCGTGGCGCGCCAGCAGGGTCGCGGCGCAGGCGCTGCCGGTCAGGGGGAAGGCAGCCGGACGCTCGGCCGCGTGGCGGCGGATCACGCCGGCGACCCAGGCGGAGGGCACCACCGCGAGGGCGGTCACGATGACGAACAGGATCAGGGCTGCCAGCATCTCTCCCCGCGCGGTCCATGGTCGCCAAGCAATGTCCCGCGCCCGGCCGCCGGCGGCAAAGGATTTTGGCGGTTGCCGCGCGGCGGATTGCCGGTTCGGCGGGTGGCGCTTATAGTGCGCCGCGCGGCGTCATTGTGCGCTGCAACATGACGCGGTCGGCGGAGCGGGTGGGATGAACGGCGCGGAAGAGCTTCATGGCCTGTTCTTCGAGGATCTGGCGGTCGGGCAGACCGCGGTGATCGCGCGCACCATCACCGATGCCGACATCGTCCTCTTCGCCGGGATCTCGGGCGACACCAACCCTGTCCATATCAACGAGGAATTCGCGGCCGGGACCATGTTCTCCGGCCGCATCGCCCATGGCATGCTGACCGCGTCCTTCATCTCGACGGTGATCGGCACGCGGCTGCCCGGGCCGGGCTGCATCTACCTGTCCCAGTCGTTGCGCTTCAAGGCACCGGTGCGCGTCGGCGACACGATCTGGGCGCGCGCGACGGTGACCGAGCTTTTCCCCGAAAAGCGCCGCGCCGCTCTGTCGACGACGGTGACCGTGCGCGACAAGGTCGTGCTCGAGGGGGAGGCCCTGGTCATGGTGCCCCTGCGCGCCACGCGGGCCTGGCCCGCCGCGGCCAGTTCGGCAGCCGCGGACTGATCCCGGCGATACGGCTCACGGCGCGCGATGCGCATCCTCCGCTCTTCTGTCGCGCTGCCGCCGGCGGCGCGCGGCGCCGTAGTGGCGATCGGCAATTTCGACGGCGTGCATCGCGGGCATCGGCGCGTGATCGAGCAGGCCGTGGAGGTAGCGCGCCGCATCGGCGCGCTGGCCGGCGTCATGACCTTCACGCCGCATCCGCGCCGCTTCTTCAGGCCGGAGCAACCACCCTTCCTGCTGACGCGGCTGCGCGAAAAGCTGCGCCTCGTCGCGGCGACCGGCGTCGATCAGGTCCATCTGCTGCGCTTCGACGCGCGGATGGCGGGGCTGTCGCCGGAGGCGTTCGTCGACCGCCTGCTGCGTGACGCGCTCGCCGTACGCCATGTCTGCGTGGGCTATGATTTCGTGTTCGGCCGTGGCCGCGCCGGAACTGCCGCCTTCCTCGCCGCGCGGCTCGCCGACGCCGGGATCGGCTCCAGCATCGTGGCGCCGGTGTCCTCGGGCAGCGGCGGGGGGGACGAGGTCTTTTCCTCGACCGCCGCGCGGCAGGCGCTGGCCGCCGGAGATCCGGTCCACGCCGCCACGATCCTGGGCCACGCCTTCGCGATCGAGGGGCGCGTGGCATCGGGCGATCGCCGTGGCCGGACGATCGGCTTCCCGACCGCGAATCTGTGGCTCCACGACTATGTGCGGCCGCGTTTCGGCGTCTACGCGGTCGAGGTCGAACTCGTCGGCGGTGCTCGCCATGGCGGCGTCGCCAATCTCGGATTGCGTCCGACCTTCGGCGGCGATCCCGAGCCGCGGCTCGAGACCCATCTCTTCGACTTCGCGGGCGACCTTTACGGGCGGCGGATCAGGGTCGAGCTCCGCGCCTTCCTGCGCCCGGAGCGGCGTTTCGACGGGCTCGACGCGCTCAAGGCCCAGATCGCCGCCGACGCCGCCGCGGCGCGCGATGTCCTTGCCGGTGTCCAGCCTCGCGGTTGCGGCACCGCGGCGCCGTCCCTATGATCCGCGCCGCGATGAGGATGCGCTCGCCGGCCGATCAGCGAATTGCGCGAATTAGCCTCCCGGCTCTCGACGAGAGCCGGGCTGGTGTCGTTCGCCTTTTCCTGTCCCCGCTGCAGACCGCATCCGATGTCTTTCGTACCTGACCCTTTCCGTCCGTTCCCGCGTCCTGACCGCGACGGCGCCGCAGGCGCGTCCGGCGGATGCCGCGACGTCCGCCGCCAGGCGGGCGCGAGCTTCGTGCAGGAGGCACGCCGATGACCGACCAGAGCGCGACCGACTACAAGGACACCGTCTTCCTGCCGGAGACGGCGTTCCCGATGCGCGGCGAATTGCCGAAGCGCGAGCCGCAGATGCTCGAGCGCTGGCGGAACATGGATCTCTTCGGAAAGCTGCGCGCGCGTGCCGCCGGGCGGCCGAAATTCGTTCTCCATGACGGCCCGCCCTACGCCAACGGCAATCTCCATATCGGCCACGCGCTCAACAAGATCCTCAAGGACGTGATCAACCGCGTCCACCAGATGAAGGGCGAGGATGCCAACTACGTTCCGGGCTGGGACTGCCACGGCCTGCCGATCGAATGGAAGATCGAGGAGGAGTATCGCGCCAAGGGCAAGGACAAGGACGCGGTGCCGATCGTCGAGTTCCGCAAGGAGTGTCGCGACTTCGCCGCGAAATGGATCGACATCCAGCGCGCCGAGTTCAAGCGTCTGGGGATCGAAGGCAACTGGTCGAATCCTTATGCGACCATGACCTTCCCGGCCGAGGCGCAGATCGTGCGCGAGATCCATCGCTTCGCGCTCAATGGCGGGCTCTATCGCGGCGCGCGGCCGGTGATGTGGTCGGTGGTCGAGAAGACCGCGCTGGCCGAGGCCGAGATCGAATATCACGAGCACAAATCGGACACCGTCTGGGTGCGTTTCCCGGTCCTGGAGAGCCCGGTTTCCGGGCTCGTCGGCGCGTCTATCGTCATCTGGACGACAACCCCCTGGACGATGCCCGCCAATCGCGGCCTCGCCGTGGGCGCCGAGATCTCCTACCGGCTGTGCCGCGTCACCGAGGCGCCGGAGAGTTCGCTGGCGCGCGCCGGCGAGCATCTGGTGATCGCCGCCGACCTCGTCGGCCAGGTCGAGTCGCAGCTCAAGGGCGCGAAGCTCGAGGCGGTCGCCGCCTTCTCCGGGGCCGATCTGGTCGGCACGCGCTGCGCCCATCCCTTCCGCGGCTGGGAGCGGGGCAAGGGCGAGGACGCCTATGGTTACGAATTCGACGTGCCCGTCATGGCCGGCGGCTTCGTCACCACCGATACGGGTACGGGCGTCGTGCATATCGCGCCCAGCCATGGGCGCGACGATTTCGAGCTCGGGCGCGCCCATGGCCTGCCGGTGCCGGACATGATCGACGACGCCGGCGTCTACCTGCCGCAGGTGACGCCCTTCACGGGACGGCGCGTCTATACCGAGCAGGGCAAGCCGGGCGATGCCAATGTCGCGGTCATCAAGGCGCTGCTCGAGGTCGGCGCGCTGCTGGCCAAGGGCACGCTGCGCCACGACTATCCGCATTCCTGGCGTTCCAAGGCGCCGCTGATCTTCCGCAACACGCCGCAATGGTTCATCTCCATGGCGACGAACGACCTGCGGCAGACCGCGCTGAAGGCGATCGCCGACAGCGCCTGGTATCCGCCCGCCGGCGAGAACCGCATCCGCGCGATGATCGAGCAGCGCCCGGACTGGTGCATCTCGCGCCAGCGCGCCTGGGGCGTGCCGATCGCGGTCTTCGTGCGTCGGAAGACGGGCGAGGTGCTGCGCGATCCGGAGGTCTTCGCGCGCATCGCCGCGGCTTTCGAGGCGGAAGGTTCGGACGCGTGGTGGACCAGCCCGCCCGCCCGCTTCCTCGGCGCGGCGCACGATCCTGCCGACTACACGCAGGTCTTCGACATCGTCGACGTGTGGTTCGAATCCGGCTCGACCCATGCCTTCGTGCTGGAGCAGCGGCCCGAGCTGGCGTGGCCCGCCTCGCTCTACCTGGAGGGGTCCGACCAGCATCGCGGCTGGTTCCATTCCTCGCTGCTGGAAAGCTGCGGCACGCGCGGCCGCGCGCCCTTCGACGGCGTGCTCACCCACGGCTTCGTGCTCGACGAGCAGGGCCGCAAGATGTCGAAGTCCCTGGGCAACGTCGTCTCGCCGCAGGAGGTCGTCGACAAGCTTGGCGCCGATATCCTGCGCCTGTGGGTCGTATCGTCGGACTACTCGGACGATCTGCGCATCGGACCCGAGATCCTGAAGCAGCAGGCGGAGGTCTATCGCCGACTGCGCAACACGTTGCGCTATCTGCTGGGCGCGCTCAAGGGCTACACCCCGGACGAGCACGTGCCCGAGGCCGAGTTGCCCGAACTCGAGCGCTTCGTCCTGCATCGCCTCTGCGAGCTCGATGCCGCGTTGAAACAGGCCAATGCGACCTACGAGTTCAACCCGTTCTTCGCCGCGCTGCATAATTTCTGCGCGGTCGACCTGTCGGCCTTCTACTTCGACATCCGCAAGGACGCGCTCTACTGCGACCGGCCGGATTCGCCGCGCCGCCGCGCGACGCGCAGCACGATGGCCACGGTGTTCGACTGCATCCTGCGCTGGATGGCCCCGGTTCTGTGCTTCACCGCCGAGGAGGCCTGGCTCGCCCTGCATCCCGGCGAAGAGTCGAGCGTGCATCTCGAACTCTTCCCGGAGATCCCGGCTGCCTGGCGGGACGAGGCGCTGGCGACGAAGTGGCGCGCCGTGCGCGAGCTGCGCCGCGTCGTCACCGGATGTCTCGAGAAGGCGCGCGAGCGCAAGCAGATCGGCTCGAGCCTCCAGGCCGCGCCGACGCTGCACGTGACCGCCGAGGCGGCGGCGGTTCTCGCGGGTCTCGATCTCGACGAGATCTTCATCACCTCCGGTCATCGTCTCGGGACCGGCGAGGTGCCGGCGGGGGACGATCTGTTCCGCCTGCCCGACGTGCCGCAGGCCGCGGCGGCATTTCGCGCGGCCGAGGGCGAGAAATGCCAGCGCTGCTGGAAGGTCCTGCCCGAGGTCGGCACGCATGCGCATCACAAGATGCTCTGCCTGCGCTGCGCCGATGCGGTCGACCACGCCAGGGCGGGCTGAACGATGCTGCGCCCCGGCCTCGCCCTCGCCGCGGCGGTGGCGGTCGCCGACCAGGCGACCAAATGGGCGGCGTTCACGGGGCTAACCGGGCTCGCCTTCTGGGACCCGGCGCCCGATCCCCTGCCGCGCGTGCCTGGCGTCGAGGTGACCGGGTTCTTCAACCTCGTCACGGTGTGGAATTTCGGGGTCAGCTTCGGGATGTTCAACCGCGGCTCGGACGAGGCGGCCTGGGTCCTCGCCCTGGTCGCGGCGGCGATCACGGCGGCGCTGGTCGTCTGGCTGCGCGCAGCCCCCAATCGCCTCGTGGCCGTGGCGCTGGGCGCGGTGATCGGTGGCGCGGTCGGCAACGTGATCGACCGGCTCAGATTCGGGGCGGTGTTCGACTTCCTCGACGTGCATGCCGCCGGCTGGCACTGGCCGGCCTTCAACGTCGCGGACGCGGCGATCGCGGTCGGGGTCGGGCTCCTGCTGCTCGACGCCTTGTTCGCGCCCAAGCCCTCGGCTAAATAAAGGGCATGGTCCAGCGTATCCACATCGTTTCGGTCGCACTCCTGGCGCTCGCGCTCGGCGGATGCGGCGAGGCGCGCAAGGCGATCGGCTGGGACAAGAACCCGCCCGACGAATTCCGCGTCGTTACCCGCGCCCCGCTCTCGGTGCCGCCCGAATTCGGGTTGCGGCCGCCAACGCCCGGCGCTCCCCGTCCCCAGGAAGGCTCGACGACCGACCAGGCGCGCAATGCGGTCACCGGTAACCGCACCGCGGCCGTCGGCCGAACGCCGCCCGCGGCGACGGCGGTGTCGCGGCAGAGCCCGGGCGAGAGCGCGCTGCTCGCGCGCGCCGGCGCCGATCGCGCCGATCCGGCGATCCGGACGACCGTCGATCGCGAGGCGGCCGCGCTCTCGGACGCGGATCGCAGCTTCACCGACAAGCTGGTCTTCTGGCGCCAGTCCGAGCCGCCCGGCACGGTCGTGGATGCGGAGCGCGAAGCCAAGCGACTGCGTGAGAACCAGGCCCTCGGCCGTTCGACCACGGATGGCGACACGCCGATCATCCGCCGCCGCCAGCGTGGCCTTTTCGAGGGACTTTTCTGAGGTGTACGGCGCCGCGCCTTGCCGCGCGGCGGCGGCGCGACATGTCTGAGGGCATGATGTTCGCGCGTCCCCTGTCCCGCTTCCTTGCGGGCCTTTTCCTGTGTCTGCTCGCGCTCTCCGCCGCGCGGGCCCAG
>CAIOSQ010000270.1 GCA_903860935.1 uncultured Rhodospirillales bacterium | reverse complement strand
CGATCGGGTAGAGCGCCACGGCCACGAGCACGGCGAAGACCGGCGCGACCAGCAGCCAGGCGTTGCGCTCGTCGTAGGAGAGGCCGCGGAACATCTGCATGGCGGAAGGCGGCGCGCCGCAGCCGCGTGCGGCGCGCCGCTTCTCCTCAGCCCTTCTTCAGCTCGGCCCACTTGCGGGCCATGGCCGTCGTCGCCGCCTCGGGCGTCGCGCGGGCCAGGAACACCGACTGCCAGGCCTGGTTGCTGGTCTCGTTCCACTCGCCGAACCACGGCGCGACGACGTCCTTCTTCTGTGCGCTCGCGGCCTGCTGCGAGATGACCGCGCTGCCGCCGGCCCATTTCTCCCAGAAGCTCTTCACGTCGGCGTCGTTCTGCAGCGGCAGGGTGCAGAAGGGCAGGCCGAGATCGGTCAGCAGCAGCTTCTGCAGCGTGTAGCTGCCGGTGTTGTCCTTGCCGCCGAAGAACTCCATGAACTGCACGGCGCCGGCGCGGCGCGCACGGTCGGCCTTGGCGCCGGGCGTCATGCCGAAGAAGCGGATCCAGCCGCAGGTCGTGCTGGCCGTCGCCCGCGGGCCGCGCGGCATCAGCGCCGGGCGGATCTTGCCGGCGGCCGAGGCCTGGCTCGGATCGTTGAGCGCACGCAGTCGATAGGTCGGAACGATCGCGAAGGCGGCCTGCCCGGCCCCGATCGCGCGCAGCGCGTTGATCTCGGTCGTCTCGACGGCGCCGGGCGACACGATCTTGTGGGTGTGGATCGCGTCGCGCAGCCATTGCGCGGTCGACACCGCGCCACGCGCGGCGTCCGCCATCACGGCGTCGCCGCGATCATCGGTGAAGCGGCCGCCATTGGAGAAGACCATCGCGCTCATGAACTCGACGAGCCAGGTGTCGATCGCGAGCGCCAGCAGCAGCGGGAACTCCGCGTGACCGCCCTGTTTGATCTTCAGCGATTGCTGCACGACCTCGTCCCAGGTCGTGGGTGGCGCGGCGATGCCGGCCTTCTGCAGCAACTCCGTGTTGTACACGAAGCTCATGTGGTCGCCGTAATAGGACAGGCCGTACTGCTTGGCCTTGTAGACCATCGAGTTGGTGCAGTACGCGGCCGCGTCGGCGTTGTACTTCATCAGTTCGGGGACGTCGTCGATCGGCGCCAGCCAGCCGGCCTCGGCGAATTCCGGCAGCCAGGCGTCGCTGACCCAGAGGACATCCATCGGCGCGTTGCCCACCAACCGCGTCACGACGGAGGTGCGGTACTGCGCCCAGGGGAAGTTCTCGTAATTGACCTTGTTGCCGGTCGCCTTCTCGAAGGCCGAGATATGGCTCTTGACCTGGTCGACGGCGGCGGACCAGGCGGTGAAGTTGATCGGGCGACCCTGGGCGCGCACCTGCCCGGCGCCGAGCGCGCCGATGGCTGCAGCGGAGCCGGCGAGGGCGGCGCGGCGGCCGATCCTGGCGTCGATGGTCATAGCGGTGCCTCCATGGCGATCACGATGGGATACGAAGTCTAGGGCAGTCGTCGGCGCGCCGGAAGCGCGGCGATCCGGCGTGGGGTCGTTCGGGTCAAAACCGCGCCCCGCGGCTGAACGCGCCGAAGCGGTCCCCGGGTCCCGCATTCGTGGCCGCACAGGTGACGAGGTGAAGTACGCGCCCGTGACGCAGAGGAGGGCGAGGAGCCGTGCGACGGTCATCCGGGCCTCCGCGCGTCACGGGGCCTCGCGTGCGGCGGCCTCGCGCTCCCGGCGGTCGAGGTGCCGGTACCAAGCGCCGACGATGGGCAGGAACCAGGGGCGCCCATCATAGAGGGGCAGCGTCTCGAAGGGCCGTCCGTCGAAGGCGTTCTGGCGGTTGGTGCCGCCGATCATCTTGCGCGCGGATTGCTGGCCGAGCCAGCCGAGCATGGCGACGCCGCTGCCATTGCAGCACATCGCGTAGTAGAGCCCGTCCTGCTCGCCCATATGCGGCAGCTGGTCGAAGGCGAAGGCGAGATTGCCCATCCAGTTATGGGCCACACGCACGCCCGCCAGCTGCGGGAAGCGCTCGACCATCAGTTCGTGCAGCAGCCGCGCGCTGGTCTCCGGCGCGACCTGGGTGAAGCGCGGTCGCCCGCCGAAGAGCACGCGCCGGCCATCCGGCGACAGCCGGTAGTAGCAGAGCACCCGCTTGGTCTCGGACAGGAAGCGGCCTTTCGGGATCAGGCTCGCCGCGAGGGCGGGATCGAGCTCTTCCGTGGCGATCATGTGGCTGGCGACCGGAATGGTCCGCCGCCGCAGCGTCGGGGTCACGGCGCCGGTATAGCCGTTGGTGCCGACGAAGACCTTTTCGGCGAACAACGCGCCGCGCGGCGTCGTCAGGCGCCAGCCGCCGCCATCGCGGGCCACGTGGGTCACCGGGGCATCCGCCACCAGGACCGCGCCCGCGCGCGCCGCAGCGTCGAGCAGGCCGCCATAGAACTTGGCCGGATGGAGCTTGCCCGAGCGCTCGACGATCATGCCGCCGTAGTAGAAATCGCTCGCCATCTCCTCGCGCACGCGCGCGCGCGGCAGCAGCCGCGCCTCGGCCCGCGCATGCGCGTTGAGCAGCTCGCACTGGCGGGCCTGGGCCCGGTGATGCGCCGGGGTGAAGGCGCCGGCGAAACGCCCGCTGCGCTCGTAGTCGCAGTCGATCCCCTCGCGCGCGATCAGCGATTCGAGATGGTCGAGGGCCTGTGCGGCGTCGGCGATCATCGCCTGACGCAGGGCCTCGTCGGTCTCGCCCTTCCGGCCGCCCAGGCCCTTGCCGATATTGATGCCGCCGCTGACGCCGCCGCCATTGCGCGTGCTGGCGCCGGAGCCGAACTCCCGCGCCTCGAGCACGACGCAGGACACGCCCGCCCGGGCCAGTTCGAGCGCGGCGTTGAGGCTGGTCAGGCCGCCGCCGATCAACGCCACATCGGTCCGCGCCGGGACATCGCGCGCGCCGCGTCCGGGCGAGGGGCGCCATGCCTGCCACCAATAGGGATCGGTGCTGAAATCGGGATGGAAGAGTCGGTCGTCGCGCGCGGTCATATCGTGCTCCACAGTCCTGCGACCAGCATAGCGCAGGCCGCGCGGCGGCGATCCAGGGGCGTTTTCGGCGGCACGGCGTCGCCCTGTGGTCGCCCTGTGGTCGCGTTGTGCCGCGCACGCGCGACGGGATATCGTCCCTGTCAGGCCCTATATGCTGCCGGCGGACAGATCCGCAGCCAGGAGATACGCATGGACGACACGACCCGCACCGAACTCGAAGCCGCCGCCTTCCGGCGCCTCGTCGAGCATCTGCGCGCCCGCACGGATGTGCAGAATCTCGACCTCATGAACCTCGCCGGCTTCTGCCGGAACTGCCTCTCGAACTGGTACAAGGATGCGGCCGACGCGCGCGGCGTCGCCCTGACCAAGGACCAGTCGCGCGAACTGGTCTATGGCATGCCCTACGACCAATGGAAGGCACGCCACCAGACCGAGGCGAGCCCCGATGCGATGGCCAGGTTCCAGGCCGCTGGGGCGCCGCACAAGCATTGATCCGGCCCTGGCTTCTCGCCGTCTGCTTTGTCTGCGCCGCGCTGGTCGCGGCGGCGCAGGTCCGCGCCCAGCCGGTCCTGGTGGCCGATGGCGGCGAGGATGCGCAGCGCGGACCGGCGGCGGCGGCCGGGGCGGTGATCTGGAACCATGCCGGCGACGCGCCGCGCGCCACCGATCCCGCGCCGGCCATCTTCGTCGAGGTTCTGCGCGACGCCGGCTACGACGTCTTCCGGCTGGAGCGTCCGCCCGAGGGCGACACGATCCGCGCATCGACGCTGGCGCTGGTCGATGCCGGCAAGGGGCTGCGCGCGCGCGGCTATGCCCGGATCGTGCTGGCCGGGCAGAGCGCCGGCGGCTGGATCGCGATCGCCGCTCAGGCCACGGCCCCCGACCTCGCCGACGCGGTCGTTGCGACCGCGCCCGCCGCCTATGGCTCGACGCGTGTGGATCCCGAGCGCGCGCTGATGAACCGCAGCGAATTGCTGCGTCTTGCCGGGTTCCTGCGCCGGGCCCGCGTCATGGTGTTCCTGTTCGACAACGATGAATACGACCCTGGCGAGCGTGCCGGGGCCCTGGCCGAGGTGCTGCGCGCACGGCAGGTGCCGCACCTGATCGTCGACCGTCCGGCGACCATCCGTGGCCATGGGGTCGGCCTGTCCAGCGGGTTCGCCCGGCAATTCGGCGGGTGCATCCTGGCCTTCGTCACCGCGCCGTCGCCGGATGGCCTCGCCTGCGACAGCGCGCCGACGGCGGCCATTCCCTATCGGTTCGAGAGCGTGCCCGACCGCCTGCCCAGGCCGGCCAACGACAACACGCCGCTGGCGCGTTTCGTCGGTGGCTGGCGCGGGTCGCTCGACAATGGCGACGACGTCATGCTGGTGGTCGAGGATGGCGATCCGGCGGCCGTGCCCGCGCTCTTTGCCCGCGGGCGCAGCTATGCGCGCGCGTCCGATCAGCCCTTCACCCAGCGCCGCCGCGGGCAGTTCGACGCGGAGCGCCGTCGGCTTATCTTCGACGCGCCACGCAACCTCAGGATCGTCGCGGTTCCGGCGGCCGGGAACCGGCTGAAGGTGACCGTCGCCACCGTCGACCGGAAGCGTGAATTGACGGGGATTCTCCACCGGTTCTCGCGATAATCCACAGGGTGGCGCGCGGCGCCGGTTGCCCCGGCCCGCCGCACCTCCTAAGACAGTCGACCCAGGTCCAAGGCCCAAGGAGCATGAGCATGGCGGACGGCACCACCAGCAGCATCGCCGCGGCGAAGCTGCGCAGCTTCGTCGAACGGATCGAGAAGCTCGAGTTCGAGAAGAGCGAATTGGCGGCCGATATCCGCGAGGTCTATGCCGAGGCCAAGGGCAACGGCTTCGACACCAAGATCATGCGTCAGATCATCAAGCTCCGGAAGATGGAGGAGCCCGACCGGCGCGAGCAGGACGAACTGCTCGATCTCTATCGTCAGGCGCTGGAAGTCTGATTGCGCCGGGTCCTGGCATGAAGCGCTCCGCCGAATGGGCCTTTCCGGCCGATCTGCGACCGGATCCGGCCCGCCAGGCCTTCGATCTCGACGCCGCCGTCGAGTCGGTGGTCGGATTGCGCGTCGAGGTGCCTGCGGACGCCTTCACGGCGTCGGTGCTCGGGACCGAGCGTACCGGCAGCGGCATTGTCATCCGCGGCGACGGCCTCGTCCTGACGGTCGGCTACCTGATCACCGAGGCCAGTTCGATCTGGCTGACGACCAATGACGGCCGGGTCCTGCCCGGGCATGTCCTGGGCTACGATCAGGCCACGGGGTTCGGTCTCGTGCAGGCACTCGGCAGGCTCAACCTGCCGCCGCTCCCGTTCGGCAGCGTCGCGG
>CAIOSQ010000269.1 GCA_903860935.1 uncultured Rhodospirillales bacterium | reverse complement strand
GGTTCTGTCCTCGCGCTGGTGCCGGACGCTGGAGACGGCGGATCTCGCTTTTCCCGGTCGCGTGCGCGCCCACGCCGCGTTCGACTCCTTCTTTTCGACGCCCGCTCACGCCGATGGACGGACGGCGGAGGCGCGGCGCGTCCTGAACGAATGGCGCGGCCCTGGCGCGTTGGTCATCGTGACGCATCAGGTCAACGTGACCGCGTTGACCGGCCTCGTGCCGCGATCGGGTGAGATCGTCGTCGTGGACATGGCCGCGGCCAGCCTGTCCGTCGTCGCGCGGTTTGATGTCTGAGCCGTACGCCGCGTCCGACGCGGGCGTCAATCCGTCCGGAACAGGCCGAGCAGGACGGTCGGGTTCTGGTTGATGATTCCGAGGGTCTGGACGGCGAGTAGCTGCTGTGCCTGGAGGGCGTTGAAATAGGTCGTCTCGCGCTCGATGTCGGCATCCACGAGGGCGCCAAGGCCGATGCGGACGGTCTCTTCGGTGCGTGCGATGAATTCCCGCTGTCGTTCCACGCGGTTCAGATCGGAACCGATATTGGAGAGCGCCGTGTTGAGCAGCCCCTCGAACACCGCGAGATCGTCGATCGCCGCCTTGGCCTGGCCGTTGTTGTTGATGGTTCCGACGGCCAGGTTCACGACATCCTGGTTCCGGATGTCGATGGTCGAACCGTCGATGTTCGCGACGATCTTGACATCCGATCCTCCCGTTCCGAGGAGGTTGTTGCCGTTGTAACTGGCCTGCAGGAGGTACGTGTTCACCTCCGACACCATGACTGCGAGATCGGCGTTGTAGGCGCTACGCGCGGAGGGGATCAGGGCATCATTGGACAGTTCGAGCAACTTCGCCTTGATGTCGCCGATGCGCTCGCTGATCGACTCTCCGGCGGCGACCGCGACGTTCGCCGCGGCCACCGAGCCTTGAAGCGCCCCGCTTACAGCCGTGTAGGCCTTGATGTCACCGCGCAAACCCGCCGCGACGGCATAGGTCGACGCGTCGTCGGTGACTGTCGACACGCGCAGGCCGCTCGACAACCTGTTCTGCGTGATCGTGAGTTCGGAGGTGATGGCGCGCAGGTAGCGTTGCGCGAGCAATGCGCCGACATTCGTGGCGATGGATGTCATGCCGACATCCTCGCGGCGAGGGATATCGCGCCGATGTCCCGATCACGGGTTCTCATATCGCGTCACTCCCGTTCGTGGATGACCGATCAGGGTTCTGATCCGCCGCCGCTCCGTTCTGTGCGATGGCTAAGATCGCGCTAACACTAACGGATCGTTTCGGGAGAGGGATTCGAAAAACATAGTAAAGACGGGGTTTTTTGTGCGGCCGAGCGTTGTGGTGCGAGGGAGCGCAACCACAGCGGGCACTTAACCATGACCGTTTTTTTCTGTGGTTGTGCGGCCGAGCGCTCCTCTGCGTTTCCCGACTTGGTCGGCGTTCGGGTCAGGATGCGGCGGGGCGGCCCGGGATGTCCTGCGCACCCCAGCGACGGTCCCAGTCGTCCTGGACCGCTTGGAGCACGCGCATCGCCGGAAGCACGGAGGGGCCGGAGACCAGGGGCTGGCGGCGCGCGCGGACGGCATCGACGAAGTCGGCGACGACGCGCGCGCAATTCGTCTTTTCGTCCTCGATGGCGACCACGCCCTCCGCGGTGCGCATCGTCCCGGCGAGGATGTCGAAAAGATAGGTCTCGCGATCGGTTACGATCAGCTTGTCGTAGAGCCGGTAGGTCGCGTGATAGGAACCGTGAACCAGCAGGCTCCGATCGTCCTCGGTCTCGACGAGCACGCTCGATTCCATCGGGATGCCGGTGGCGGGATGCAACGCCCCGAGATGGCTCTGCACGCGACGGATCGGCGCACCGTCGAAAAGCCACATCCCGAGATCGACGAAATGGCAGAAATGGTGCCACAGGATGTTGTCGACCCAACTGCGGCGGTATCCGGTCGCGCCGATGTTCACGAGCCGCTTGATGAAGAAACGCCCAGCGATATGACGGATTCGCTCCTCGCCCGCGGCGACGCGCGCGCGCAGCGCGTCACGTTCGCGGCGGAACCGCATCGGGTGACAGAGGCCGAAGGTGAGGCCGCTGCGGACAGCGGTCGCCACGACGCGTTCGGCGCCGGCGAGGCTCATCGCGATCGGGATCTCGAGCAGCAGATGCTTGCCGGCCTCGAGGCAGGCGATGGCCTGGGCCTCGTGCTGTTCGCTCGGGCTCGCGAGGATGACGGCATCGATCTCGGGATCGGCCAGGGCCGTCGCCAGCGAGTCGGTCCATTTGCGGTACCCGTAGCGTGTGGCGAACTCCGCTGCGGCATCGGCGCGCCGCCCCACCAACGTGTGCAGCACGGTCCCGGGTGTGCCGGCGAGCGCGTCGCTGTGCCAGACCCCCATCATTCCATAGCCGACCATGCAGATGTTCATCGTCTCCTCCTGGAGCCCCGCCACCCTGCCGTCCGTCCCTGCGTGCGCGAGGTGCGCGGGGAACGGCAGTAGCCCTGGCTCTGATCTGAGTGGATAATCGTGGCCCGGTGGCCGCGATGTCGAGCGAAAGGACGCAGGATGGCTTGGCGGAACATGGACGGGACGGGGCGATACATGGCGATCGGCGACGTCGCGGGGGTCGCGCGGTTGCCCTATTCGTTGCGGATCCTGCTCGAGAACCTGATGCGCCAGGCAGCGGCGGGTCGTCGCGTGGAGCAGGACATCGGCGATCTCCTGGCGCGGCGTGCCGGAAGCCGCCTGTCCTTCGCGCCGAGCCGCGTCTTCGGCCAGGACATCCTCGGCAAGGTGATGATGGTCGATTTCGCGGCGCTGCGTGATGTGCTCGCGGCGGAGGGGATCGATCCGGCGACCATCGATCCCGCCGTGCCGGTCGACATCGTCATTGACCACTCGCTGCAGGTCGACGTGTATGGCCGGGGCGACGCCCCGCGGCTCAACCTCGCGCACGAGTACCGCCGCAACGCGGAGCGCTTCGCCTTCCTGCGCTGGTGCGCCGAGAGCTTTCGCAACGTCCGCGTGGTGCCGCCGGGCAAGGGGATCATGCATCAGATCCACCTCGAATCGATCGGGCAGGTGGTGCGCATCGACCTGGTGGACGGTCTGCCGACCCTGTCGCCCGACACCTGCATCGGGACCGACAGCCATACGCCGATGATCAACGGTCTGGGGATCCTCGGCTGGGGCGTTGGCGGGATCGAGGCCGAGGCAGTCATGCTCGGAAAGCCGGTCTCCATGGCGTTGCCGCGCGTGATCGGTGTCGAACTCAGCGGCGCGATGCCGGCGGGCACAACGCCGACCGATCTCGTCCTGGCGATCACCCAGGCGCTTCGCGCGCGCGACGTGGTCGGCGAGTTCGTGGAGTTCTTCGGCCCCGCGCTCGCGCAGCTGCCGGTGGCGGATCGCGGCACCATTGCCAACATGGCGCCCGAATACGGCGCGACGGCCGTGTATTTTCCCATCGACCAACGGACGGCGGCGTATCTCGCGATGACTGGACGGACGCCGGATCATGTCCGCCTCGTCGAGGCCTATGCGCGCGCGCAGCACCTGTGGCGCGAGCCGGGCGACCCGGCACCGGATTTCGACGAGGTCGTGCCGATCGATCTGGGACGTATCCGGCCGTCCATCGCGGGGCCGCGCAACCCCGAGGAGCGGATCGATCTCGATCGTGCGGCGGCGGAGTTTCCGGGCCATTGCCGGAGCCTGGCGGGCCGTTCGCCCGCGGCGGTCGCGGATGGCGTGCGGGACGGGGATGTGGTGATCGCGGCGATAACGAGCTGCACCAACACGTCGAACCCTGGCGGCATGGTCGCGGCAGCCCTGCTGGCGCGCAACGCGGTCGCGCGCGGCCTGCGCACGAAGCCTCATGTGAAGACGTCGCTCGCACCCGGGAGCCATGTGGTGGCGCAGGTGCTCGCGCGGGCCGGGCTCCAGGCGCCGCTCGACGCGCTCGGCTTTCACGTCGTGGGATTCGGATGCACGACCTGCAACGGCGGATCGGGGCCGCTCGATCCGCCGATCGCAGCGGCGATCGAGGCCGGGCGGCTTGTCACGGCCGCGGTGATCTCGGGCAACCGCAACTTCCCAGGCCGCGTCCATCCGCATGTCCGCGCCGCCTATCTCGCGTCGCCGGCGCTGGTGGTCGCCTACGCGATCGCGGGAACCATGACCTGTGACCTGACGCGGGATCCTCTGGGATGGGATGCTGCGGGCGACCCCGTGCATCTGCGCGACATCTGGCCCGGCGAAGACGAGATCGCCGCCGTCGTCGCGGACGGCTATCGGCCCGAGCGGTTCACCGACGCCTATCGCGACCTGTTCGATGGCGGTCCGGCGTGGGATGAACTGGCGCGTGGGCCGTCTGCGCTCTTCGCCTGGGATCCGGCAAGCACGTATGTGCGACGGCCGCCCTATTTCGACGGTCTGTCGCGCGCCACGCCGACCGCGCACGACATCCGCGGTGCCCGCCCGCTCGTCATTCTCGGCGATTCGACCACGACGGACGATATCTCGCCTTCGGGAGCGATCAGCCCGGGGACACCGGCGGCGCTGTTCCTGGATTCACGAGGCGTCCTGTCGGCCGACTACAACACCTACACGACGCGGCGGTCCAACCACGATGTCGCTATCCGGGCGACCTTCGCGAATATCCGTTTGCGCAACCATATGGTCCCAGGCGTCGAGGGCGGCGTCACGCGGTTGCATCCCGATGGGACGACGATGCCGGTCTTCGATGCCGCGCGGCACCATGCTGGTCGCGGCGTGCCTCTGGTCGTCGTGGCCGGACGCAATTACGGGTGCGGGTCGTCGCGGGATTGGGCCGCGAAGGGCGTCGCGCTTCTCGGGGTCAAGGCGATCATCGCGGAAGGTTTCGAACGCATCCACCGGACCAATCTGGTCGGGATGGGCGTCCTGCCGCTGCAGTTCCGCGCTGGCGCGACCGCGACGTCGCTCGGGCTCGACGGCAGCGAGGTCTTCGACATCGAGGGGCTCGACGACGCCTTTCCCGTGCGGGGCGAGGCGCGCTGTCGCATCCTGCGCGCGGACGGGCGTGCCGAGGTGATCGGTCTTATCATCCGCCTCGATACGCCGGAGGATATCGCCTATTGGCGCCATGGCGGGATCCTTCCATTCGTGTGGCGCGAGATGATGGGCCGGGCAGGCCAGGCATGAGGACGGCATGAGCCAGCGTTTCGTTCCCTGTGCCTTCTATCGCGGCGGCACGAGCAAGGGATTGTTCTTCCACGCGCGCGATCTTCCCGCCGCACGGGAGGACATCGATCGCGTCCTGCTGCGCACGATCGGCAGCCCGGACCCCTATGGTCGCCAGCTCGATGGCATGGGGGGTGGTCTCTCGTCGCTGTCCAAGGCGGTGATCATCGGGCCCTCGACGCATCCGGACGCAGACATCGACTACACGTTCGTGCAACTGGCCGTCGACGCGCCGGTCGCCGACTGGTCAAACAATTGCGGGAACCTGTCGTCGGCCGTCGGTCCCTTCGCCGTCGACGAGGGGCTGGTGCGTGCCGGCGACGGCGAGGTGCTGGTTCGTATCCACCAGACGAACACACGCAAGCTTATCCATGCGCGCTTCGAGGTCCGCGGTGGCCTGGCACGCGTCGAGGGCGATTACGCGATCGCGGGCGTGGCCGGGACGGGGGCGCGGATCCGTCTTGATTTTCTCGATCCTGGAGGCGCCGTGACGGGCCGATTGCTGCCGACCGGCGCGGTCATCGACCGGGTGGATCTTGGGGCCGGCGCGACGTTCGACGTGTCGATCGTCGATGCGACCTCGCCCATAGCCTATGTCGACGCGGCGGTCTTCGGGCTCGACGGGACGGAAACGCCCGAGGCGATCGAGGCGCGATCCGCTGTGATGGATGCCCTGGAGCGCATCCGTCGCGCCGCAGGCGTGTTGTGCGGGCTGGGCGCAAGGCCGGACGAGATCGGATTGCAGACCCCCCGCATCGCGCTCGTCGCGTCGCCGCGACGGTTCCGTGCCCTGGACGGCGAGATGGTCGAGCCCGACCGTTTCGACGTCGCCACGCGCATGATCTCGATGCAACGCGCGCACAAGGCGATCCCGGGCACCGGGGGCCTCAATCTCGGCGTCGCGACGCAGATACCTGGATCGATACCCCACCGCGTGTCGCGGCCGGCGGATGCCAGCGGGGAGGTGCGTGTCGCAAACCCGTCCGGCCTGGTGTCGGTCGGCGCCGTCGTGCGGCACGACGGGGACGGGTGGAGCGCGCTATCGGCCGTCCTGTTCCGGACCGCGCGCCGTCTCATGCGTGGCGAGGTCGCGGTTCCCGCATCGGCGGCGGCTGCGTTCGTCGCGCGCGGCTAGGTCTTCCGGCGGGGGAGCGCCATGGCGCGATACCATCACGGCATGCGCGGCGCGGCCGCGCCAGCGGACACCACGGGGTTCGCCGATCTCTTCACCCCGAAGCTCGTCACCGTGTTGCGCGAAGGCTACGGCATCGACAAGCTCCGCAAGGATGCGTTCGCCGGGCTGACCGTCGCGATCGTCGCGCTTCCGCTTTCGATGGCGATCGCCATCGCGTCGGGCGCGAGCCCCGCCCAGGGCCTCTACACCGCGATCGTCGGAGGGTTCTTGGTATCGGCTCTCGGTGGATCACGATTCCAGATCGGCGGCCCCGCCGGTGCCTTCATCGTTCTGGTGGGTGCGACCGTCGCGCGCCACGGGATGGACGGGCTGATCCTCGCGACCTTCCTGTCGGGACTGATGTTGTCGGCCATCGGGTGGCTGCGTCTCGGCACGTTCATCAAGTTCATTCCGTTTCCGGTCACCGTCGGCTTCACTGCGGGGATCGCCGTCATCATCTTCGCGAGCCAGCTGCGCGAGTTGCTGGGGCTCGTCCTGGACGGCCCGGAGCCGGGGCCGCTGCTCGAGAAGCTGCCGGCCTTGTGGAGCGCCTTGCCGAGCGCGTCGCCGGCGGCGATCGCGCTGTCCCTGGGCACGGCCGCCGTCATCGTCGTCCTCAGGATCGTCCGTCCCCATTGGCCGGGCATGCTGCTGGGCGTGGTGGGGGCATCGATGGCCACGGCGGTGCTCGGGCTGAACGTGTCGACCATCGGTTCGCAGTTCGGCGGGATACCGAGCGGCCTGCCCGCACCGGCGCTGCCCGACCTGTCGATGGCGCGGATCGTCGAGGTTCTGCCGTCGGCCGTCTCCTTCACGCTTCTGGGGGCGATCGAGTCGCTGCTCTCCGCCGTCGTTGCCGACGGCATGAGCGGACGCCGGCACAGATCGAATTGTGAGCTGGTCGCACAGGGAATCGCCAATGTCGGAACCGCGCTGTTCGGCGGGTTCTGCGTGACCGGCACGATCGCGCGCACGGCGACGAACGTGCGTGCGGGCGCGCAGGGGCCCGTCGCGGGCATGCTGCATGCGGTGTTCCTACTGGCCTTCATGGCGATCGCGGCACCGCTCGCCGCCTTCGTTCCGCTGGCGGCGCTCGCGGGCGTGCTCGTGGTGGTGTCGTGGAACATGGTGGAGCGCACGGCGATCGGCGCGCTCGTGCGATCGGGATGGGGCGACGCCGCGGTGCTCGCCGCCACCTTCCTGCTGACCGTTCTGCGCGACCTGACCGAGGCGATCGTGGTCGGGTTCGCCCTGGGGTCGGTGCTGTTCATCCATCGCATGTCACGGGCCACGGGCGTGGAGGCACGGACGCCGCTGGTGGGCGAGGACATTCCCGACGCGATGGCCCCAGGCGTGGGGCCCGGCGCTGCCGGGGGTGCCGATCCGGAGATCGTCGTCTACCGCATCACCGGCGCGTTCTTCTTCGGGGCGGCCTCGTCGATCGGCTCGGTCCTCGACCGGATTTCGGATTCCCATCGCGCGCTGGTGATCGATTTCGCGGCCGTCCCGTTTCTCGATTCCACGGGCGCGCATGTCATCGAGGGGCTGGCGCACAAGGCTGGGCGGCGCGGTGTGCGGCTGTTCGTCGCCGGCGCGGACCCGGAGGCGCGCAGGGCCTTGCTGGTCCACGGTATCCGCTCTCCGGCGGTGGTGTACGTGTCGAGTGTCGACGAGGCGCTGCGCCAGTATCGCGAAGCGAAGTCAGGCTGAAAGGAGCGCACCGATGTCAGAGGCATTCATCTGCGACGCCGTGAGGACGCCGATCGGCCGCTACGCGGGCGCGCTCGCGACGGTGCGCGCCGACGATCTTGCGGCGATCCCGCTCGCGGCCCTGATGGAGCGGAACCCGTCGGTCGACTGGGCGCGCGTGGACGACGTGGTCTTCGGCTGCGCCAATCAGGCGGGCGAAGACAACCGCAATGTCGCCCGCATGGCGGTGCTGCTCGCCGGAATGCCGGTCGCCGTGCCGGCCACGACGGTGAACCGGCTCTGCGGGTCCGGCATGGATGCGATCGGCATGGCGGCACGGGCGATCCGGGCGGGCGATTGCGACCTCACGATTGCCGGTGGCGTCGAGAGCATGACGCGCGCGCCCTTCGTGATGCCGAAGGCCGATACCGCCTTCGCGCGGACGAGCGCCGTGCACGACACGACGATCGGATGGCGCTTCGTCAACCCGCGGATGAAGGCGGCGCATGGCACGCACGCCATGCCCGAGACGGCCGATCACGTCGCGGCCGATTTCGCGATCCCGCGCGCCGATCAAGACGCCTTCGCCCTGCGCAGCCAGCAGCGTTGGGCCGCGGCGCAGGCGCGCGGCGTCTTTGCGGACGAGATCGTACCGGTGCGGATCCCGCAGAAAAAGGGTGACCCGCTCGTCGTCGCCACCGACGAGCACCCGCGTCCCGACACCACCGCCGCACAACTGGCCAAGCTCAAGGGCATCAATGGTCCGGATCTGAGCGTGACGGCGGGCAACGCCTCCGGCGTCAACGATGGGGCGGCAGCCATGGTCATCGCGTCGTCGCACGCCGCGGCGGAACAGGGCCTGACTCCGCGCGCGCGCATTGTGGCCATGGCCGCGGCAGGGGTGGAGCCGCGGATCATGGGGATCGGTCCGGTGCCCGCGATCCGCAAGGTGCTCGGCCGCGCGGGCCTGGCCCTCGGACAGATGGACGTCATCGAGCTCAACGAGGCGTTCGCCGCACAGGCGCTGGCCGTTACGCGCGAACTCGGGCTTCCGGACGATGCGGAGCACGTCAACCCGAATGGCGGCGCTATCGCCATCGGGCACCCGCTCGGCATGAGCGGGGCGCGGCTGGTGACCACCGCGACCTATGAGATGCGGCGTCGCGGCGGGCGCTATGCCCTGTGCACGATGTGCGTCGGGGTCGGGCAGGGCATAGCGCTGATCGTCGAACGGGTCTGATCCGCGTGCCGCGTCGCCGCGGCGGTCAGATCTTCACGCTCATCCCGCCGTCGACGATCAGCACGTGGCCGGTGCAATAGGCCGACGCGTCACCGGCGAGGAAGACGACCGCGCCGTCGAGTTCGTCGGCCTGTCCCCAGCGGCGCAGCGCGGTGCGCTGCGCGAACCAGTCGCGCTTCGCGGGATCGGCGCGCAGCGGCGTGTCCATGTTGTCGGGCGTCATCATGTAGCCGGGCGCGATCGCGTTGACCGTGATCCCCTTCGGTCCCCACTCGACGGCCAGTGCGCGGGTCATGCCCTCGAGCCCGGCCTTCGCGGCGCAGTAGCTCGTGTTCGCCTCGCGCGCGATATGGGCGTTGATCGACGAGATGTTGATGATGCGGCCCCAGCCGCGCCTGATCATCCCGACTGAGGCGAGCCGGGCGAGGCGGAAGCACGCATTGAGGTCGACGCCGACGATCTCGTCCCACTGGGCGTCGCTGGTTTCGCTGGCCGTGCGGCCATTCCCGTACCCGGCATTGTTGACCAGGATGTCGAGATGCCCGTGATCGGCTTCGATCCTGTCGATCGCGGCCGCGGCCGCGGTCGCGTCCGTGGTGTCGAAGGCGAGGGCGGAGGCCTTGCCACCGGCGGCGAGGATCGCATCGCGCGTGGCCGCGATCCCGTCCATGTTTCGGCCATTGACGACGACGGTCGCGCCGCAGCGCGCGAGGGCCAGCGCCATGGCGCGGCCGAGGCCGCGCGAGGCGCCCGTCACGAGCGCCACCTTGCCATCGAGCGAGAAGATCTGGGTCACGGCGAGCCTCCGGTCTTGCGCCATGCGCATCGGGAGATCCCGGGCGGGCGCGTTTGCATCAAGGGTCTGAATAATCGCTACCGCCATGTCGACGCAACCGCCGCCCCGCGACGCTTGCTGGCGGGGAGTGGCGGCGCCTAACGTGGC
Source organism: uncultured Rhodospirillales bacterium (assembly GCA_903860935.1). Taxonomy (GTDB): domain Bacteria; phylum Pseudomonadota; class Alphaproteobacteria; order CACIAM-22H2; family CACIAM-22H2; genus CAIOSQ01. Next base: position 52,949 of record CAIOSQ010000269.1, on the reverse strand, counting down.
GCCATGCCGGACGCTGGAGTTCTCATGCCCCCGCGCGTGTCGCGCCGCGACGAGCGTCACGACGTTGCCGTGATCGGTGCCGGCGTCGTCGGGTGCGCGATCGCGCGCGCTTTTGCGCTCGCCGGTCTCGGCGTCGCGTTGATCGAACGCGGTCGCGACATCCTTTCGGGGGCGAGCAAGGCCAATAGCGCGATCCTGCATACCGGGTTCGATGCGATTCCAGGCAGCCTGGAGGCCGCGTGCGTGCGCGACGGTCATGCGCTGTATCGCGCGCTCCATGCGGCGTTCGGCCTTCCGCTCCTCGAGACCGGCGCGTTGCTGGTCGCCTGGACACCGGCCGAGCTGGCCCAGTTGCCGGAGATCGTCGCCCGGGCCCGCGCGAATGGCGTCGAGGATGCGCGGATCGTGGCCGTGCCGGACATCTACAGGTTTGAGCCAGGACTGGCGGCTGGCGCACTCGGCGCGGTCGTCGTCCCTGGCGAGGCAGTGATCGATCCCTGGTCGGCGCCGCTCGCCTATGCGCTCCAGGCGGTGGCCCATGGCGCGCTGGTCCTGCGCGGTGTCGAGGTCACGGGCGGACAGCCGGACGCGCATGGCTGGCGTCTCGCGACCACCGCGGGCACGCTGCGTGCCCGCGTGGTCGTGAATTGCGCGGGGCTTTATGGCGACCTCGTCGAGGCGATCGCACGCCCCAGCCCCTTCGCGATACGGCCGCGCAAGGGACAGTTCGTCGTCCTCGACAAGACCGCGCGCCGCCATGTCCGCGGGATCGTCCTGCCGGTACCCAACGAGCGGACCAAGGGCGTTCTTGTCTCTCCGACCGCGTTCGGCAACGTGATCGTCGGTCCGACCGCCGAAGATCAGGAGGATCGCCGTGACACGTCGGTCGACGGCGCGACGCTGGAGGTATTGCGCGCGCAAGGCGCGCGGCTCGTTCCGGCCCTTGCCGACGAACCCGTCACCGCGGCCTATGCCGGTCTGCGTCCCGCGACGCAGGTCAAGGATTTCATCGTCGAAGCCTTGCCGGAGCGGCGCTGGATCACGGTCAGCGGGATCCGGTCGACCGGGCTGACCGCGTCGCTCGGGCTGGCAGATCATGTGGCGTCGTTGCATGCCGCGCATTTCGGACCGCTGCCGCCCCGGCCGGAACCGATCCCGGTGCGGGTGCCGAATCTCGCCGAGGAGAGCCCGCGCCCCTGGCAGACGCCCGGTCGCGGCGAGATCGTCTGCCATTGCGAGATGGTGACACGGGCGGAGCTGGAGGCCGCGCTCGACGGCCCGTTGCCTGCCGGCGACCTGGGCGGTCTCAAGCGCCGCACCCGGTGCATGCTTGGTCGCTGCCAGGGATTCCATTGCACGCGCCGCGTCCTCGAGATCGCCACGCCACGGATCGGCGGACCCGCTGCGCTCGCCGCGGATCCGGAGGCGCGGCGATGACGCGGCCCGTCGTGATCGTCGGCGCTGGTCCTGCGGGCCTCAGCGCGGCGCGCTGCCTCGCCGAAGCGGGCTTGCGCGATGTGCGCGTTCTCGAGCGCGCCACCGAGCCGGGCGGTCTGCCGCGCTCCTGCCTCCATCCCGGCTGGGGCATGCTCGATTTCGGGCGCGTCTGGACTGGCCCTTCCTATGCGAGGCGCCTTGCCGAGGCCGCGATGGCCGCGGGTGTCGAGATCGTGACCGGTGCGGCTGCGACGTCGATCGGCGCCGATGGCACGGTCGGGGTGGCGCGTTCCGAGGGGCATGCGCCTGTCGGCGCGCGCGCCGTGCTGATCGCCACCGGCATCCGCGAGATGTCCCGCGCGGCGCGCGCGATCTCCGGATCCCGGCCCTGGGGCGTCCTCAATACCGGTGCCTTCCAGGACATGGTCGCGGCTGGATCCCCGCCGCCGTTTCACGCTCCGGTCATCGTCGGGACCGAATGGGTCGCGTTTTCCGCTCTCCTCACGGCGCGTCATGCGCGGATCAGGCCGGTCGCGATGATCGAACCTGGGCCGCGGATCCTCGCTCATCGTCCGGCGGATCTCGTCGCGCGGCATGTCTTCGGCGTGCCCGTTCTGCTGCGAACGCGACTGCTCGCGATCGACGGCGCGGAGCGGGTCGAGGCGGTGCGCGTCGAGTGCGGCGGGCGTGTGGAGCGGATCGCCTGCGACGGCGTCGTGCTCAGCGGGCGCTTCGTTCCGGATGCCGCGCTCGCGCGCGCGAGCGACATCGCGATCGATCGCGGCACGGGTGGTCCCGTCATCGACAGCGCCTGGCGCTGTGGCGAGGGCGCCGTGTTCGCGGCCGGCAACGCGGTGCGTCCGGTCGAGCATTCCGGCTTCGTGGCGCGCGAAGGCAGGGCGGCGGCACAGGCGATCCTGAAGGCCCTCGCAGGCGCTTTGCCGCCTTTCGCGGAGGGGTTGCCGGTGGAGGCGGGGGGCGCATTGCGTTACGCCTATCCGCAGCGCCTCGTGCGCGACGCGGGCGGCGCAACGCTCCACGCGCGCGCTGCGACGGCCCATGATGGATGGTTGCGGGTGCTGGCCGACGGGCGCGCCGTGCATGAGCGCCGCGTGCGTGCCCTGCCTGAGCGCCGGTTGCGGCTCGACGTAGCGGCCGCGACGCTGCGCGATGCCGCGGCGCTGACGGTGGAACTCGCATGACCGGGATCCTCGCGCTCGATCAGGGGACGACCGGAACCAAGGCGTATCTCTGGCGCGATGGATCCCTGCGACCGCTGGGACGCTTCACCCATCGACAGATCCGGCCGCGTCCGGGCTGGGTCGAGCACGACCCGGTCGAGATCCTCGGCCATCTCCGCAGCCTCGCCGAGGCCGCCGGTCCCGTCGCCCATGCCGGCCTCGCCAACCAGGGCGAGACGGTGGTCGCCTGGGACGCGGCGACGCTGCGCCCGCTTCACAACGCGTTGGTCTGGCAGGACGAGCGCACCGACGACCAGATCGCGGCCTTGCGTGCCACCGGCGTCGAGGCGTTGATCCGCGCGCGCGCGGGCTTGCCGCTCGACGCCTATTTCTCGGCCTCGAAGCTGCGCTGGCTGCTCGACAACGCGGATGGCGCGCAGGCGCTGCGCGCGCAAGGCCGCCTTCGTCTCGGGACGAGCGATGCGTTTTTCCTGCATGCGTTGACGGGGCGCTGTGCGACGGATGCGTCCACGGCGTCGCGGACCAGCCTGATGGATCTTCGGACCCTGGCCTGGGATGCGGAACTATGCGCCGCCTTCGGCGTCCCGATGGAGTGCCTGCCGGAGATCCGTCCGACCACCGCGGATTTCGGCAGTCTTCCCGGTGGCGGGCAGGTCGTCGCCAGCGTGGTCGACCAGCAGGCCGCCCTGTTCGGCCATGGATGCGGCGATACGGGCGACATGAAGATCACCTTCGGCACCGGTGCCTTCGCCCTTGCGCTCTGCGACGCTGTCCCCGCGCATAGGAGCGCGGACGGGTTGCTGCCGACCTGCGCCTGGCGGATCGGCGACGGCCCTGCGCGCTATGCGCTCGATGGCGGCATCCTGACCGCGGGTGGCGCCGTCGAATGGCTCGGCGAACTTGGTCTGCTGACGGGTCATGGCGACCTCGATGGCTTCGTCGGTCCTTCCGCCCTCGAGCGTGGCATCGTGTTCGTGCCCGCACTCGCGGGGCTGGGTTGTCCGCATTGGGATCGTGCGGCGCGCGGATGCTGGCTCGGGCTCGATCTCGCGACCAGCGCCGCGGATCTGCGCCGCGCGGTGCTCGAGGGTATCGCGCTCAGGTCCGCCGAACTGGTACGCGCGCTGGAGGTCCGTCTCGGCGGCGTGCGGCGCATCGGCATCGATGGCGGACTCAGCCGCAGCATATTCTTCACGCGCTTCCTCGCCGCCGCGCTCGGTCGTCCGATCGACGTCGCCGGATCGGCCGATATGACGGCGCTGGGCGTGCTGCATCTCTGCCTTGCGGCGACGGGGCGCGGCGAGCGGCCTGGTCCCGGTGCCGCGCTGCGCGTGGAGCCGGAGGCGCCACTGGATACGCGACTGCATGAGCGGTTCGGTCATGCGGTCGCGCTGTCCCGCAGTTGGGCGCAAGCCTAGATCATGTTCCGGCTCTTTGTTTCTTGGCGTGATTCAGATCTCCGGCGGTTCCGCCTCGGACGATCACGCTGCCGGAGCCAGCCATTGGGAAAGGACGAGCGATGCGCATCACCAAGGTCGACGTCAGGAGTTGCCGCCGTGGACCTGAGCGGTTTCCGGCGAGCGCGTTCCGGACCGGCGATTTCAAAGGCTTCGAATTCCTCGTCGTGACGCTCCACACCGAGGACGGCGAAAGCGCCTCGATGTTCGGTTTCGCCGGGCGCTCGGCCGAGGGTGCGGGGCGCCTCGTCGCGGACACGCTGCGGCCGTTCTTCCTGGGCCGCGACGCGTTGGATCGCGAGCGCGCATGGCACGATTTCCGGATGGCCGATCGCTGGTGGGGACACCTGCCGATCTATGCCTATGGTCCCTTCGATTGCTGCCTCTGGATCCTGGGTGCGCAACGCGCCGGTCAGCCCCTGTGGAAATATCTCGGAGGCTATCGCGACACCGTGCCCGTCTATGCGAGTTCCATGATCCTGCCGTCGCTGGCGGCGTATGGCGAAGAGGCCGCGCGCGCCAAGGCGCAGGGACTGGCGGGCTACAAGCTGCACACGCCCGGCAAATCCTGGGAGGCCGATCTGGAAGCGCACCGGTTGGCCCGCGAGGCGGTCGGACCGGAGTTCAAGCTCATGTCCGATCCGGTCTCCTGTTACAACCTGGAACAGGCGGTGCGTTTCGGCCGCGGCCTCGAGAAACTCGGCTACCATTGGTACGAGGAACCGCTCTTCGACGAGGACATGCATGCGTTGCGGGAATTGACGCGCGTCCTCGAGATACCGGTCGTCGGTACCGAGGTGCTCGCCAAGCATCCCTACAGCGTCGCTGAATGCATATCGACCCGCGTGGTCGATCGCGTGCGTGCCGACGTGTCATGGACCGGTGGGGTCACCGGCGTCATGAAGACGGCGCGTCTCGCAGAGGCCTTCGCGGTGAATTGCGAGGTCCACACGGCCATCTTCCACCCGCTGGAACTCGTGAACCTGCATTGCTGCGGGGCCATCCGCAATTGCGACTTCTTCGAACTGCTCTATCCGATCGATGATTTCGCCTTCGGACTGCGCACGAATCTGCCGATCGCGGGCGGCGCCGCGCATCTGCCGGCGACCCCTGGCCTCGGTGCCGAACTCGACTGGGACGAGATCGATCGCTGCACCCTGGCGGTCCACTGATCGCCAGAGGTCACGTTCGCTGCGGCGCGCAATAGATGCCGTGGAGCGTGGCGAGGATCGTCCTGATTTCGGGACTGGCGAGGCGGTAATGGATCGTCTGGCCATCGCGCCGCGTTTCGACCAGGCGCAGGTCGCGCATCCGGGCGAGGTGCTGCGACAAGGTGGCCGGGGCGAGGCCGACCTTCTCCGCGAGGCGGTTGACCGGCATCTCCCCGTCGAGCAGGTGGCATAGCGCCAGCAGGCGTTTCGGGTTCGCAAGGGTCGCCAGGAGCCGCGCGGCGGCTTCGGCGTTCGCTTCCATGTCGGCCAGATCTGCTGCCTGCATCATGTGTTTCACGTTGACATATTCGTAGATACGAAGATATAGATCTCGTACACCATGCGCAGGAGTACCGCAATGCCGCCTCGCAAATCCAGATGCGACGGATCCCGCGCCGCAAACCCCACGACGGAGGCCTGACATGGGCGCGCTCGAAATCGTCAGGACTGCGTTCACGCCGCTAGCCGCGCTGCTCGGTGGCGCGGTGATCGGTGCCGCAGCCGTCCTCCTTCTGCTCGCCACCGGGCGTATCGCGGGGATCAGCGGCATCGCTGCGCGTCTTCTGCCACCCTACGAGGATGACGGATGGGCGGGGCGTGCCGCCTTCGTCGCGGGCATCGTCGCTGCGCCGCTCGTGCTGTCGGCGACGACAGGCGCGGCGCCGGTCATGCATATCGCCGCCGGGCCGGTGGTTCTCGTCGTCGCCGGGTTGCTCGTCGGCTTCGGCACGGTCTGGGGCAATGGCTGCACGTCCGGTCACGGCGTATGCGGCCTGTCCCGGCTGTCGCTGCGCTCGCTGGTCGCGACGCTCGTCTTCATGGCGACCGCGTTCGCGACGGTCTTCGTCGTCCGCCACGTCCTCTGAGGCTGCCATGTCCATCGTCGCGCAATTCCTCGTCGGCCTGCTCCTCGGCGTGGGCCTCGTCGTGGCCGGCATGTCGGATCCGGCGAAAGTCCTCAACTTCCTCGACATCGGTGCGATGTCGAGCGGTGGCTGGGACCCCAGCCTCGCCTTCGTGATGGCGGGTGCGATCGCGGTGGCGTTTCTGGGGTTCCGTGTGGTGCTGCGTCGCCCGCGGCCGCTTTTCGATAGCGTCTTCCACCTGCCTGGCGCGACGGGGATCGACCGCCGGATCCTGGTCGGACCGGCGATCTTCGGCATCGGCTGGGGCCTTGCCGGCTTCTGTCCGGGTCCGGCCCTGGTGGCGCTCGGCACGGGATCGGGCGCCGCGCTCCCTTTCGTGGTCGCCATGTTCGCTGGCATGGCCGCGGCTCGGTTCGTGCTGCTGCGCTCGCGTGCGCGTTGAGGCATCGGCGCATCCGGGGGCAGTCGTCTTCGGGACTGCTGCGCGGGGGCGAGCTGTGGCATAAGCGGCGCCTCTTTGCCCAACCGACCCGGTCCGCATGATCCGCCTCGACAGCATCAGCAAGCGCCACGGCCATCAGATCCTCTTCGTCGAGGCGTCCGCCGCGCTTCAGAAAGGTGAGAAGATCGGTCTCGTCGGCCCCAACGGCGCCGGAAAGACCACGCTGTTCCGCATGATCAAGGGCGAGGACGTGCCGGACGAGGGGCAGGTCTCCGTCGATCGCGGTATCCGCATCGGCTATTTCAGCCAGGATGTCGGCGAGATGGCGGGGCGCAGCGTGCTCGCCGAAACGATGGACGGCGCCGGCGCCGTCAGCGAGGCGGCGGCCCATCTCAAGGAACTCGAGGCCGCGCTCGCCGATCCCGACCGTGCCGACGAACTCGACACGCTCGTGGAACGCTATGGCGAGGCACAGGCCCGCTTCGAGGAATTGGGCGGCTACGCGCTCGAGGCGCGCGCGCGCGAGGTACTCGCCGGGCTCGGCTTCGCGTCCGAGGTTGTCGAGGGCAATGTCGGCGCGCTGTCCGGCGGTTGGAAAATGCGCGTCGCGCTGGCGCGGATCCTGCTGATGGCCCCGGACGCGATGCTGCTCGACGAGCCGAGCAACCATCTCGACATCGAGAGCCTGATCTGGCTGGAAGGTTTCCTCGCGGGGTTCGAGGGCGCGCTCCTGATGACGTCTCACGACCGCGCGTTCATGAACCGGGTCGTCAACAAGATCATCGAGATCGACGGCGGCGAACTCACCAGCTATTCGGGCGACTACGAATTCTACGCGCGGCAGCGCGAGCTCAACGACCGGCATATGCAGGCGCAGTTCGAACGTCAGCAGGCGATGCTGGCGAAGGAAATCCGCTTCATCGAGCGGTTCAAGGCGCGCGCCTCGCATGCGGCGCAGGTTCAGAGCCGCGTCAAGAAGCTCGAGAAGATCGATCGTGTGGAGCCGCCGCGTCGGCGCCAGACCGTGGCTTTCGATTTTCCGCCGGCCCCGCGATCCGGAGACGATGTCGTCGTGCTGCGCAATGTCGCGAAGCGCTACGGCCACCGGGTTCTCTACGCGGATTTCGACTTCCGCATCCGGCGGCGCGAGCGCTGGTGCGTGATGGGCGTCAACGGCGCGGGGAAGTCGACGCTTCTGAAGCTGGTTGCGGGCGCCATCCAGCCCGATTCCGGCGACGTCGCCGTCGGCGGCAGCGTCAAGCTCGGCTATTTCGCGCAGCACGCGATGGAGTTGCTGGACGGAGACCGCACGGTCTTCGAATCCCTCGAGGACAGCTTCCCGCGCGCGGGGCAAGGATCCCTGCGGGCGCTGGCGGGGTGTTTCGGGTTTTCTGGCGACGACGTCGAGAAACGCTGCCGCGTCCTTTCAGGCGGCGAGAAGGCGCGGCTCGTGATGGCGCGCATGCTGTTCGATCCGCCCAATTTCCTCGTCCTCGACGAACCGACCAACCATCTCGACATGGCCACGAAGGAGATGCTTGTCGCCGCGCTCGCGCAGTATGAAGGCGCGATGCTGTTCGTCTCGCACGACCGGCATTTCCTGGCGGCGCTGTCGAACCGCGTCCTCGAGGTGACGTCGTCCGGGCTGCACGATTATGCCGGCGGCTACACGGAATACGTCGCGCGTACCGGACAGGAGGCGCCCGGGCTGCGGAGTTGAGCCGCGCGGTGGTGCCTGCGTCCGAACGTGAACCGCGATTCATCGGTCATGAAGATTGACGTCGCGCGGCGGCGGGTTCGATACTGCTGAACCGGAAGGAAACCACCCTTCGGAGGAGTGGCAGATGGCGCAACCGCTGGACGATGCCGGGTGTCTCGCCGGCGTTCGGGTCCTCGACATGAGCCGGATCGTCGCGGGCCCCTTCGCGGCTCAGATGCTCGCGGACATGGGCGCCGACGTGATCAAGATGGAGCGCGTCGCGGAGGGCGATGACATTCGCCTCGTCGGTCCGCCCTGGTTCGGTGACACGCGACGCGAGGATCGGCAATCCACCTATTTCCAGGCCGTCAACCGCGGCAAGCGATCGCTGACGGTGGACTTCACCCGTCCGGAAGGGCGTGACCTCGTCCTCGCGCTCGTCGGCGAGGCCGATGTCCTGATCGAGAACTACAAGACCGGAAACCTCGCCAGATACGGGCTCGACTACGCGGCGCTGGCAGCCGTCAACCCGCGACTGATCTATTGCTCGATCACGGGGTTCGGTCAGACCGGGCCGCTCGCGACGCGGCCCGGCTACGATTATCTCATCCAGGCGATGTCGGGCCTGATGTCGATCACTGGCCATCCCGATGGAATGCCGGGCGCGGGCCCGGTGCGTGTTGGAGTTCCGGTCTGCGACGTGCTCGCGGGGCAGAACGCCGTCGCGGGCATCCTCGGCGCGCTGCTTCAGCGTCAGCGAACGGGGCGCGGACAGCATATCGACGTCTCTCTGTTCGACAGCCAGTTGGCCGGCCTTCTCAATCCGGCGGCGGCCTGGCTCAACAATGGCGTCGCATGGCCGCGCTCCGGCAACGACCATCCCAGCGCCGTTCCCTACGGCGTGTTCTGCGCCGCCGATGGCTACATCATGATCGCGACCTTCACCGACCGGGAATTCGGACGTCTCGCGTCCGTGGTCGGTCATCCGGAATGGAGCCGCGATCCGCGTTTCGACACGACAGAGACCCGGCTCGCCAATCGTGAAATCCTGGTCGCGACCTTGAACGAGATCCTGTCGGCACATCCGCGCGCCTATTGGATCGAGCGCTGCGCCGTGGCCGACGTGCCCTGTGGTCCGATCCAGTCCGTAGGCGAGGCGCTCGACAGCGATCAGGCGACGGCGCGGGGGATGACGGTTTCGCTTCCGCGATCCGACGGGCGCACCGTGCGTGTCGTCGGATCGCCGGTCAAGATGTCGGATTGCCCGCCCGTCTACCGTGGCGCGCCGCCGCGTGTCGGCGAGCATAGCGACGAGGTGCTCGGCGAAGTGCTCGGACTTTCATCCGAACGTATCGCCGCTCTGCGCGCCGCCGGGGTCGTGTGATCCCATGGGCTGGCGCATCGATCTTCCGCCCCAGGCGCTTCCCGCCGATCTTGCCGCGCTGCGTGCCGATGTCCGCGCGTTCTGCGCGCGGGAGTTGGCCGCACATCCGCCTGCGCTGCGCGCAAAGTCCTGGCTCTGTTTCGATCCCTCCTTCAGTCGGAAGGTGGCCGCGCAAGGCTGGATCGGGATGACCTGGCCGAAGCGGTATGGCGGCGGCGAACGCAGCGCGCTGGCGCGCTACGTCGTCCTCGAGGAGTTTCTGGCCGCCGGGGCTCCCGTCGCGGCGCATTGGACCGGGGACCGGCAAAGCGGTCCGATGCTGCTGCGCTTCGGTTCCGAGGCACAGCGCATGCGTTTCCTGCCGCGCCTCGCGCGCGCGGAGATCTTCTTCTGCATCGGCATGAGCGAGCCCGATGCCGGCTCCGATCTCGCTGCGATCCGGACCCGTGGTCGCAAGGTGGATGGCGGGTGGCGGATCGACGGCGCCAAGCTCTGGACCAGCAACGCCCAGCGCAGCGATTTCATGATCACGCTGGTGCGCACCGAGCCGCGCGGCGCGACGCGGCATGAGGGGCTCTCGCAATTCGTCGTCGATCTGCGCACCCCCGGGATCACCTGCCGGCCGATCCTCGACCTGACTGGGGAACCGCATTTCAACGAGGTCGTCTTCGAAGACGCGCTCATTCCGGACGACGCGCTCGTCGGCGTCGCGGGCCAGGGATGGGCGCAGGTGACGAGCGAACTCGCTCTCGAGCGCAGCGGTCCCGAACGTTTCCTCAGCGCCTATCCCCTGCTGGCGGAAGCGATCACGACGCTGTCGGAGCGCGGTCAACTCGACAAGGCCGGCGACGCGCTGGGCCGCCTGCTTGCCCACTTGATGACGCTGCGCCAGATGTCCCTCTCGGTGGCAGGGCTGCTCGAACAAGGGCACGATCCGGCGACGGAGGCCGCGCTCATCAAGGACATGGGGATGAATTTCGAGCAGGAGGTCCCGAGGATCGTCGAGGAGGCGCTCGAGGCGACGCCAGACGCGATCGCCGTCGAACCGCTCGCACGCATGCTCGAGATGGTGACGTTGCTCGCGCCATCCTTTTCGATTCGCGGCGGCACCCGCGAGATCATGCGGAGCATCATCGCGCGCGATCTGGGGTTGCGATGAGCGATATCGCGATGTTGTTGGAAGAGTCGGTCGATCGCACGCTCGCGGCGTTCGGCGGCCGTCCGGCGCAGGCCGAGCTCGCGGCGGGCCGTCTGCCGGACCGTCTATGGGCGGAGATCTCCGCCCTCGGCATCTCGCACGCCCTGCTTCCAGAGGCAGATGGCGGGGCGGGATGCGCGCCTCCGGCGATGCTGCCGACGTTCCGTGCCATCGGCCGTCATGCGGGACCGGTCCCGCTCGGGGAGGATATGTTCGCGCGCTGGCTCCTTCATCGCGCGGGTTTGCCGGCACCCGACGGGGTAATCACGCTTGCCCCGGATCCCGGGACGCTCGCAATCGACGGGCAGGGATGCGTCTCGGGTACCCTGCACGCCGTGCCCTGGGGCCGGCACGCGGCGGCGGTCGTCGTGGGGCTGGATGGCGTGGACGAGGGCGCGCGCATCCTCTTCCTCCGGACCGGCGCGGCGGAACTCGGTCCTGCTGAAAATCTCGCGGGCGAGCCGCGCGATCGTCTTGTCTTTCGCGGCGTCCCGGCGACGATAGCCGCACTGCCGAACGGGCCTGGGCCACGCGTCGTGGGCGCCGCCTTGCGCGCGGCGAAGATCGCCGGCGCCGTTCGCGGCACGCTCGACATCGCCGTCGCGCATGCGCGGGTGCGGCAGCAATTCGGCAAGCCGATCGCGGCGTTCCAGGCCATCCAGCAGCAGCTGGCGATCCTCGCCGAGGAGACGCTGGCCGCCGACATGGCGGCACGCTGCGCCTTCGCGGCGCTGGACGGCGATGCCGCACGCGTCTGGGCAGCCGTCGCGAAGATCCGGTGCGGCGATGCCGCCGGCACGGCGATCTCCGTCGGGCATCAGGTCCTCGGTGCGATGGGTTTCACGCGCGAGCACGATCTCCATCTGCTGACGACCCGATTGATGTCCTGGCGACGCGAATTCGGTGGCGCGCGCGACTGGTCTGGCGTTCTAGCCCGGGCGACGGCAGGAACCGGGCCGCTCTGGGAGCGACTGGTGCGATGGGGGGATGCGGTGGGACGCGGCTGACCGATGCGCGGTCACGCCACGTCGTCAGGTATGTCGTCGAACAGGCCGCCACGTAGCGCGCGCATATATGTCGCCACGGTCTCGTCGTCGACAGTGGCGGGATCGTTCCCGCCCTCCTGATACTGCATCGCGAGATAGTCGCGCGCACCGAGCAGCATGTAGACGATCTTCTCGATCTGCTGGTCGGGCAGCGGCGGCGCGCCGGCACGCTCGCGTTCTGCCCGCAGCGCGCGGCCATATCCTGCGACCATGTTGGCCATGTGCGCGCGATGCGCTTCGGGTGCGAAGGTCTCCGCTTCGCGCAGCACGCGGTAGAAGCCGGGATGGGTGCGCAGGAACTGCAGATAGCCGCGGATGCGCGCCTCTTCGCGATCTGCGAGACGCGTGTGCTGGCGGACCTTCGCGCCGATCTCGTCGATCATGAACTGGCCGATCTCCGGCAGCAGCTGGGCGAAGAGCGCGTCGCGGGAGTCGAAGTAGTTGTAGAACGTGCCCTGGGCGACATTCGCCGCCATCGTGATCCGCGCGATCGATGCGCCGGCATAGCCGTGGCGACCGACCACGGTGCCGGCAGCCTCGAGAAGAGCCCGGCGGATCGCCTCGGATTTCTCGGCGCGCGACACGGTCGGCTTGCGGCGCCTCGCGGCGGCAGGTGCCTGCGTGGCGTTCCGCGCATCGACGGATTTTGTCTTCTTCCGTGGTCTGGGCACGCAGGTTCTCCCCGTTCCGTGGACCGTCCCGCTCCCAAGCGGAGCGGGACGGCGACGGATACGGCGATCAGGTCGCCTGGATCGCCTGATAGGAACCGGGGCCGAACACCTCGTTCGCAAGGCGCTCGCCGACCGGCTGCATGACCCGGGACAGCTCGGCGCTGTCCAGCGTCAGGGCCGTCCCAGCGCCATTGCGCTGTTCCCAGATCTTGAAGTCCTCGCTGGCCTGACGCTTCGCGGCGCCGAAATAATGCTCGCCGACGATTTCATTGAACAAACCGACGAAGATGTCGCGTTGCTGCGGCGTCATGCGGTTCCAGGCACGCTCGGAGCACCAGAACTTCTCCGTGCCGACGCCGAAATCGTTGGTCACGACGTGCTTGCAGACCTCGTTGAACTTGCTCGCGAGCATGACGTTGACCAGGGTGATCATGCCGGCCACAAGGTTCTGCTGGAGGGCGAGATAGACCTCGTTGAAGGGCACGGGCGTCGCCGCGATGGAGAGCGCCTTGGCGGCCTCGGTATAGGCCTCGAACGGAGGAACGCGGATCTTGAGCCCCGCCAGGTCCTTCCAGGAGCCGATCTTCTCCTTGGTTCCGACGTTGAACGAGCCCGAGCTGCCGAGGCCGACGAGGCGGCACTTGTAGCGCTGCTGGGCGGCGGTGCGGGCCTTCTCCATCAGCGGCGACTTCGACACGCGCAGCGTGTGATCGAGGTCACGCAGCAGGAACGGGACATAGAACACGTCGAGCTCGCGCATGCCGCTGTAGCCGGTGTTCGCGATGTCCATCGTCCCGACCGAGATGCTCTCGAGGATCGACTGCTCGCTGCCGGCGTTCAGGATCAGCTGACCCTTGATCTGCCCCTGTGTACGTTCCTCGAGCATCCTCAGGAAACGCGCGGCGAACTGGTTCGAGAGAGCTGCTTCGCCGCTGGAATTGGCGAAGCGGATGGTCAGCGCCTGGGCGTTGGCGTGGCCGATGATGGCCGGTGCGGCGATCGCTCCGGCCATCATGCCGGCGAAGCGGCGGCGAGTCGTCTTGGCGTTCATGTCGGATGTCCTCCTTGGGTGTCCGGTTGGTGTTTTCGGCGTGAAATCGGCGGTGTGTCCAGCGCTCAGGTGGGCATGAGCAGGCGCGGCAACCAGAGAGAGACCGCCGGAACGTAGGTCACGATCATCAGGACGACGGTCAGAACGGCGAGATAGGGAATGCTTTCCCGAAAGACGCTGGACACGTCCGTCCGTCCGATCACCGCGACGACGTTCAGGATCAGGCCAACCGGCGGCGTCAGAAGTCCCAGGATGAGATTGATGACCATCACGACAGCGAGATGGATCTCGTTCACGCCGAGGCTTGCGAACATCGGAAAGGCGATCGGCACCAGAACGAGCATCACCGGCAGCGGCTCCATGAACGTGCCGAGCAGCAGCAGGAGCACGTTGAAGATGAGGAGCAGGACGTTCACGTCGCGCGAGATGGCGAGCATCGTCTGGGTGAGCAACTCGCCGAATTGCTCGTAGACGGCGAGCCACGAGAACATCTGCGCGGCGCCGACCGTCAGCAGGATGATCGACGACACGAGCATGGCGTTCGCGGCGGCGTCGATCACGATGCGCAGCGACATCGTCCGGTAGACGAACAGGCCAAGCCCGAGGACATAGAGGACGAGTACGGCCGCCGCCTCGGTCGGTGTCGCTATGCCGGACGTGATGCTGCGCATGATCAGCAGCGGCGCCATCAGCGGCAGCGCGGCACGCGCCACGGCGTCGAGGCGCTCCGCCCATCCGGCCCGCGGCTCGACAGGGAAGCCCTTGATCCGCGCGATGACGTAGGTGAGCAGGAGCATCGACGCCGTCATCAAGAACCCCGGCAGGACGCCGGCGAGGAACAGCTGCCCGACCGAGATGTTGGCGATCGACGCGATCAGGACGAACGAGATCGACGGCGGGATGATCGGCCCGACGGTCGACGAGGCGGCGACCACCGCGCAGGCGTAGTCGGTGGGATAGCCGCGCTTCTTCATCTCGGGGATCGTGACCGTGCCCGTGGCGGCCGCATCTGCAATCGCCGATCCGGATACACCGGAGAGGATGAAATTCGTCGTCACGGCGACATTCGCAAGGCCGCCGCGTATGTGGCCCATGAAGGCGAGGGCGAAGCGGACGAGCCGCTCGGTGACGCCCGTGGCCGCCATCAATTCCCCTGCGAAGATGAAGAGCGGGATCGCGATCAGGGAGAACGTGTCGACGCCGTCGAGCATCTGCTGCGGCAGCAGCGCGTAGGGGATGTCCTGCCCCGTGAGGTCCGAAAGGACCATGTAGGCGAGGCAGGCCACGGCGATGGCCCAGGCGATCTCCATGCCGAGGAAGATGAAGAGGACGAGAAGGCAGATGAGTGTGAGCAGAAGCATGGCGGGTTCAGTACCTGATGCCCTTGAGGGATTTCCGCAGCTGCACCAGCTGGGCCACGAACATCAGCGCCGCGCCGACGGCGATCGGCATGCGCAGAACCGCGTTGCTCCAGCCCGTGGTCAGCATGCGACCGGTGAAGCCGAGTTCGACCAGGGGCAAGCTGTGCCAGAAGACCACCGCGAGCATCGCAAGCACGAGAAGATGCATGAACGCCTCGGCATAACGGCGCTGCCGGTCGGGCACGCGATCCAGGAGCAGCGTGACGCGTAGATTGAGATTCATCGCGATCGCGAGGGGCGCCGCGAGAAAGACGCCCCAGATGAAGACGACCCGCGGCACGTCCTCGCCCCACAGGGGCGGCGCATTGAAGAAATAGCGCGCGATGATGATGTAGATGATGACCGCCGCGAGCGCGATCATCGACAACGCGGCGAGATAGTAGAAGGCGCGGCCGATCGGATTGTCGGGGCGCTCGGGCGTCGGTCCGAGGTCCATGGGATGCCTGTCGCTCTCCTGTCGGGCAGACGCGGAAACGGCACGAGTGTGACTGCGATGTGAATCGTGAGTCAATCATCATAGGTTCGGCGACGGAAGAATATGAACCGTGAACCACTCGTCATGTTCTTGCGATCGCCGGTGCGCTCTGCCAGTCTCGCCGTGCGTTCGGCGTTGCGGGCGGTGCAGGGGAGCGGCCATGGCTTTGACGGTAGGCATAGACGTCGGCGGCACATTCACTGATTTCGCGCTGATGGACGACCGGACCGGCGCCTTGCGGCTGGGAAAGGTGCTGACGAGCGCCGACGATCCGTCCCGTGCGGTGCTCGCCGGACTGCGGACGCTGCTCGCCGAGGGCGGGTTCGATGCGCGGGACTTGGCGCATGCGGTCCATGCCACGACCATCGCGACCAATACGGTGATCCAGCGCAAGGGGTTGCCGACCGCGCTGCTTACGACCGAGGGTTTTCGCGACGTCCTGCTGATCGGCCGGCAACGCCGGTTCGAGCTCTACGACAACAGCATCGGGAAGCCGCGGCCGATCGTGCCGCGGGAGTTGTGCTTCGAGGTGCCCGAACGTCTGATGTGGGACGGAAGTGTCCGCCGACCGCTCGACGAGGATGCGGTACGCACCGCGGCGCTCGCCATACGCGCCTCCGGAGCGGCGGGGCTCGGGATTTGCTTCCTGCACAGCTATGCCAATCCGGCGCATGAACGGCGGGCGCGCGACATCGTGCGCGAGGTCGCCCCCGAGGTCCTGGTGTCGATCTCGTCGGAGGTTTCGCCGGTCTACCGCGAGTACGAGCGTGCGAGCACGACCGTGCTCAACGCCTACGTGATGCCGGTGGTCAGCGCCTATATCGGCCGCATCGAGGATGGTCTGGCGGAGATGGGGCGTAGGCGCTCGCTCTACATCATGCAGTCCAATGGCGGCATCGCTTCCGGCGATTATGTTCGCCGGCATCCGATCCGGATCATCGAGTCCGGCCCTGCTGCTGGAGTTCTGACCGCGGCGCGTTACGCGGAGGCCGCGGGGACGTCCAATCTGATCTCCTTCGACATGGGCGGTACGACGGCGAAGGTCTGCCTGATCGAGAACGGTCGTCCAGGCATGACCGAGACCTTCGAAGTGGACATGATCAACCTGAAGCCGAACAGCGGCATCCCGATGAACATCCCGGCGATCGACCTGGTCGAGATCGGCGCTGGCGGCGGTTCGATCGCGCGTGCGGAGATGGGTGGCATCAAGGTCGGACCGATCAGCGCGGGGTCCTCGCCAGGTCCGATCTGCTACGGCCTCGGTGGTCGCGAGCCGACGGTGACGGACGCCAATCTCGTCCTCGGCTATCTCAATCCCGACTATTTCCTCGGCGGCACGATGGCGCTCGACCTCGACGCGGCGCGCGCCGGCATCATGGAGCGGGTCGCAACGCCCCTGGGCATGACGCTCGAGGAGGCCGCCTGGGGCATCTACGAAGTCGTGAGCACGCAGATGGCGCAGGCCGCGCGCGCGGTCTCGATCGGCAAGGGCAGGGACCCACGCCATTTCGCGCTGATCCCGTTCGGCGGCGCCGGGCCGCTCCATGGTGCCGAACTTGCGCGGCAGCTTGGCTGTGGCCGTGTCGTCTTCCCGAAGGGTGCCGGCGTCGAAACCGCGATCGGGCTGCTGATGGCGGACCCCGCCTTCGACGTCGCGCGCACGAGCATTCTCGCGCTCAAGCCGGAGAATCTGCCGCGGATCAACGAGCTTCTCGCCGGGCTCGCGGCGGATACCGGGCGCGAACTCGATGCGTGCGGCGTGGACGGCGAGCGCCACCTGGTCGCGAGTTGCGACATGCGCTTCGTCGGTCAGGGATATGAATTGACGGTCGAACTCCCTGCCGGGCCGTATCGCGCGGAGGATGCCGAAACGATCCGCCAGGCCTTCCTGCGGACCTATGCGGCGACCTATGGCGAGCGGGCCTTCGACCCGAAGGCGCCCATCGAGGGGGTGCTGTGGCGGATGGCGGCCTCGATCCGGACGCCGCGGCTCACACACCCGGACCTGCCGGCGGACGGCACCGGCGCCGGGGCCGGTGTCGCGCTCAAGGGAAGACGCCCGGCATATTTCCGGGATCGTCGCCGCGCGGAACCCTGCGACGTCTACGACCGCTATCTCCTCCCGGCCGGCGCCCGCTTCACCGGGCCGGCGATCGTGGAAGAGCGGGAATCCACCATCGTCCTGCCGCCCGGAGCGGCGGCCCAGGTCGATGCCAAGGGCAATCTCGTCGTCGATTTCGGCGGCTGAGGCGGAGACGCAAAGATGAGCGCACACGTCGATCCGGTCACGTTCTCTGTCATCTGGGGCGGCCTCGTGTCCGCCTCGGCGGAGATGGGGGCCACGTTGCAGCGCACCGCGTATTCGAGCGCCGTGCGCGAGGGCACCGACTTTTCCACCGGGATGTTCGACGCCGACGGCAACATGGTCAGCCAGGGCGATTACAGCCCCGGCCATCTTGGATCGATGGCCTACACGGTCGGGAAAATGCTCGCCTATTATCCGGCGCACACGTTGCGCCCGGGCGACGCGATGATCTCGAACGATCCGGGCATCGGCAGCGGGCATCTGCCGGACATGTACATGGTGTGTCCGGTTTTCCTCGACGAAACGCTGATCGGCTTCGCGGTGAACATCGCGCACCAGATCGACATCGGAGGCTCGGGCGCGGGCTCGCAGGTGGTCGACGGAATCCTCGACAATTATCAGGAGGGCATCCGGTTCCTGCCGACGATGCTCTATCGCGCAGGCGAGCCGAACGAAGAGATATTCCGCATCATCGAGGCCAATGTGCGCATGCCCGAGGTGATCGGCGACATGCGCGCGCAGTACATCGCGAACCAGGCTGGCGGCGCGCGGATGCAGGCCCTCGCCCGGACCTACGGGATACCAGTCCTTCGCCAGGCGATGCGCGACCTGATCGACCGGAGCGAGGTGCAGATGCGCGAGGCGATCGGCCGGCTCAAGCCCGGTACGTATCGCTTCGAGGATCAACTCGACGATGTCGGACCCGGGACGGCGCCGGTCCTGGCCAAGGTCGCGGTGACGATCGGCGAAGACGGCGTGACCGTGGACTGGACAGGCAGCGGCCCGCAGCGCGAGGCGGGATTGAATTCCTACCTGTCGTACACGAACGCCTATGCCCTCGCGGCGGTAAAGAGCGTGACGCTGCCGCTGCTGCCGCAGAACGCCGGAACGATGCGCATGATCCGGACCATCGCGCCCGAGGGTTGCTTCTTCAATCCGCGTCGTCCCGCGCCGTGCGGCGGGCGCGCGACCGTGTCGCACCGGATCTACGAAGTGATCATGGGCGCGCTCGCGCAGGCGGCGCCGGACAAGGTGATCGCCGCCAATTCGCATTTCTTCAACCCGAATATCGGGTTTCAGGATGCGCAGACCGGACGGATCTCGATCGTCTGGGAGACGATCATCGGCGGCGTCGGCGCGCGCCACGGAGCGGATGGCGCGGAGGCGCTCGCATCGCCCTGGAACGGCACCAACATGCCGGCCGAGATGCAGGAGATGAAATGTCCGATCCTGGTCGAGCGGGTCGAACTGATCCCCGACAGCGCCGGGGCCGGGAAATGGCGCGGCGGATCGGGCATGCGCAAGGACATGCGGATGCTGGCGCCGGATGGAAACTTCTACAATCTCGGCGATCGGCACCTGTTCCAGCCCTATGGTCTCGCCGGTGGGCGCCCGGGCGCGCTCGGACGGACGCTGATCGTGTCGCCGACGCAAGGCGGTCGCGAGGTTCATTCGAAGGGCAATTACCGTCTCGCGGAAAACGATGTCGTGAGTTGGCAGACTGCGGGAGCAGGCGGATACGGCGATCCGCTCGAACGCGATCCAGAGGCCGTGCTGCGCGACGTGCGTGCGCGCTTCGTGTCGGTCGAGGGGGCGCGCCGCGATTACGGAGTGGTCCTCGCCGGAGCGCCGCTTGCGATCGATGCGGAGGCGACGGCGGCGCTGCGTCGATCGATGCGTGCCGCCTGAACCGCGGCGGCGAGTCTCAGTAAAGGCCTTCACCGGGCGGCGGCTTGCGTCGGCCGAGGCGCGTGTAGGCCTCCTCAGGGATCGCATCGGCGGTTTTGTAGAAATGCCAGTGGCAAGGCTTGGCCGGATCGGGGTCGTAGCCGGTGACCCAGAGCGGATGTCCGCCCCATTCCATCGGCAGCATTTCGTTCACCGCGCAATGCAGACAGTAATAGGGAACGCCGCTCTGTCCCCAACTCCAATCATGGGCCGCGCGGGTCGATCCGAACCGATAGGGCGGTCCCAGGCGCGACGGCGTTCCGTCCACCGGGTCGCCGCGTCGCATGCGTCCGCCGCTGCCGCAGGGATCCATGCGGATCGTGAAGCGATCGGGTTCCTCGATCACATCGATCCCGCCATCCTGGCCTGGACCGCAACGATGGCTGCGCATGATCTCGGCCGTGATCTGGACGCGCTGCGCCACCGGCATTTTCAGGAAGCCCTTCCAGGTCCGGCGGAGCATCCAGCCGGACTGGCTGTCGCGAAGGCACTCGTACATCGCGTCCTCGCCGAAGCGCTCGGCGATCCGGGTCAGCAGATCCCAGACCCAGTCGCACATGAGATCGTGGAGCGCCTTGCCCTCGTCGATCATGTAGCGCGCCAGAGCCTTGGCCTCGTCCAGGCGACCGCCGTCGATGGCGTCGATGATCCGTTCCGGGGTGGCGATACCCAACTCGTCCCAGTCGTCCTGGCGGACGGGACGGCCGAGCATCGCCAGTTCGGCGAGTTTGAGCATCGCAAAGCCTCCTCGCGCGCGACGCGCGCGCACCGCCGCGAGCATATGAAAAATATGAGCGCTGGGTCATTGTTCATTTGTCCTTTTGCACGGTCCCCGCGCGAGATAAGGTTTTCGACGTGAATGGTGTCGACGCATATCCCGGGAACAGCGGTGAGCGGTCCACGGTGTCAGAGACCGCCTGGGCGCTGATGCGCTCGATGATCCGGATCCGTCGCGTCGAGGAGAGGCTCGCGCGGCTCTTCGCCGATGGCGAGGTGCCAGGGTTCATCCATCTCAGCATCGGGCAGGAAGCGATCGCCGCCGCGTTCGGTGCCTGCCTCACGGATGCCGACACCGTGGCGTCGACGCATCGTGGCCATGGGCACTGCCTCGCGAAGGGCGTTCCGGTGTCCGCGCTCGTCGCCGAGGTGATGGGCCGCGACAGCGGCGCGTGTCGCGGACGCGGCGGATCGATGCATGTCGCCGATCTCGCGCGCGGCATGCTGGGCGCCAACGGGATCGTCGGTGCCGGCGCCCCGATCGCGCTCGGCAGCGCGCTGGCCCACAAGGTGTCGGGACGGCGCGCCGTGGCGGTCGCATTCTTCGGCGACGGTGCGATGGCCGAGGGCGCGGTCTACGAGACGATGAACCTCGCGGCCCTCTGGCAGGTGCCACTCGTCATGGTGTGCGAGCGCAACGGATGGTCGGAGTTCTCGCCGTCCGACCGCGCCTTCGCGGGCGACGGTGCCAAACTCGCCGAGGCATTCGGCTTGCCGTTTCTGGCCCTCGATGGCGACGACGTGCTTGCCGTGCATGCAGCGGTCGGTCCGCTGGTCGCGGCGTGCCGCGAGGATCGTCGTCCCCGTCTCGTGTCCTGCGCCACCCACCGCGTGGCGGGGCATTTCGAGGGCGACCCGCAGCGCTACCGGGATGCGCCGGAGCGTGCCGCCGCAGCGGCAGCCGATCCGATCATGCGGCTCGCCGCGCGGCTATGCGTCGACGAGGATCGCGACGCGCGCGCGCGGTTCGATACGATCGAGGCCGAGATCACGGCCGAGATCGACGCGGCTGTCGAGGCGGCACGCCTCGCCCCGGATCCCGATTTCGATCTCGCGCGGGGCGACGTCTATGGCTGAGCTGCGCTTCGCCAAGGCGATCAATCAGGCGCTCGCGGATGCGATGCGCGACGACCCCGCTGTCGTCCTGTTCGGCGAGGATGTCGCCGCAGCCGGTGGTCCCTTCGGCGTGACGCGCGGCCTTCTCGATGCCTTCGGCCCACAGCGTGTGCTCGATGCCCCGATTTCCGAGTCCGCGATCGTGGGTGCGGCGGTCGGAGCCGCCCTTTGCGGGCTCAAGCCGGTCGTCGAGATCATGTTCATGGATTTCGTCACGCTGGCGATGGATCAGATCGTCAACCAGGCGGCGAAGGCGCGTTTCATGTTCGGCGGGCGCGGGGGCGTGCCGCTCGTGCTGCGGATGCCGCATGGTGGCGGCCTCAACGCCGGGCCGCAGCACTCCCAATGCCTCGAGGCGTGGCTCGCACATGTTCCCGGCCTCAAGGTGGTGGTGCCGGCGACCGCCGCGGACGCCTACGGCCTGCTGCGCAGCGCGATCGATGATCCCGATCCCGTCGTGGTCGTCGAGCACAAGGGGCTCTACGCGCTGTCGGAAACCGTCGATGAGACGCTGGTGCGTGTTCCGATCGGGCAGGGCCGCATCGCCCGCGCCGGTCGGGACGCGACCATCGCGACCTATGGTGCGCTTCTTCGCGAGGCTCTGGTGGCCGCCGATCGTCTCGCCGCCGAGGGCATGTCCTGCGAGGTCGTCGACCTCCGCAGCGTTCAGCCCTGGGACGAGGCGTTGCTTCGCGAATCTGTCGCCCGGACGCATCGCCTGGTCGTTGCGCACGAGGCCGTGGAGGCCTTCGGCGTCGGTGCCGAGATCGCGGCCCGGATGGTGGAGGTCGCCTTCGACGATCTCGATGCGCCGATCCTGCGCGTCGGAGCGCCCTTCATGCCCGTTCCCTTCGCGAAATCCCTCGAGATGGCCTACCGGCCCGGGGCGGACCGTATCGTCGCGGCATGTCGCCGCCTCATGGAGTAGCGCGATGAGCGAGCCCACGATCCTGATCGCGCGCGATGGCGCCGTCGCGACCCTGACGATCAACCGTCCGAAGGTTCTCAACGCGCTCGACATTCCGACACTCCTGGCGCTGGAGGCGGCGTGGAACGAGGTCGAGGCCGATCCCGCGGTACGGGTGATCGTGATCACCGGCGCAGGCGAACGCGCGTTCATCGCCGGCGGCGACATCCGTGACCTCGACTCGCGGCGCGGTCTTGCGCATTACCAGGAGTTCGCGGAGGTGATCCACAGGGTCTTCCGCCGCGTCGAGACCTGCGACAAGCCGACGATCGCCGCCGTCAACGGATGGGCGCTTGGCGGTGGCACCGAACTGATCTTGTGCTGCGATATCCGCATCGTCGCATCGCAGGCGCGGTTGGGCCTTCCCGAGATCACGCTCGGGCTCTTTCCTGGCGCCGGCGGTAGCCAGCGGCTTATCCGGCAGGTGCCGCTCTGCCGCGCGAAGGAGCTGATGTTCGTCGGCGAACAGATCGACGCGCAGGAGGCCCTGGCGATCGGATTGGTCAACCGCGTCGTGCCGCGCGAAACGCTCGCGACCGAGACGGCGGCGCTTGCCGCGAAGATCGCGTCGCGCTCGCCGCTGGTCCTCAAGCTTCTCAAGCGCACGCTGGGCGACGGGGCCGACATGCCGATGTCCGCCGCGCTCGCGCACGAAAAGGCCATGATCGGGCTCGTGCTCGACAGCGCCGATGCCCATGAAGGATGCAGCGCGTTCCTCGAGAAGCGCAGCCCTGAATTCCGGGGCGCGTGATGGGGGCGGCGCAGACCCTGCGCATGCCGAAACTCGGCCTCACGATGGAGAGCGGGGTCGTCTCCGCATGGACGATCGCCGAGGGCGAGCGCTTCGTTGCCGGCCAGACCATCGTGGTCGTCGAGACCGACAAGATCGCGAGCGAGGTCGAGGCGCCGCTTGCGGGGCGTCTGCTGCGCCATGTCGCGCGGCCGGGTGACCTGGTCGATGTCGGCGCCGCCATCGCCGAGTTCGAAGCGGATGATGGTGCGGAGCCTCCTGTGCCCGCAGTTCCGGATTCACGGCGCGCAACGCTGCCTCTCGATGCGCCGGGACCGTCCGATGCGATCCGCGCCCCCGCCGTGGGGGGCGAACCACGCGTCGTCGCGACGCCGCTCGCGCGCCGCCTTGCGCGTCAGGCCGGCATCCGTCTCGACGGCCTGCCCGGCTCCGGGCCTGGCGGCCGGATAAAGGCCGTCGATGTCGAGGCGGCGATCGCACGAGGCGAACATGCGCGCCGCGATGCAGATGGGCCGAGTGCCGACGCGGAGCGGATCGCGGCGGCGCGGATGGTCGTCGCCAAGCGCGATATCCCGCATTTCTACCTCGCGAGCGAGGTCGAGGTTTCGGCGCTCGAGTCGTTGCGTGGGTGCCTCAAGCAGGAGGGGCGCGGCATATCGCTCTCCTGTTTCCTCGTCGCCGCGATCGTGCGTGCCCTCGCGGCGGACAGGGCGGCGATGCGTGTATGGAGGTCGGGGGGGCCAGCCCGGCTCGTGCGGATCGATCTGGGGGTAGCGATCGATACGCCGGCCGGGCTGGTAGCGCCCGTCCTCAAGGGGTTGGACGCCCTGGATCTTCACACCATCGCGTCGCGGCTTGCCGCGCTGACGGGACGCGCCCGCGCCGGTGCCCTTCGACCCGACGATCTCGACGGCGAACCGATGATGACGCTGTCGAATGCGGGCATGCACGACGTCACGTGGATGACCTCGATCATTCCGCCGGGCCAGTCGGCGATACTCGGCACCGGATCGGTGCGCGCGACGTTCCGTCCCGACGCGCAGGGGCAGCCGGTCGTCGCACGCGAAATGGGACTGGTCCTGTCCTGCGATCACCGGATATTCGATGGCGTATCCGGTCTCGCACTGCTCAATCGGATCCGCAAAGCGCTGTCCCGACCCACTGATCTGCTCACGACACCGCCCATGGAAGGCTGAACGCAATGGAATTCGCACTCGCCGAGCACCAGCGCCTGATGCTCGACACCGCGCGACAGATCGGACGCGAGTACGGGCTCGAGTACTGGCGCGATCTCGACCGTGACCGGCGCTTCCCCGCGGAAGCCTGGAAGGCGATCTGCCGCGCCGGGCTGTGCGGTGTCGCGCTGCCCGAGCATCATGGCGGCGCTGGACTCGGCATGCTGGATCTTGCCTTGGTGATCGAGGCCCTGACCGAGGGCGGGGCCGGCGCCACCCTCGCGCAGGTCTTCATGATCAATCCGATCTTCGGTGGCGTCGCCTTGTCGCGCTTCGCGCCCGACGCGATGCGCGAGCGCTACCTGCCCAGGATCGTGTCCGGCGAGATGAATTGCTGCATGGCGTTGACGGAGCCCGATGCCGGCAGCAACACGCTCGAGATGCGTAGTTTCGCGTCGCGCGATGGGGACGGATGGCGTCTCGACGGCCGCAAGATATGGATCACCGCCGTTCCCGACGCCGAGAAGATGCTGGTGGTCGCGCGGACAAAGACTGTCTCCGAATCCACGCGCCGGACCGATGGGATCAGCATGTTCTTCATCGACGTCGACCGCGCCGGTCTGACCTACACCCCGATCGAGAAGGTGGGCACCAACACGCTGTCGTCCAGCACCGTGTTCTTCGACGGGGTCCGCATCGAACCGCATGAACTGGTGGGCACCCTCCATGGCGGGTGGAACGAGCTGCTGCATGTGCTGAACACCGAGCGGATCGTGACGACCGCCGGGCTCGTCGGTGCCGCGCGCCTTGCCGTGCGCCTTGCCGCCGAATATGGCGCGACGCGCAAGGTATTCGGCGACAAGCCGATCGCCGCCTACCAGGGGCTCCAGTTTCCGCTCGCGCGGGCGTCGGCGGAGATCGAGGCCGCGTCGACGCTGAACCTGAAGGCCGCATGGAAATGCGATCAGGGCCTTGCCTACGGGAGCGAGTCGAACATGGCCAAGGTCGTGGCCGCGCGGGCCGCGAACGAGGCGATCGAGCGTGCGATGCAGACCCATGGTGGCATGGGCTACGCGAAGGAATTCCATATCGAACGGCTCTGGCGCGATGCGCGGCTCTTCCTATTCGCGCCGGTCTCCGAGGAGATGATCCTCAACTTCATCGCCGTCCACGATCTTGGCATGCCACGCGGCTATTAGGAGTCGAGGCATGGGCAAGTCCAAGGCAGGGAGTGAAGGCACGGTCCGCCTCGAGAGGCGCGGCGCCATTGCCTGGGTGACGATCGCCAACCCGCCGGTCAACGCCCTGTCTCAGGCCGTGCGGGCCGGGCTCGCGGCGTGCGTCGAGGCGGCGATCGCGGACCCGGACGTCTCCCTGGTCGCGATCCGTGGCGATGGGCGCAATTTCGTCGCCGGGGGCGACATTTCGGAATTCGACGCCCCGCTGCAACCTCCGGACATGAACGACGTGCTGGCCACGATCGAGGGGTCCGAGAAGCCGGTGATCGCCTGCATGCATGGCAATGCGCTCGGGGGCGGTCTCGAACTTGCCTTGGCTTGCCATTTCCGGATCGCGACCCCGGATACCCGTCTCGGCTTGCCCGAGGTGACCCTGGGCCTGATCCCCGGAGCCGGCGGAACACGGCGTCTGCCGCGCGTGGTGGGTGCAGAGGCGGCTTTGCGCATGATTCTCGACGCCGCGCCGATTGCTGCCGCGAAGGCCTTCGATATCGGCCTGATCGACGCGGTCGCGGTCGATGGACATGAGCCGGTCTGCGAGCGCCTCGCGGCGACGATCGACAAGACGACGCTCGCCGAGCGCCGCGTCGGCACGCGCGCGTTGACCGAAGTGCAGCAGGCGCAAGTCGCGGCCGCCATTGCGCAGGCGCGGCAGAGCGTACGCGAGCGCTGGCCCTGGTCCGGTGCGCGCCGTGCCGCGATCGACGCGGTGGAGCGCGGTCTGGATGGATCGCTGGCGGACGCTCTGGTGCAGGAGCGGGCGAACTTCGATGCCTGTCGGGTGTCCGGCGAGGGACGCGCGTTGATGCACATGTTCTTCGCCGAGCGGGCCGCGACACGGTTGCCGGATGGCGATGCGACCACGCAGGGGCTTTCCATCGGCACGGTCGGTGTCGTCGGCGCGGGCACGATGGGGCGCGGCATCGCCCTCGCGATCGCGGGGGCAGGTGTCCCGGTGCAGGTGTTCGAGAGCGACACCGGGCGTCGTGACGCCGCGCATGTTGCGATCGCGGATCACTTCAAGGGCCAGACGGAACGTGGGCGCATGAACCCCGATGCGGCGCAGGCTGTCATGTCGCGCATCGTCTTCGTCGATACGATCGCGGGGCTCGCGTCGTCCGACCTCGTCATCGAAGCCGCCTTCGAGAGTCTGCCGGTGAAATTGGAGATCTTCGCCGCGCTCGATGCGGTCGTCGGTCCGGATACGATTCTCGCCACCAACACGTCGACGCTGGACGTCGACGCGATCGCGCGTGCCACGTGCAGGCCCGACAGGGTGCTCGGCCTGCATTTCTTCAGTCCCGCGAACGTCATGCGGTTGCTCGAGATCATACGCGCGCCGGGCACCGGCGCCGCGACGTTGCGTGCCGCGGCGGAGTTCGCGCGACGCATCGGCAAGACCGGCGTGATCGTCGGCAATGCCTTCGGCTTCGTCGCCAACCGGATGATCTTCGAGTACCAGCGCCAGGGGGAGTTTCTGGTCGAGGAAGGCGCCACGCCCGACGCGGTCGACCGCGCGCTGGTCGGGTTCGGAATGCCGATGGGGCCCTTCGCGATGGCGGACATGGCGGGGCTGGACGTCGCCTGGTGGCTGCGCAAGGAAGTGCCGGCCATGCGCAGGGCCGATCGTCGCCAGAGCAGGCTTGCCGATCTTCTGTGCGAGCGCGGATGGTTCGGTCAGAAGACGGGGCAGGGCTGGTTTCGTTACGAACCGGGTGGTCGCAAGGCTCTGCCGTCTCCGGAGACCGATGCGGTCGTTGCCGCCGAACGGATCCGTATCGGCATCAAGCCGCGCGCGATCGCGGAGCAGGAGATCCTCGATCGCTGCCTGTTCGCGCTCGTCAACGAAGCGGCGCGCATTCTCGAGGCGGGATTGGCCGCACGCCCTGGCGACATCGACGTGATCTACGTCCATGGTTTCGGATTCCCGCGCTGGCGGGGCGGTCCCCTGAAGTGGGCGGACGACGTCGGTGTCGGGCATGTCCATGATGTCCTGCGCGACTGGGCGGCGCGCGGCGAGGCTTGGCTCGAGCCTGCGCCGCTCCTGGCCCGCATGGCGCGCGAGGGTGTGGGTTTCGCGCAACTCGAGCGCAAGGGATGGATCGGTTCATGACGGACGCGGCGATCGTCGGTGTGGCGCGCACGCCGATCGGAAAGGCGGCGCGCGGCAGCCTCAACATGACCCATGGGGCGACCATGGCCGGGCATGCGATCGCGGCGGCGATCGCGCGATCCGGCGTCGATCCGGGTGAGATCGACGATGTGCTGCTCGGCTGCGCCTGGCCAGAGGGCGCGACCGGAAACAATATCGCCCGCATGAGCGCCGTGCGTGCCGGCCTGCCGTTGTCGGTCGGCGGTGCGACGATCAATCGCTTCTGCAGTTCGGGATTGCAGGCGATCGTGATGGCCGCGCATCGCGTCATGTGTGACGGCGTGTCGGCACTGGTCGCGGGCGGCGTCGAGTCCGTGAGCCTCGTCGCGGAGCATCTCAACACCGCGCATGACGACGAGGCATGGCTGCGTGCCCATCACCCGGCGCTGTGGATGCCGATGATCGACACGGCCGAGATCGTCGCGCGGCGTTACGCGATAGATCGCGCCACGCAGGACGCCTACGCGCTGGAGAGCCAGCGGCGGATGGCGGCGGCGCAGGCCGATGGCCGCTTCGACGCCGAGATCGCGCCGATCGACGTCGAGATGCGGGTCAAGGATCGCGCGACCGGCGCCGAGACCGTCGCCGCGGCGCGCTTCGGGCGGGACGAGTGCAACCGGGCCGACACGACCGCCGAAGGTCTGTCGCGCCTGGCGCCCGTTCGCGGAGTGGACGGGACGATCACGGCCGGGAATGCGAGCCAGCTCTCCGATGGTGCGGCCGCCGTCGTCGTGATGGATGCCGATCTGGCGGTGCGACGCGGTCTGCGGCCGCTTGGGATTTTCCGGGGCTTTGCGGTGGCCGGATGCGATCCGGACGAAATGGGGATCGGTCCGGTCTTCGCCGTGCCGAAGCTGCTCGCGCGGCATGGTCTGCGGATCGAGGACATCGATCTCTGGGAACTCAACGAGGCATTCGCGGTCCAGGTCGTCCATTGTCGTGACCGGCTCGGGATCCCTATGGAGCGTTTGAACGTGAATGGCGGATCGATCGCGATGGGGCATCCCTTCGGTGTCAGTGGAGCGCGTCTTGCGATGCATGCGCTGATAGAGGGGGCGCGGCGTGGCGCCCGCCGTGTCGTCGTCACCATGTGCGTCGGTGGCGGAATGGGCGCCGCGGGACTTTTCGAGATCGTGTGATGCGGCTCAACGGATATCGGACCTATCACCGTATCGAGCGGGTCCATTTCGGCCCCGGCTCGGTCGCCATGGTTCCCGGCGAGGTCGAGCGTCTCGGCGCCCGGCGTGTGTTCATGATCGTCAGCCGGACACTGGACAGGTCGAGCGACGTCGTCCGCGACCTGCGTAACGCTCTCGGTGCGCGATACGCAGACAGCTTCGACACGATGCCGGCGCATACGCCGCGCGACGGCGTCGTCGAGGCGGCGGCGCGCGCGCGGGCCGTGGGCGCGGATCTCGTGCTCACCGTCGGCGGTGGCACCGTGATGGATGCCGGGCAACTCCTGCGCCTTTGCATCGAGCATGACGTGACGTCGCCCGATCAACTCGACGCCTACCGGACGGTGGCGCGTCCCGACGGCACGCGACACCTGCCGGACTACGCGGCGCCGCGCATGCCCCAGATCGCGGTCGCGACGACCCTGTCGGCCGGCGAGTTCAACCCGATCCTCGGATGCACGGATACCCGGCGCGGCGTGAAGGACATCTACACGCATCCCGGTCTGGCGGCCCAGGTGGTGGTGCTGGACGCTGCGGTGACCCGCCACACGCCCCAGCGGCTCTGGCTTTCGACGGGTATCCGCGCACTCGACCACGCCGTCGAGACGATTTGTTCGCCCAAGGTCGACGACTACTCGATGGGGCCGGCGATCCATGCCGTCCGGTTGTTGGTCGCCAATCTTCCGCGTACCCGCGACGATCCGTCGGATCTCGAGGCACGTCACCGGTGCATGATGGCGGCGTGGCTGTCGGCGGATCACAACATGGCCTTCGTGCCGATGGGCGCGAGCCACGGTGTCGGGCATATGCTGGGCGGCGCACTCGGTGTTCCGCACGGAGAGACGTCCTGCGTGATGCTTCCGGCGACATTGCGGTTCAATGCCGCGCATTGCCCCGAGGCCCAGGACCTCGTCAGTTCGCTGATGGGGCGGCCCGGCGTACCGGCCTGGCAAGCGGTCCGCGATTTCGTCGCGGAGCTTGGGCTCCCGACGACGATGGAGGAGATCGGCGTCGCGCGCGCCCATGTCGGGCAGATCGCGGCGGCGTCGATGCAGAGCCATTACGTCCTCAACAATCCGCGCCGGATCCGCAGCGAGGCGGAGGTCGTCGAATTGTTGTCGCTCGCCTTCGCCGGGGCCTGACCCCCCAGGGGGATCAGTCGGATCCGGTGAAGACCGGCGCGCGCTTCTCGAGGATCGCGGCGACGGCCTCCTTGTGGTCGTCACCATGATGCAAGGCCGCCTGCATGCCACTCGTGAGGTCCAGGAACGCGGGCAGGGGTAGCGCGAGGGCCTCGCGGAGCAGGCGTTTGGTGCGGCGGACGGCGGCCGGCGGGTTGGCGGCGATGGTCGATGCGAGCGCGACGGCCGCGGGGATCAGATCGTCATGCGGTACGACATCCGAGACCAGCCCGATTGCGCGCGCGCGTTCGGCGCCGATCGTCTCGCCGGTCAACGCAAGGCGCGCCGCGGCAGCGACGCCGATCGCGCGCGCGAGGAACCATGCGCCACCGTCGCCGGGTACGAGCCCGACCTTGACGAAGCTTTCCGCGAAGGTCGCCCGTTCCGAAGCGATGCGGAGATCGCACATCGCCGCGAGATCGCATCCGACGCCGACGGCCGGCCCATTCACCGCCGCGATCACCGGAATGTCGAGGCTCTGGAAGGCGAGCGGGATCCGTTGCACGCCGCGCCGATAATTGTCCTGGACCTCGAGCGCGGTACGACCGCCACCGAGGCCCGTGCCGGCGCGCATCTGTTTCAGATCTCCGCCTGCGCAGAAAGCCGGATCGGCACCGGTGAGGATGATGACGCGCTTGGCGCGATCGGCGTCGAGTCGGACGAGGCAGTCGACGAGTTCGGCGCAGTCCTCGAAGCTCGAGATCGCGTTGCGGCTCTGCGCACG
Organism: uncultured Rhodospirillales bacterium; assembly: GCA_903860935.1. GTDB lineage: Bacteria > Pseudomonadota > Alphaproteobacteria > CACIAM-22H2 > CACIAM-22H2 > CAIOSQ01. Next base: position 22,097 of record CAIOSQ010000269.1, on the reverse strand, counting down.
GTCGAGCCTGACGATCGCGATGGGGCCACGATCTTCTATGGCGAGATAGCTCACGGTGCATCCTCCGGCACCAGGGCGGTGCATTTGATTTCGAGCAGGAGCCCCGGCCGTGACAGCGCCTGGACGCCGATGGCCGTCCAGGGGCATGTCTGGCGCGGGAATACGCGGTTCTTGACGCGTTTGAAGGCATCGAAATGCGCCTGCATCTCGACATGAAATGTCGTCAGGTCGACGACATCGCGGAAATCGCAGCCGGCTTCGGCGAGGACGATCCGCAGATTCTCCCAGCAGGCTTCGAACTGCGCCTCGGGATCCTCGATGACGCGCAGATCCTCGGTGCGTCCGACCTGTCCGGCGCAATAGAGCGTCCGTCCGACCTGGAGCGCCGGCGCGTAGCCGTACTCCTCGAAGATGCGCGTCATGCGCGCCGGAACGATGGTCTTGCGCAGCGTCGGCACTGTCTTCTCCTGTTGTTGCCGGTCATCCACGGGCCGGCGTGACGCCACGCGGCCAGAAGCGGCAGGACACGAAATGGCCCGGCGCGATCTCGTGCCAGGGCGCAGTGCCGGTCGCGGCGTGATCGATCCCGAACACGCAGGCTCCCGTGTCCGCTTCGCGGCCCCGGAAATCCGGATCCACCGTTGCCTCCGCCAGGCGGGCGCGCTGGCGGGCTGGATCGGGCACCGGGACGGCATCGAGGAGGTTGCGCGTGTAGGGATGCGCGGGTGTGTCGTAGACCTGCGCCGCGTCGCCGAGTTCGACGATCCGCCCGCCATACATGACGGCGACGCGATGCGCGACGGCGCGCACGACCGCGAGATCATGGGCGATGAAGAGCAGCGAGAGCCGCAGCTTCGCCTGCAGGGACTGGAGGAGGTCGACGATCTGGGCTTGCGTACGCACGTCGAGCGCCGAGACCGGTTCGTCGCAGACGACGAAATCGGGGTTCACGGCGAGCGCTCGGGCGATGACGATGCGCTGGCGCTGCCCTCCGGAGAATTCATGCGGATAGCGCCGGGTCATCGCCGGATCGAGGCCGACCAGCGTCATCAGCTCAGCGACGCGTTCGTCGACCGCGGCGCGCGGGACCGTGGCGTGGATGCGCAGCGGTTCCGCAAGTATCTGCGCGACCGTCATCCGCGGATGGAGGCTCGAATAGGGGTTCTGCAGGACGAATTGCATGTGCCGGCGCATCGCCCGAAGTTCCGCGGCCGGGAGGCTGGTAAGGTCGCGGCCAAGCAGCCGGACCGTTCCCGCGCTCACGGGCTGGAGCTGGAGGATTGCGCGGCCGGTGGTCGTCTTTCCCGATCCCGACTCCCCCACGAGCCCGAGGGTCTGTCCCGGAGCGATATCGAACGACACGCCATCCACGGCGCGCACCGGGGGGCGACCGCGTCGCGCCGGGAAGGTGACGCCGAGGTCGCGTACCTCGAGCAGGGGCGGCGGCGCGCTCATCCGCCCGGCCTCGCGCCGTCCAGGCGAGGCACCGCTGCGAGCAAGGCGCGCGTATAAGGATGCGTCGGCGCGGCGAAGAGTTGGTCGATGGGCCCCGCCTCGACGATCTCGCCGCCGTGCATGACGTTCACACGTTCGACCATGCCCGCGATCACGCCGAAATCATGGGTGATCAGCATCAGGGCCATGCCCAGTTCCCGTCGCAGCCGGTTGAGCAGACGCAGGATCTGCGCCTGGACGGTGACGTCGAGCGCGGTCGTCGGCTCGTCGGCGATAAGCAGATCGGGCTGGCACGACACGGCGATCGCGATCAGCACGCGCTGGCGCATTCCCCCTGAGAATTGGTGCGGGAAGTCGTCGGCCCGGATGGCTGGATCGCGGATGCCGACCAGTCCAAGAAGCTCGATCGTGCGCTGACGTGCCGCCTTGCGCGAGAGCCCCGTGTGGCGGCGCAGGATGTCGTCGATCTGGGCGCCGACGCTCATGACCGGGTTCAGAGAGGCCATCGGATCCTGGAACACCATGGCGATCCGCCGGCCACGGATATCGCGCATCTCACGCTCGGACAGCGTGAGCAGATCCTGTCCGCGAAAGCCGATCCGGCCGCCCCAGGCGACCGAGGACCCCTCGGGCGCCAGGCGCATGATCGCGCGCGCGGTGACACTCTTGCCGCAACCCGATTCGCCGACGAAGCCTACGGACTCTCCGGGAGCGATGTCGAACGAGATCCCCTTGACGACCGTGGCGGGAACGCCGTCGCGGGCGAATTGAGCGGTGAGGTCGCGAACCTCGAGCAGAGGCGACATCAGCGATTCCCCACATCGAGGACTTCGCGCAATCCGTTGGCGAGCACGATGAAGGTCAGCGATGCGAAGACGATCGCCACCGCGGGACCGATGACCGTCAAGGGCGCCAGTTCCATGAATTGCCGCGCCTCGGCGAGCATGCTGCCCCAATTGGGGTCGGGCGGCGGCGGGCCGAGGCCGAGGAACGAGAGCGCGGTCACCGTGAAGATCGTGTTCGCCAGCGTCAGGCTGGTCTGGACCAGGATCGGCGAGATCACGAGCGGCAGCACATGCACGACCGCGATCCTGAACTCGCCGACGCCGACGCTGCGCGCCGCCTCGACATGGTCCCAGCGCTTGACGCTCAGGACGGGGCCGCGAACCACCCGCGCGAGGGTCGGGGTGTAGACGATGGCGATCGTGATGATCAGGTTCCTGATCGTGGGCCCCAGCGCCGCGACCACCGCGATCGCGAGGAGAAAGACGGGAAACGCGAAGACCACATCGAGCAGGCGCATGATGACAAGGTCGACCTTGCCGCCGACATAGCCGGACACGAGCCCGAGGACGAGGCCGGCCGCGAGCGCCAGCGCCACCGCGACGAAGGTGATCGTCAATGTGCCGCGGCCACCGACGATCAGGCGGCTCAGAAGGTCGCGACCGATCGAATCGGTCCCGAGCCAGTGCGTCGCATCGGGACCTGCAAGCGAGTTTGCGGATGTCTTCGCCGCGTTGAACGGCGCAATCGAGGGACCGGCGACGACGACGAGCAGCAGCAGCGCCAGCATCGCCGCGCCGATCGCGACCATCGCGATGCCACGATGGGGGCGGCGCGATGCCTTGTCAGTCATAGGACACCCGCGCGTCGACACGGGCATAGGCGATGTCCACGGCCACGTTCACGAGCAGGACCACGCTCGCGGCGACGAGGACGATGCCCTGGATCGCGGGATAGTCGCGGGTGGTCACCGACTCGAACAGGTACTGGCCCATGCCTGGGATCGTGAAGATCGTCTCGATCAGGATCGAACCACCCAGGAGAGCCGCCATCTGCAGTCCGGTCACCGTTATCACGGGCGTGAGGGCGTTGCGCACGAGGTAGTCGCGCAGCACTGCGCTGGCGGTCAAGCCCTTGGCGCGCGCGACCATCACATAGTCCTGGCTCGAGACCTCGAGCACCGCGGCGCGCGTGTTTTCGGAGATCGTGACCGACACGGTGAGCGCGAGCGACAGCGCCGGGAGCAACAGGCTGACGACATTCGCGACCGGGTCCTCGGCGAAGGGCACATAGGTGAAGATCCCGATGGTCGGGAAGTAGAGTCCCGCGAGCAGCACGATGAGCGTGGCGACGACGAAATTCGGCACCGCGAGCAGCAGGCTGTTCCATCCGCGCACGATCCAGTCGACGCGTCCGCGCAGGCGCGCGGATGCAAGTCCGGTGCATGTCCCGAGCGTCAACGCCATCAATCCCGCGATCAGCGTCAGTTCTGCGGTGACGAGAAATCGTGGGACGAGTTCGCCCAGGACGGGACGCCTGGTCGCGAAGGACAGCCCGAGATCGCCCTGCAACGCGTTGCCCAACCAGGCCAGATACTGGGCCCAGATCGGACGGTCGAGACCGAGATTGCGGCGGATCTGGTCGAGCGCCTCCACCGAGATGGTGGTCGTGCCCGCCGACGCCTGCGCGAAATCTCCCGGCAGGGCGCGCATCAGCGCGAACGCGACCATGGAGACACCGAGCAGGATCGGCAGGGTGAGGGCGAGGCGAAGCGCCACCATGCGCATCATGGCGCGCCTCGTCCCGTCCTCGACCCGTTCGCCCGCAGGTGGCGGACGGCGAGCGGCATCAATGTCTCACTTGTCGACCCAGGTCGTCCGCACGAAGCTGCGGATGTTGGCGGCGAGCGGGGCATAGCCCTTGGCATGGCTCCACCAGGCTTCCCAACGCAGCGGGTACTGGTAGATGTCCAGCACATAGGCGTTGTCGGCGATGTGCCGCTGGATGGCCATGTAGGCTTCGGCGCGCTTGCCGCGATCGAGGATCGTCCGCGCCTCCACGACCATCGCGTCGAGCTTCGCATCGGCCATGCCCGAGGATTTCCCCTGGCCATGCATCGAGGTTATGCGCGACACGATCGCGTCGGGGTCCGGGCTCCAGCTCAGCGCGACCGAGAGCAGGGTCGGGAACTCGCCCTTCAGCCACATGCCGATCAACGGCGCGGTCTCCATCGGCTTGATGGCGACCTTGATGCCGGCTTCGGCCCATTGCTGCTGCAGGATCTGGGCGCAGCTGACATCGAGCGGATTGGCCGCGACGACGAGATAGTCGCCGAGGTCTATCCCGTTCGCGTGGCCCGCCTCCGCCAGCAGCCTCTTCGCGGCGGCGATGTCGGTCTTGTAGTAGGGCATCTCGCCCGCGCCGTCATAGCCGCCGACATGGCTTTCGGGAACCATCGCGGCGACCTTGCCGGAGCCCCCGAGCACCGTCTGGAGGCACGCTGCCCGGTCGGTTGCGAGGCTGAGCGCGCGGCGCACGCGCACGTCGTTCAGCGGCGCGGCCTTCATGTTCATCCAGACCGGAAACGTGCGGGTGGTCTTTCCAGGCGCCGAGACGAGGTCGGGCGACGTCCGGACGATCTGCGCCGAGACCTTCGGATCCTTGAACCACGTCATGTCGATCGCCTTGGAGCGCAGCGCCGAGGTGAGCGACGCCTGATCCTTGAAGAAGCGGAACACGACGGTATCGAGATAGGGCAGCCCTGCCTCGTAGTAGCTCGGGTTGGCCTTGAGCGTGAATTGCTGGTTCGGCTGGTAGGACTCGAAGACGAACGGCCCCGTGCCGACGGGCTTGGTCGCGAGTTCGCCGACACCGCGCGGGACGATGACGCCGGTCGGATTGGTCGCGAGATAGCTGAGGAACGCGGCGCTCGGCGCGTGGAGATCGAACCGCACGGTCAGCCTGTCGACGACCGTGACTTCCTTGACGCTCGCGAACATCGTCGCGCTCGGGCTCGCCGAGGCCGGGTCGCGGATGCGGTCGAAGGTGTGCTTGACGTCCGCGGCCTCGAAATCCTGACCGTTATGGAACTTCACGCCGCTCCGAAGCTTGAAGATATAAGTCGTCGGGTCAGGCTGTTCGAAGCCTGTCGCGAGGTCCGGTTCGACCTTCATGTCGGCGTTCCAGCGCAGCAATCCGCTGTAGATCAGCGCCGTGAAGTCGTAGGACGAAAACGCCGTCAGCGTGACGGGATCGAGGCCGATCGGATCGGCGTCGGCGCCGATCGTCAGGCGCCCACCGCGCTTGGGCGCGCCCGCACCGGATTGCGCCAGCGCCGCGGGCGCGAGGCCCAGCGCGCCGCCGGCGAGGGCAAGACGCAGGAGCGTACGCCTGTCCAGCGACGGCGACGCCGCTGCCAGGATCTCGGATTCAGCGCGATCGTCGGTATGCGTCATGAGCCCCTCCCTTGAGTTCCTCATGACGCTACCGCGCCCATCCTCGGCCCGGCAAGGCTCGGGCCCATGCGCGACGCGCAGGACTAGCGGCGCGCATCGTTCCGCGCGACCCAGCGGAGCAGGTTCGACCACAGGGGACGGAAACCGTCCCAATCGGAGAACGCGCCAGGCAGCCAGTGCGGTCCGATGTCCGAGGTCCAGGCGACGCTTCGCCCCTTGCCGTGGGTTCCGGCGACGAGGAGCGGGTGTCCGCCCTGATCGGCGGGCACGGAGGCGAGCACGGTCGCGCCGCGCTTCGCCTTCACCTCGTTGACGCCTAGAAGCACCGGCCAGGGGCCCGCCGGAACATCCTTGAGGACCGGATGTCGGCGCGCAGCCTTGGGGACCACGGCGGTGAACCCCTCGGGGATCTCTACGCGGTCGTCGAAGGGATGCATCGAGACCGGCAGGATTTCCTCGATCGGCGTGCGGTGATAGCGCGCGCCGCCGTTGAGCCCCTGGAAGCTGTAGTAGCCGCCGATCATCACCAGCCCGCCGCCGCGCGCGACGTAATCGCGGATCAGCTTGAGGCGATTGGGCGCAGTCTTCGATTCGATCCAGACCTGCGGCGGCAGTAGCAGCGTGTTGGAGCCGATGTCGCTCAGGATAATCGCGTCGTAGGCGTCGAGTGCCTCGGGATCGAGGGGGAAATCCGCCGCCGCGACATGGCTCGGCATGTAGTCGATCGCGATGCCCGCCTTGCGCATCGCGGCGACGAAATGGTCGGCGCCGCGATGGAAGGTGGCGGAGTGGAACTGATCCCAGCCCTTGATGTGCGTCGCTGTCGTGGTCCAGCTCTCGCCGGCGAGCAGCAGCTTCAGGTCGCTTGCCATGACGGCTGTCTCACCCGAGCCTGGCGAATTGGAGCCGCAACGCGCCGTCGGCGTATTGGGTCCAGTCGAGGCGACCCGTGGAGGCCTGGATCGTCGCGTCGAAATGCACGAACAGCATCGGCATGTCGGCGGCGATGGCCGTTTCGGCGGCGCGATAGAGCTTCGCGCGCTCCGCCTGATCGACGACGCTGCGGGCGCGGGTGAGCAGGTCGGTCACCGTATCGGACTGCCAGCCGGCGAAATTGTTCGGACCTGTCTTGGTGAAGTAGTTGAACATGTTGCCGTCCGGATCGGACCGGCCCGACCACGGCGACATGCAGAGGTCGAAGTCACGCTGACGAAGTACGGTGATGAGGCTGGTGGCATCGATCTGCTTGATGTCGACCTTGAACCCGGCCTGGTTCGCCTGGCTCTGGAGGACCTCCGCGATGCGCACCTGCAGCGGAGAGTTGGTGACGGTTATGGTGACCGGAACCGGCGCGTTGTGGCCGGCTTCCGCGAGCAGCTTGCGCGCGCCGTCGCGGTCAAGGCGATTGGGCTTGAACGCCGGATCGTGCGCCCAGCCGATCGAGGGCGGGATGGGACCATAGGCGGGAGCGCCGGTGTTGAAATAGACGACGCGCTGGATGACGTCGGGATCCATGGTCAGGACGAAGGCGCGACGCACACGGGCGTCGGCGAAGGCCCCGCGCGTCGTGTTGAACGAGAATGCGTTGAAGCCCAGGCCCGGCTGCTGCTTGACCGCGATATTCGCTTCGCGGCCGAGTTGCGCCACCGATTGCGGCGGGACGCCATCGACGAGTTGCAGCGTGCCGGAGCGTAGATTGGCAAGCCGGACGGTCTCGTCGGCGATCGGACGGAACACGACGCGGTCGATGCTGGGCAAGCCGCTGCGCCAGTATCCGGCGAAGCGCTCGAGCACCAGTTCCGCGTTCTTGGTCCAGGACGCGACCTTGAATGGACCCGCACCGACGGCCTTCGTCGCGAAATCGGCACCGAGCGATCCCAGCGCCGCAGGGGAGACCATCATGCCGGCGCGATTGGCGAGGACCTGCAGGAACGGCGCATAGGGCGCCTTGAAGCGGACGACGAAGGTGAGGGGGGCCGTCACCTCGACCGCATCGATCGGCCCGAGTTCTCCGCGGCGCGGGGATCCAGTGGCCGGATCGAGCATGCGGTCGAAATTGGCCTTGGCGGCCGCGGCATCGATCGTGGTCCCGTCGTGGAAGGTCAGCCCTTGTTTTAGCGTGAACCGGTAGGTGACCGGATCGACGATCTCGACCGCGGCGAGACCCGGCTCGATCTTGAGGTCCGGCGTCAGATGCAGGAGCGGTTCATGGATGTTGTACTGGACAAGGATCTCGAAGAACGAAGCCATCATCGCCGGATCCAGCGTGACCGGATCGGAGACGATCCCGACATTGAGCGTGCGCGCGGTCTGCGCGCTGGCGGCTCCCATGCCGGTCGCCAGGGACAAGGCCGGGATCGAGCCGGCGAGGCGTGCGAAGTGGCGTCGCGTGGTCGTCATGTCTGCGGTTCCCCAATTGGTTAGATCGGAATTTTCGTCAGGCGCGCGGATCGAGACGGTCGCGCAATCCGTCGCCAAGAAGATTGAACCCGAGCACCGTAGCGAAGATCGCGATGCCAGGAAACCATGCGAGCCAGGCGGACATGTCGAGGAACCCGATCGCGCCGCGGAGCATGTTTCCCCAGGTCGGTGTCGGCGGCTGGACGCCAAGACCCAGGAAGGACAAATAGGATTCGGTGATGATGGCCGAGGCGAAGAGCAGGGACGCCTGAACGACGATCGGTCCCATGGCATTGGGCAGCACGGTCGACACGAGGATCGAAAGCGGGCCGAAGCCGAGTGCGCGTCTGGCCTCGACATAATCGAGCGACCGGATCACCAGGGCTTGGCTGCGCGCGAGACGCGCGAAGATCGGCAGGTTCACGACGGCGATGGCGAGGATCGCGTTGCTGAGCGAGGGACCGAGCGCCGCCGTGATGCCCAGCGCCAGCAGGATGCCCGGAAAGGCGAAGAGCACGTCCATCACCCGCATGATCGCGGCATCGGCCAGGCCCCCGAAATATCCCGCGATGAGCCCGAGGCTGGTTCCCAGGACCAGGGCGCCCGCAACGCTGAGGAATCCGACCATGAGGGAGGCGCGCGCGCCATGGACGATACGGGAGAATGTGTCGCGTCCCAGATCGTCGGCGCCGAACCAGTGCGACGCGCCCGGCGGCGCGAGTGCGGCCGCGAAATCGGGAAGGTTGGGATCGTGCGGCGCCAGCCAAGGTGCGCCCAGGGCCGCGCATGCGACCACCGCCACGATCGCCGCGCCGATCGCGGTGCGCGGATCCATCATCATGACAGCCTGATCCTCGGGTCGAGCATCGCATAGGCGATGTCGGTGGCGAGATTCAGGAGGACGAACAGGGCCGCGGTGACGAGGATCGTCGCCTGCACGACCGGGTAGTCGCGCGCGAAGATCGCATCGACCGTGAGCTTGCCGATCCCAGGCCATGCGAACACGGTCTCGGTCACCACGACGCCGCCCAGCAATTGTCCGAGCTGAATGCCGACGAGCGTCACGAGGGGAATGGTCGTGTTGCGCAGCGCATGGCGCCAGACGACCTCGCGCTCCGGCAGTCCCTTGGCCCGGGCCGTGCGGATGTAGTCGGCGCGCAGGACCTCGATCATCGTCGCGCGCGTCATGCGCATCGTGGCCGCCGCGAGCGCAGCGCCGAGCGTCAGGGCCGGCAGCGCGAGGTGGCGCAGATGGCCGAGCGGATCCGCAAGCGGCGGGACGTAGCCCGAGGATGGAAAGAGCGGGACATGGACCGAGAGGCCGAGGATCAGGAGGACGCCGAGCCAGAAGCTCGGGAGCGACAAGCCGCACAGGGCGACGAAGGATGCAGCCAGATCCTTGGGACCGTTGCGATGGCGCGCCGCGACGACGCCGGTCGGGATCGCGATCAGCAGCGACACGGCCAGGGCCGCGAGTGCGAGCTGGGCGCTTGGCACAAGCGCCGTGAACACAAGGGCGGCCACCGGTCTTTCGCCCTGGATCGAGCGCCCGAAATCCCCGATGGCGATGTTCGAGAGCCAGGCGACGTACTGGAGCAGGAAAGGCTCGTCGAGGGCGAGCTTCGCGCGCAGCGCGGCGATCGACTGGGCATCGGCCTCGAGGCCGAGCATCGCGACCACGGGGTCGCCCGGGACGAGATGGATGAGGCCAAAGGAGACAAAAGACGTGCCGAGCAGGATCGGTACGAGGGCCAGAACTCTGTACGCGATGTAGCGAGTCATCCGCTGGCCGTCGGCATTTCGCCGCGCGAGAAGGAGGGAAAGCACTTTCAGTTTCGTTTGCGCGATGCGACGTTGTCAATCGACCCTCGACAGCCGGATACGCCGACGCAGTGGACGCCTCGCTCTCGCCGCACGAAAAGACCCTCTTGCGCATCAGGGCGTTGCGAATCGGTTTCGCCGCCGGCGCGGCTTCGACACGCCCGGTCGATGGCGTGGACTTGGACGTGGCGGCCGGACGGGTGACGTGTCTCGTCGGTGAATCCGGATCGGGAAAGAGTCTCACGGCGCTCGCGATCATGCGGCTCCTGTCGCCGGCGGCCCGCATCGAGGCCGACACGCTCGATTTCGACGGGGTCGACCTGCGCGGCCTCGATGAGACGGCGATCGCGGCTCTGCGCGGCAACCGCATGGCGATGATCTTCCAGGAGCCGATGACGTCGCTCAATCCCGTGTTCACGATCGGCGAACAGATCGCCGAGGTGGCGCGCGTCCATCGCGGTCTTGGCGCGGCGGAGGCGCGGCTCGCGGCGTTGGAGATGCTGCGCCTGGTCCGGATTCCCGCGGCGGAGACGCGGATGGGATCCTATCCGCACCAATTGTCCGGTGGCATGCGTCAGCGGATCATGATCGCGATGGCGCTCGTGTGCCGGCCCCGGTTGCTGATCGCGGACGAACCGACCACCGCGCTCGACGTCACCATCCAGGCGCAGATCCTCGCGCTGATGGACGAGATGCGGCGCGAACTCGGCACCGCCGTCCTGCTGATCACGCATGATCTGGGCGTCGTCGCGGAACTCGGTGACGACATGGCCGTGATGTACGCGGGCAGGATCGTCGAAAAGGCCTCGGTCGAGGCGATCTTCTCCGATGCCCGTCATCCCTACACGCTGTCGTTGCTTGCCGCCGTGCCGCGGCTCGCAAGGCCGGGCGAGCGTCTCGCGGCGATCGGCGGTGCCGTTCCGACCGCTGGCGACATGCCGGATGGATGTCGGTTCCATCCGCGTTGTCCCTTCGCGGTCGATCGATGCAGGACGGATGCTCCGGTGCTTGCCTTCGACCGGGGTGGACATGGCGTCGCGTGCTGGAACGCGCCGCTCGAGGCGGGGCCATGAGCGCGCCGCTCCTCGAGGTTTCGGGCCTCGGCAAGAGTTTCGATGTACCTGGCCCCGCGGGCGGCAGGAAGCGTCTGCGCGCGGTCGAAGACATGTCGTTTTCGGTCGCGGCGGGCGAGACCTTCGCGCTGGTCGGCGAGAGCGGGAGCGGAAAGACGACCGTCGGCCGTCTCGTGCTTCGGCTGATCGAACCGGACGAAGGGCGTATTGTCTTCGCAGGCACTGACCTGCGGGGACTGGATGGCGCGGGGCTGCGGGCGATGCGACGTCGCCTGCAGATCGTGTTTCAGGATCCCTTCGCGTCTCTCGACCCGCGCGAAAGGATCGGCGACGCCATAGCCGCGCCGATCCGGCTGCATCGGCTGCGCTCGGCCGCGCGCCTTGGCGCGCGCGTCGAGGAACTGCTCGATCTCGTTGGTCTTGATCCGAGCCTCGCGGGCCGCTTCCCGCACGCGCTGAGCGGGGGCCAGCGACAGCGTGTCGTCATCGCGCGGGCGCTCGCCGTCGAACCGGAGTTGCTGATCTGCGACGAGCCGGTCGCCGCGTTGGACGTGTCGGTGCAGGCGCAGATCCTCAACCTGCTGCAGGATCTGCGCGCGCGGCTCGGCCTGACGATGATCTTCGTGTCCCACGACATGGGCGTGGTGCGCAGCGTCGCCCATAGCGTGGGTGTCATGTATGCCGGACGGCTCGTCGAGCGGGGCCCGGCGGCGCGGATCTTCGGGCATCCGCGTCATCCCTACACGCAGGCTCTGCTGGCGTCGGTCCCCGCTGTCTCGCCTGCGGCCCGGCGGACCAAGTCGGTGCTGCAGGGCGAGCCGCCGGATCCGTTCGCCGTCGCGCGCGGCTGCCGCTTCGCCGATCGATGCCCCCATGTCGCCGATGCGTGCCGGCTTGCTCCTCCGCCTCTTCGCCCTCTGGACGACGCGGCGCATCTCGCGCTGTGCCACAGGCTCGACGATCTTCCCGCAACCGCGTCGCCCTGGATGGAGGGCGATGCCGCCGTTTCGCCGATGGTCGCCGCGCGACTGGCCCGGCTTCGCGCACGACGCGCGGATCGACCGTGATGCGCACGCTGATGGTTCTCGGCAATGCCACGCTCGACGTGGTGCAGCGGGTCGAGCGTCTGCCGGCGATCGGAGAGACCGTCCTCGGCGAGGCGCCGATGCGGTGTCCGGGCGGCAAGGGGTTCAATCAGGCGATCGTCGCGGCGCGGGCCGGCGCGCGGGTCGACTTCGCCGCCGCCATCGGAGCCGACGATGCGGGTGTCGTGCTGCGCGCGGCGGTGGCGTGCGAGCCGGTCGCGCGGGTGCGATGGATCGATTCTCCCGCGGCGACCGACATGTCATCGATCTGGGTGGACGGAGATGGTCGCAACATGATCGCGAGCAGCGCCGCCGCGGCGAGAAGCATCGCGCCGGAGCACGCCGCGGTCGTCGTGGAGGCGCTCGACGCGGGCGATTGGCTGCTGCTCCAGGGAAATCTCACGGCCGAAGCCACACTGGCCGCTGCCGTTGCGGCGCGCGCGCGCGGTGCGCGTGTTGCGGTCAACGCGGCGCCGGTCGCCTTCGACTTCGGTCCCGTTCTCGCCTCATGCGACCTGCTGATCGTCAACGAGGTCGAATCCGCCGCGTTGTCGGGCCAGGCGGATCCGCATGCCGGCGCTCGCCATCTGGTCCGCGGATGTCATGTCGTCCTCACCGTCGGCGCGCATGGCGCCGTTCTGCTTGACGACGTGTCCGAAACCGCGATCGACGCACCCCGGGTTGATGTCGTCGACACGGCCGGAGCCGGCGACACGCTCGTCGGCCTCCTGCTGGCCGAACTGTGCCTCGGCGCCGATCCTGCCGGGGCGTTGCGTCTCGCCATCGCCGGGGCGAGCCTGTCCGTGACACGGGCGGGGACGTCCACGGCCTTTCCGACAGCGGCGGAAATCGCGGCGCTGCGGCGCAGCGCATGAACGTCAGCGGCGCGCGACGGCTTCGAGGTCGCGGCGTCCCATGGCGAGCCAGATCCAGGCGGCGGCCTGGATGACCAGGATCGCGGCGAGCGTCGCCGCGTGCGCCGATGCGCGACCGAGGCCGGCATGCGTCTCGAGGGCGGCCAGCGCGTATCCGATCGAGGCCTGCATGGCGAAGGCGGCGATGAACACCACCAGATTGACCGCCGTGTTGACGCGGCCTGCGAGATCCGGCGCGAAAAGCGGCGTCAGGATGACGTACGCGATCATGCTGCCCGTGCCGAGAACGACATAGGCGATCCATGTCGCGATGGCGGGCAGGCCAGAGAGCGGTGCGACGACCAGGACGGCCTGGATCGCGATGAACGCGCCAGCGTAGAGCGAGAAGACCCGCGCGCGTGGGACGCCGCGCGCCGACAGGAGATCCGTGACCAATCCGCTCAGAAGGTATCCCGGAATGATGCCAAGCAGGATCGCCAGCATCGCGCCGGGAATGGCGCTCTGGGCGAAGCCGGCCACATCCACGAGCCAAGGTGCCGTCCAGAGCGTGTGATAGGCCTGGAAGGCGGCCTGCGTTGCCGCCGAGAGCGGCACCACGCGCCAGAAGGCGCGGGATGTCAGCACCTCGCGGACGCCGCCGAGCGCATCCGCGAGGCTTTGCGCGGTATGCGGGCGGCGGTCGGGCACGGCGCGCCAGACGATCGCCGAGACGCAGACCGCAGCCGCGGCGAGCACCCAGAAGACGCCGCGCCAGCCCACCGTGTCGGCAAGCCATGTCACCGGAAGCGTACCGATCGCGCCGCCGATCCCGGCGAAGGAGAGGAGGACGCCATTCGCCGTTCCAAGTCTCGAGGCCGGCCAGAACAGCGTGTTCGCCTTGAACCCGGCCATCAGGCAGGCCGCGACACCGGCGCCGATGAGGGTCCGTCCGATGCCGAGCATGACGAGCGACGAGGACAAGGCGAAGATCGACGCGCCGAGTGCGGCCAGGAGAAGCAATCCCATCTGGACGCGGCGCGGGCCGTAGCGATCGAGCATCACCCCGGCGGGTATCTGGAGCAGGACGAAGCCGATGAAATAGGCGCTGGTGAGGACACCGAGCGCGGGAATGTCGATCTGCAACTCGGTGGCGAGCCGCGGGCCAACCACGGCGTTGACGGTGCGGAAGATGTAGGACAGCAGGTATCCCGCCGCGAAGGGCAGGAAGCAGGTGATGACGATGCGTGCGAAGCCGGTGTCGCGGTCGCTGGATGCGGTGTTCATGTCATGTCGTCTCCGGATGCGTCGTCGAGCGCGAGCGCGTCGCGTCCCGCCTGCGTCAGCCGGCATACCAGCCAGTCCGGCTTCAACGGGTTCGCGAACCAGGGCTCGGCCCAGCCCTGCTCCATGCAACTGCGGATCGTGCGCGGATCCACCCTGCGTCCATCGTCGAGGAAAAGCGGCAGTTTTCCGCCCGCCTGCGTCAGACCGCGCGCCAGCCAGTCTCGCTGCGCCGGGGTCGGCTCGCCCGGGTTCTCGGCGAGGCCAGCGGGCCGGCCGCGCCGACGCGGCGCGATCTCCGGCACCGGCTTGCGGCGCAGCGGAAAGGGGATCGGAGCTCCGGATTTGTTGGTCATTGGCGTTCCGCTCTTTCACGCCTTGTCGAGCCCGGCGCGTCGGCGGCGGAGACTAGTCCGCCGGTGGGCTCGGCGGGAAGGGGTCGTATCGCGGTCCGGCGGGACGAAATCGTGGACATCACGCGCGTGGCGTCCGACAGTCGCGTCATGGACTCTCGCGCCGCGCGCCTCGCCCAGGGCTTTTCCAATGTCGGGCACAGCCTCAACCATCTGTTGACGCTTCTCTATCCGACCGTCGTGCTCGTCCTCGAGCGGGAATGGGCGCGCAGCTACGGCGAACTGATCGCGCTGATGCTCGCGGGCCAGATCCTCTATGGGCTCGCAGCGCTCCCGGCGGGATGGCTCGGAGACCGATGGTCGACACGCGGCATGATGGTCGTCTATCTCGTCGGGGCGGGTGCGTCGGCGATCGCGACCGGGCTCGCGACGACCCCGTTCGCGCTCGCGGCCGGTCTGGCGGCAATCGGCTTCTTCGCGGCGATCTATCATCCCGTCGGCATGGCCTGGGTCGTACGCAGCATGCGCGATCGGGGCCGGGCGCTGGGCTGGAACGGCATGTTCGGCTCGATCGGCGTGGCTCTCGGTCCGGTGGTCGCCGGCGCGCTGTGCCATTGGTGGTCCTGGCGGGCGGCTTTCATCGTGCCGGGCATCGTGACGCTGGCGATCGGGATCGTGCTCTTCGTCGCGTGGCGCGGCGAGATGGTGGGCGAGGGCGATCTCTCCGGCACCCCCTCGAAGGCGCCGCCCACGCGCAAGGAGATGCTGCGCGCGTTTTTCCTGCTGTCGGTGACCATGACCTGCGGTGGACTGATCTTCCAGGCCTTCACCGTGATGCTGCCGAAACTGTTCGAGCAGCGCATGGGCGCCGAGTTCGGCCTCGGTCCGCTCGGCATCGGTGGACTGGTCGGCCTCGTCTATCTCTGCGTCGGGCTCTCGATGCCCACTTGCGGCAGGATCGCGGATCGTTTCCCGACGGAGAAGGTCTATCGTTTCGCCTATGTCCTGCTGGCGCCGGGATTGTTCCTCGCGGCGCTGCTCCAGTCCTGGCTGTTGCTGGCGCTGTCGATCGGATTGGTGTTCACCAGCACGCTTGCCGGTCCCGCCGAGAACAAGCTGCTTGCGCATTACACCCCCGGACGCTGGCAGGGGACGGGGTTCGGGGCCAAATTCGTGCTGACGCTCGGCGTATCGGCGAGCGCGGTCCCGCTGATCGCCTGGGTCTACGACAGCACGGGTGGCTTCTACTGGCTGTTCTTGATGATGGGCGTGCTGGCGGCCGTGGCGCTCGCGGGCGCGTTCATGCTCCCGGAAAGCGATGCGGCTCCCCCCGCACGGCGGCCGGCGGTAGCCGCGGAGTAGACGCGCGCCAGTCAGGCCTTCGACAGCGCGCGGTCGAGGTCGAGGATGATGTCGTCGGCATTTTCGATCCCGATGGACAGCCGCAGGATGTCCGGGCCGGCACCGGCCTTGATCTGCTGCTCTTCGGTCAATTGCCGGTGCGTCGTCGATGCGGGATGGATGATCAGGGACCGGGTGTCGCCGATATTCGCGAGATGCGACACGAGTTCGACAGCCTCGACGGCGCGCACGCCCGCCGCGAACCCGCCCTTGAGGCTGACGGTGAAGACGGAGCCGAAGCCGCGACGGAGATATTTCCGCGCAAGGCCGTGATAGGGGCTCGATGGCAGGCCGACATACGAGACCTTGGCGATCGCCGGGTGTCCTTCCAGGAACTGTGCGACCTTCAGCGCATTGGCGCAGTGCCGCTCCATGCGCAGGTGCAGCGTCTCGATCCCGGTCAGGGTCATGAACGCGTTCATGGGCGCCATCGCAGGGCCGAGATCGCGCAGCGCAACAGCCCGCGTCTTCATCGTGTAACCGAAATCGCCGAACGTCTCGGCGAAGGTGAGGCCATGATAGGCCGGATCGGGCTTCGTCAGGCCGGGGTAGCGGGCCGCGTTGCGCGCCCAGTCGAAGCGTCCGGACTCGATGACGACACCGCCCATCGATGTGCCGTGACCGGAAAGGAATTTCGTCGTCGAGTGGATGACGATGTCGGCACCAAACTCGAAGGGCCGGAACAGCCAGGGCGACGCCATGGTGTTGTCGACCATCAAAAGGATGCCGGCCTCGCGCGCGATGGCGGCGATCGGTTCGATATCGACGACGATACCGCCGGGATTGGCGAGCACCTCGATGAAGATCGCCTTGGTACGCGCCGTGATCGCCGTCCGGAACGCATCGGGGTCAGCGGGATCGACGAACTTGACGGACCAGCCGAAGCGCTTGAAAGCATGCGAGAACTGGGTAATCGATCCGCCATAGAGGTTCCGCGACGCGATGAATTCGTCGCCGGGCTCCATCAGCGAAAAGAATGCGAGCAACTGGGCGGCATGTCCGGACGCCGCGGCGACCGCGCCGCGGCCGCCCTCGAGGCTCGCCACGCGCTCCTCGAGTGCCGAGACGGTCGGATTGCCCAGGCGCGTATAGACGTAGCCGAAATCCTGCAGATTGAAGAGCGACGCGGCGTGGTCGACATCGTCGAAGACGTAGGACGTCGTCTGATAGATCGGCACGTTGCGCGCGCCCGTGGTCGGGTCGGGACTGGCGCCGGCATGAACCGCGCGCGTCTCGAAGGCATAGGAGCGGTCGGCGGGGGAGGCGGGGGGCTTGTCGGTCATGACTGGCTGGTCTCCGATGCGGGGCGGCGGTATCGCCCGCACTCCGCGGGCTGCAGGCGATGGCGGTCGTCAGGCGCCGAGCATGAAGAACGCCGCGATGCCAAGGACGACGAACACGCCCGCGGCACAGATGCGGATGAGCTTGAGCGGCAGCCTGTGCGCCAGCTTGTCGCCCAGCCAGACCGCAGGCGCGTTCGCCAGGATCATTCCGATCGTCGTGCCCGCGACCACGGCCGCGACGTCGGCGGCGAAGCGACCAGCCAGCGCGACGGTCGCGATCTGGGTCTTGTCGCCGATCTCCACGAAGAAGAAGGCGATGGTCGTGGTCAGGAAAGCGCCGTAGCGCTCCATCGCCGGCTTGTCATCGTCCTCGAAGCGATCCGGGAAAAGCGCCCAGATGCCGACCGCGACGAAGGATCCGGCGATGATCCAGCGCAGCCAGGGGCCTTCGAGCAGGTGTGCGAACCAGGCGCCGGCGAGCCCGGCGACCGCATGGTTCGCGATCGTGGCCACAAGGATGCCGGCAACGATCGGCCAGGGCCGACGGAACCGCGCAGCGAGGACCAGCGCGAGGAGTTGGGTCTTGTCGCCGATCTCGGCAATCGCGACCACGCCTGTCGATACGGCCAGCGGACCTAGGAGGACGTCCATGGGCTCAGATTTCCAGGATGACAAGGCTCAGGCGATGCCGCGGCGTCGTCGCGACGAGATCACGCCGGAATTGATGCCGCCCCAGGACAGCGCGCCGGTCAGGCGCCCGAATTCGATCTTCGGGCAGCGATTCATCACGACGCGAAGCCCGGCCGCCTCGGCGCGGGCGGCGGCATCGTCGTTGCGCACGCCGAGTTGCATCCAGACCGTTCGCGCGCCGCAGGTGATCGCCTCGTCGGCGATGGCGCCCGCGGCCTCGGAGTTGCGGAAGATGTCGACCATGTCGACTGGTTCGGGGATGTCCGCGAGGGTGGCGTAGACAGGTTCGCCGAGGATTTCCTGACCGGCGGCAGCCGGGTTCACCGGGATGACCCGGTAGCCTTTCGACTGGAGGTACTTCATCGCGAAAAAGCTGGGCCGGTTCCAGTTCGGCGAGGCACCGACCATGGCGATCTTACGTGTCTCGCGGAGGATCGCGCCGATATAGGCGTCGGAGTAGCTGTCGTGGTTCATCGTCCACACCATTGCGGGCTGGTCTTCGCGAGGAGGGCGTCGATGCCGATCTCGGCGTCGCGCGCGAGCATGTTGCGGGTCATCACCTCGCTCGCATAGCGGTATGCGTCGGCGAGGTCCATCTCGGCCTGCCGGTAGAAGGCCTCCTTGCCGATCGCGAGGGTCAGGGGCGATTTCGAGGCGATCTGCCTCGCAAGGGCGAACGTCTCCGCATCGAGGCTGTCTTCCTCGGTCACACGGTTGACGAGACCGAAGCGTTGCGCGGTCTGCGCATCGACGAGGTCGCCGGTGAGCAGCATCTCCATCGCTGCCTTCCGGCCCACGGCGCGCGAGAGAGCGACCATCGGGGTCGAGCAGAACAGGCCGATATTGACCCCTGGGACCGCGAAGCGTGCGCTGCGTGCCGCCACGGCGAGATCGCAGCTGGCGACAAGTTGGCATCCCGCGGCAGTGGCGATGCCGTGAACCCGTGCGATGATCGGCTTCGGCAGCGAGACGATGCGCTGCATCAGGGCCGAACAGGCGTTAAACAGCGCCTCGTAGGCCGCGCGCTCTGGCCGGGCGCGCAGTTCGCGCAGGTCGTGGCCCGCGCAGAAGCCCTTGCCGGCGCCCGCGACGACGACGACGCGCACGGACTCGTCCGTGGCGATCGCGTCGAGGGTCTGGTGCAGCGCGTGCATCAGGTCGGCCGACAGGGCGTTGTAGGATCTGGGCCTGTTGAGCCGCAGCGTCGCCACGCCCTCGGCATCGTCCCGCAGGAGCAGGAGGGAGTCGTCGTCGGGTGGCGCGGCGGACAGCATGGGTGGGTTCCTGGACGCGAAGGGCGTGTGCTTGTATTTGCGGGCCTATTCTGGTCGAGTTCAAGGCGAAAGGCCGGCCAATGACCATCGCTCCCCTGCTGTCGCGCGCGGCGTTCGATGCCCTCGTGGATGCCCAGTTGCCGATCGCGCGGCAACTCGGCTTTCGTCTCGATGCACTCGCTTATGGGCATGCGGTCGCCCGCGCGCCTTACGACGGGGGCTTCCTCCGCCCTGGCGGCACGATCGCGGGGCCGATCCTCATGGCGCTCGCCGATTACGCCATGTACGCCGTGACGCTCTCCATGATCGGCAAGGTCGAACTCGCCGTGACCACCAATCTGAACATCAACTTCCTGCGCAAGCCGGCGCCTCGCGACGTCCTGGCGGAGGCACGCATCCTCAAGCTGGGCAAGCGCCTCGCGGTCTCGGAGGTTGTGCTGCGGTCGGAAGGCGAGGCCGACGCCGTCGCCCATGTCACTGGGACGTACTCGATACCGCCGCGCCACGACTGACGGCCTCCACCACTGCGGTAATATAATACCGCAGTGATAAAACCGCGCAGGGACAGCGTTTTCCGTTGACGCGATCAGGGGGGCTGAAGATACTCCGCCGCCTCGCGCCGGTCCCCGGCGCCGACGACCGCACAACCAGGGCCCCGTACCCGATGAAAACCTACTCGATGACCGTCGCAGCTGCGGCGAAGGACAAGAAGTGGATCCTGATCGATGCCGAAGGCGTCGTTCTCGGGCGTCTCGCTTCGATCGTGGCGCTTCGCCTCAAGGGCAAGCACAAGCCCGGTTTCACGCCGCATGTCGATTGCGGCGACAATGTCGTGATCATCAACGCCGACAAGGTTCGCCTGACCGGCAACAAGATGAACGACAAGGTGTTCCACTACCACACGGGCTTCCCGGGCGGGGTCAAGGAGCGCACGCCGCGCCAGACCCTGGCGGGCAAGACGCCCCACAAGCTGGTTGTGCGCGCGGTCGAGCGGATGATGAAAAAGGATTCTCCGCTCGCGCGTGGTCAGATGAGCAACCTCAAGGTCTACGTTGGACCCGAGCACCCGCACGCGGCGCAGAACCCGAGCGTTCTCGATGTCGCCGGCATGAACCCCAAGAACAAGCGGAGCGCGTGATCCCATGGCCGACAAGACGACGGGCACCACGCTGACCCGCACCCGTAGCCTCGCCGATCTCGCCCTTGCCAACGCGGCGGTCGCCGCGGCCCAGGGCGCCGCCATCGGCGAGCAACCGCTCCCCGCGCCGCAGCGCGACGCCAAAGGTCGCTCCTACGCCACCGGCAAGCGCAAGAACGCCGTCGCCCGCGTGTGGGTGAAGCCGGGCAAGGGACGCATCACGATCAACGGCCGTGACGCGCAGGTGTATTTCGCGCGTCCGGTGCTCCGGATGATCATCCAGCAGCCCTTCCTGGTCTCCGATCGGCTCAACCAGTTCGACGTGATGTGCACGGTCACCGGCGGCGGGCTTTCGGGCCAGGCCGGCGCGGTGCGCCATGGCATCTCGAAGGCGCTGACGCTGTTCGAACCCTCCCTGCGCAAGATCCTCAAGCAGGTCGGCTTCCTGACCCGCGATAGCCGCGTGGTCGAGCGCAAGAAGTACGGCCGCGCGAAGGCGCGACGCAGCTTCCAGTTCTCGAAGCGCTGACGCGCCGCGCGCGTCGGCCCCGGTCCGGGGCGTGTCCAAGGGAAAAGGGGCGCTCCTCGCTGGATCGCCCCTTTTTCTTTGTCCCGTCCGCGCATCTTTCGACCACAGGCGCGGCGGGAGCGGCAGCAGGAGATCATCGGCATGAGCGCCAACACCCAGCATTCGGTCTTCATCGACGGAGAGGCGGGCACGACCGGCCTCGGCATTCGTCAACGCCTGGAGGCCCATCCCGCCATCGTCGTGAAGTCGATCGCCACCGATCGGCGCAAGGATCCGGAGGCGCGCCGCGCGATGATGGCGTCGGTCGACGTGGTGATCCTCTGTCTTCCCGACGATGCCGCGCGCGAGGCGGTGGCTCTGGCCGATGAGCTCGGCGCGGCGGCGCCGCGCATCATCGATGCCAGCACGGCCCATCGCACGGCACCCGGATGGGTCTTCGGCTTTCCCGAACTGTCCGCGGAGCAGGCCGCGGCCGTGCGCGCCGCGCGCCGCGTCGCCAATCCCGGCTGTTATCCCACCGGTGCGATCGCGTTGCTGCGGCCGCTGGTGGACGATGCTCTGCTTGCCGCCGACCATCCGGTGACGATCAATGCCGTGAGCGGCTATTCGGGCGGCGGCAAGTCGATGATCGAGGCCTACGAGTCGGGCGTGGCGCCGGCCTTCGAATTGTATGGCCTCGGTTTCGAGCACAAGCATCTGCCCGAACTTCAACTTTACGCGCGGTTGTCCCGCCGGCCGATCTTCGTGCCGTCCGTCGCGAATTACCGCTGTGGCATGCTGGTCAGTATTCCGCTCCATCTCGACACGCTGCCGGGGCGGCCGAAGCTGGCCGACCTCCACGACTCGCTCGCGCGGCGCTATGCGGGAAGCCGCTGGGTGTCGGTCGTTCCGGTCGATGCGTCCGTGAAGGGCTACGACCGACTCGAACCGGAGGCGCTGAACGACACCAATCGCATGGAATTGCGGGTGTTCGGATCGGAGCGCCATCGTCAGGCGGTGCTCGTCGCCCGTCTCGACAATCTCGGCAAGGGCGCGTCGGGCGCGGCGGTCCAGTCGCTCGAGATGATGTTGGGGCTGGCGTGACCGGCGCGCTGATCCGGCCCTGGCGCGGGATCGCTCCGTCCATCGATCCGGGGGCTTGGCTGGCGCCGACGGCCACGGTGATCGGCGACGTGGAGATCGGTGCCGGATCGAGCATCTGGTTCGGCGCGATCCTGCGCGG